>JAILJX010000036.1 GCA_024694365.1 Kiritimatiellia bacterium
CGGGCGAGGCGGATTCGGCAGGACTGCGACCCGAGGCTGTATATGTATACGCCGAGCGGTCGCAAGGACGCCGACATCCGCCCGCCCGGGAAGGCGAGCACCGTTGCCCCGATCGTGACCGCGCGATGTCAGGCAACACACCACCCAACACACACGCCCACCCAGCCCAACCCCCACACCCACACACACGCCCAACACCCAACACAAAACCAAACACTTCATCAACCAACAAATCCAACAATCCGAAAGGAAAACACCATGAGCAAAGAACTCACAAGGAAAACGTTCAACGCCGCAATCGGCCGCATCCTCAAACTCTCCGACGCCAAGGCACGCCTCAAAGCCTGCATCGACGCCATCAACCTGGAACTCGACTCGCTCGAATACGAAACGAGAACATACGCGCTCCAGCACCCCGACGTCTACAGCAAAGTCGGCAAGAAGATCTCCATCGGCAGCACGGACGACGCCGTATTCAAAGTCGCGTTCGATTGGGGTTTTGAACGGACCGAACTCAACAGGAAAACCGGCGAAGCGAAAAAAATCGACGAGCAGTCATGGCTCAAGAAACTCCTCGCAAACGAAGCAACCAAGGACTACGTCCGCACAAAATACGAGTTTAACAAATCCAAGCTGCGCGAAGAGATCAAAGGAGACAACATCCCCGACGAGGAGAAACTCGAGATCCTCGACAAGCTCGCCGTCGCGAAGACGCCCACCTCAAGCCTGACGGTGCGTCCGCTCGCCGACATGGACAAACTCGAAGAGGAGCTCGCCGCCGCAGAGATGCTCGCCGACGAAGGAGAGGAGGACTGAAAATGGGAAAGGCGAAAAGAAAACTCGAGCGCCGCCGGGCGACGCCGATCACCGCTCAAGAGGCCCTGCGATGATGCCGGGCGACATGCCCTGCAACGCATCATGTCCCGTCTCTTCCTGCAGGCGCTGCATCGACGGACTCTGCACCGACAATGCACCCTGCGAGAAGAGAGATGAGGTTTCTGAATCCTTTTTTTCGGTGTCGCCATTTAATTTTGCGGCGGGGGTGGCGGGCGGGAGCAAGAGCGTTTTTTTTGGCGCGCACGGCTGTGCTCGCCAAAAAAATCCTCCCTGCCATGTATCATCCGCGGCGGATTTTTGGTATAATGTTTTCCACCTAAAGGAGGATACATGAGAGACTTGTTCATTGTCGGAGCCGGCGGTTTCGGCCGCGAAGCTATATGGACCGTCGAGCGCATCAATGCATTCGCCGGCCAGAAACAGTGGAACATCATCGGCTACGCCGACGACGATCCGAAGTGGAGGAAGGGCGACAACTTCGAGGGGTATCCCATTCTCGGGAACGTGGATACGGCTTCGAAGGACAATCCCGGCGCCTCCGTCTTCGTCGCGATCGGCAACAACGCGAAGCGGGCGGACATGTATCGCCGCCTGCGCGGCCACGACTTCCCCGTGCTCATCGACCCTAAGGCCCAGATTTCCCCGACGACCGACTACCGCCACGGCACCTACATCGCCGCGGGCGCAGTCGTGCAGGTTGGCGCGGAGCTCGGCAAGTTCGTGCTCGTGGGCGCTAATGCGGTCGTGAGCCATGACGCCGTGATAGGCGATTTCGTCAACATCGGCCCCGGCAGTGTCGTCGCCAGCGGCGTGAAAGTCGGTCCGGCCGTCTCTTTCTACGCCAACAGCGCGACCATGCCGTGGATAACCATCGGCGAAGGCGCGTCCGTCACCTGCGGCGCCGCCGTCAAGGCTGACGTTCCCGCCGGCGCGACCGTCTGACAGGAGGCCGCTTCCCGTTGAAGTGGGTTGTCTACAACCTTCTTTTCGCGCTCGTCTTCCCGTTTCTGCTGCCCGGCTTTCTCGTCCGGATGCTGAGGCGGGGAGGCTACCGCGCGCGCATGGGAGACAGGTTTGCGCTCTATCCGCCCGATGTCGTGCGCAAACTCTCCCGCGGCGGCCATGTCTGGATACATGCCGTCTCGGTGGGCGAGGTGCAGGTCGCGGGGCAGCTCATGCGCGAGTGGCGCAAGGCCGATCCGTCCGTCAGGTTCTGCTTCTCCACGACCAGCTCCACGGGATGGAAGTCGGCCAGCGCCGAGACCGGTCCGGACGATGTGCTGATATACAATCCGCTGGACTTCCCGACTTTCGTCACCGCGGCGCTGCGGACCGTCTCCCCAAGGGCGATAATCCTCACCGAGAGCGAGATCTGGCCCGTCTTCATCCGTTCCGCCGCAAAGCGCAGCATCCCTCTTTTTCTCGTCAACGCGCGCGTCAGCGACCGCAGCGCCCCCCGCTACGCGAAGGCGAGGTTCTTCTTCAAGGACGTCTTCTCCGCCTTCACGCGGATTTTCGCCCAGAGCGGACTTGACCGCGACCGGCTTCTCGCGGCCGGAGCGCCCGCGGGCATCGTTGAGGTTTCCGGCAGCTTCAAATTCGACGTCGCAAGGCGCAACAAGGCCAAGGAGGACGAGCTCAGGTCCTGGATAGGCCCCGCCGCCGAAGGGCGCAAGATACTCCTGGGCGGTTCGACCTGGCCCGGCGAGGACAAGGTTCTTCTCTCCATCCTCTCGCGCATCCCCGCGGGCCGCGTTCTTCTCGTCATCGCCCCGCGCCACTTCGAAAAGGCCGACGCCGTCGAGGCGAACATCCGGGCGGCGGGTCATGGATGCGTCAGGCGCTCGCGCGGCGACGCGGGGGCAGGGGCGGCGAAGGACGCCGTGTTTCTCGCCGACACCACCGGCGAGCTCATGGGCCTCTACGGCATCGCCGATTTCGTGTTCGTCGGCAAGTCTCTCTGCGAGCACGGAAGCCAGAACATGATAGAGCCCTGCCTTTGCGGCAAGCCGACGGCCGTCGGACCGTTCACCGAGAATTTCCGTCCCGTGATGAGCGATCTTCTCGAATCCCGCGCGCTCGTGCAGGTGTCGGGGGCCGAAGAGCTGGAGCGCACCGTTCTCGGATGGCTCTCGGACGGCGACGGAGGCCTCGGCGACCGGGCGAAGGCGGCCGTCGAGCGCAGAAGGGGCGTAGTCCCTGCCTGCGTGGCGGCGATCCGCCGCGCGATTCCGTGCATTGCGGCGGCCCTTGTCGCCGCCGGCGCGCACGCCGCGGCGGAAGTCCCCAAATTCGGCGCCATACGCACGGTCGGGGCGTATCTGGCGCTCGCGGAGCGTCCGAACGCCGCACGCGTGTATCTTGCCGACGACGAGGCGGAGAAGTACGCGGGCGATTTCGAAGTCGTCCGCCGCGTCTGCGCGACGCGCGAGACGGCGAAGGACGGGGTAAGGTATGACATCGTCCTTGCCGGCGCCCCTCCGGCTGGCGGAGACTGGTCGAGCCTTGTAGGGCGCCTTGCCGAGCGGGGCGTGCTCGTCTGCGCGGTGGACGTCCGCAAGATGAGCGCCGGCGGGTTCCGCGACATGCTCGAGAGCTTCCCCTGCCCGGAGGCGCGACTTTGGATGCCTGGCGTCGGAGACTGGGTCGTAACCGGGAAGATGAAGCCGGCCAAACTCAAGATGGATGCGCTGCTGGGGCTTTGGACGCAAAACGACGGCTTCGTCTCAAGCCGGGCCGACGAGGCGGGATGCGGCTCGGTGCAGGAGCTTTTCGCGAATTATGTCGGATCGCGCAAGGACGTGATGCCCGCACTCGAAGGAACCAATCTTTCCTTCAACGTGACGGCACGTCACCTCCTCCCCGTGGAAATGCCCGATCTCGACTGGATAGATCCGGCCGGAGTCGACGCCGACATCGTCCTTTCGCTCGCCGACTCCATACGGATGACGCAGGAGGTGCGCCGCCGCATAGTCGCGGGCGACGTGCTCGCCTCCTGCGGCAAGACCGACGAAGCCGTGAAGGCGTGGGGCGAGGCGTACGTCTCCAATCCCCGCGATACGATGCTCCTCGACAGGCTCTACACGCTTATTGTCAACGCCCGCGCGTTCTCCAACTTCGGCAAGACCGGCGCCGCGGCGCAATGCTACGACATCTATTTCGCGATACGCCCGGACGATCTGCACGTCGCGGAGGAATACGCCAAGTCGCTCGAGATTCTCGGCCGGGCCGCCGACGCAAGGAAAATCCGCGAATACGTAAGCGCGAAGCGCGTAGCTTCCATGAAGGGCGAGGCGGAGCGCATTTCACGCGCAAAGGAGGATATCCGCAAATGGAAAGAAGACCGAAGGGAGGTTGCGCGATGAAGTGCGTCTTCGCGCTCGTCTGCGCTTTTGCGCTCGCGGGGTGCTTCACCGTAAGCGAGAGCGAATATCCCGCTTTCGAGACCGTTCCCGCCGGAGAAGCCTCCCCTGCGATAGCGCTGTCGGGATTCGAGGTGGAGGTGACTTCCTACGTTCCCGTATACGGAACTTCGACCGTATGGGTCTCGGAGCCCGGCTGGTACGACCGCCGGGGAAGATATTGCGCGGGTTGGACCCATCCCGAGACGGTTTCCTCGACCTCGTACATTCCGAGGACCGAGATTTCGTCCGAGTACGCCGAAAGGGCGCAATGCGCCTTCGAGGAAGCGGGATGGACTGTCGGCGGGAGTTCAGCGCCGGTCGTCGTGGACGTCAAGTTCTCCGGGCCCGACACCACCGACGCCGCGCGCACCAAAGAGGTCGCCCTCATGCTCGCGACGCTGCTCACCGTCGATTCCACCGAGACGACATGGAGCGCGAGGCTGAGGATATCCGACGCCGCGAGCGGCAAGGCTCTGCTGGTGAGAAACTACGAACAGGGGTATTCGTCCGTCGCATTCGGTTTCGTGCCGCTGTTCGGTCCGCTGGCCTGCGAAGCGTCCGACTTCGGGCACGTCCGCGACTGGTGCCTCTCGGCCCTGACCGACCGTGCGGTCGCCGATGCATCCAGGTTTCTCGCCGGCATTGACGGAGATTTGAAAGAAACGAAAGGAAAGAAGGACAAATGAAAAAGGACAACACATTCGTCGCCGCGGCGAAACGCGGCTTTACGCTTATCGAACTGCTCGTCGTCGTGGCCATTCTCGGCATTCTCGGCGCGGTCGCCGTTCAGCAGCTCATGGGCTCGACCGACGACGCCAAGCTCGTGGCCGCGAAGACTTCCGTCGACAACATAAAGAGCGCCGTGATGCAGTACGAGATCAAGCACAAAAAGCTGCCGGAAAGCCTCACCGATCTCGTGAAGGGCGAAAGGACTTTCCTCGACGGCGGCGAAGGCGCGCTGATCGATCCCTGGGACCACCCCTACGAGCTGAAAAAGGACGGGAAGAAGTTCTACATCGTGTCCGGCGGACCCGACGAATCCATCGGCACGGAAGACGACATCCGCAGCGACAAGACGCAGAAGTCCGCCGAAAAGTGATTCTGCGGAACGCGCAGCCGGACCATGCTACGCCGCGCTTTCACACTGATAGAGCTTCTCGTCATCATCTCGATCATCGTGGTCGTGGTGTCTGGCGCCGTGGTCTCGTTCAGGGCGGGGCTTGAGACCTCGCGCCTTAGAGGGGCCCTGCGCGACGTATTCGCGACGATACGCCAGGCGCGATCCCGCGCCCTCGTGACGCAGAAGGCGGTGGTGCTTGCGTTCACGACATCCAAGAACGCCGCCGGCGAGATGGTCTCCGGCATGAAGATGGTATCCGCCGAGCTTCGCGCCTCCGAGAGCCTCATGGACTCCACGCCCAAGGCGCCGCGTTCGCTGGACGGATACAAAACAGTCGGCAGCGCGAAGGCTCCGCCGCCGCGCGATTCGCGCCAGGCTTTCGTCGTCTCCAACAGGGACGGCGAGAGCTCCTCCCCGCAGGGAGGCGAAGGCGGGCAGACTCTCGCGGAGGCGCTTTTCGAGCCGTTGAGCGAAGAGGTGCTGAAGGGCATATGCATCAAAACCGTTTTCCCGGGGGACGAGGAGGTTGAGACGGCGAACGTGGACGAGGCCAAGCGTTCGAGCGTTTCGACGTTTTCCAACATCCCGTATCTCCTCTCCGTCTACAGGAAAGAGGCGGAATCGCGCAAGGAGTCCGGGGCTGGATCTCCCGACGGCGCCACGGGCTCGTCGGGAGGATCACCGGCGGACGCCGAAGAGTCTGCAGAGATCATGTGGCAGACCAACGGCCGACCCCATTCCGCCTTCGATGTATACGTATATCTGGAGGATGACGACTGGCGGGAGGGGCGGATCGTGAAGGTCGATCCGTTCGGCTCCGTCAAGGTCGACGACGGGGAGGACGAATGAGCCGGCGCGGTTTCACTCTTCTGGAGGTGCTGATCGCCGTCGTGATTCTCGGCCTTGGCCTTTCCGTGCTCCTGCTTTCGATGTCGCAGGCGCAGAACATGATGCTTACATCTACCTACTACGAGACATGCCAGGAGGTTTTCGACCTCGGAGAGATGGCCTATCCGCTCTCGGACATCAAGGACGAGAAGGAGCTTGAGGTTCAGGAGACGAAAGCCACGGAGCTTTGGGACCTCGTTTCCGAGGAGCGGCTCACTTCCGCCCAGGAGGACAAGTTCCACGGCTATACGTGGGAGCGCGAATGCCTCAACCTCCACGACAACCAGGAGGACATCGAGCGCCTCGGCAACCTTTACGTGCTTCGCGTGACGGTAAGATGGGGCGATCGCCACACGGGCGACGGCGAAGAAGAGAGCTATACGACATTTTGGAGGAAGCCGAAATGATGCGCCGCGCGTTCACACTCGTCGAGGTTCTCGTTGCCGTCTTCCTCCTCGGCATCGTCACTACGATCTCCGTCATGACTTTCAACGCCATATCGACGGCATGGACGGTCTCGACGGAGTATCTCGACAAGATGCAGCGGACCGACTACGCCCTTGAGCAGGTCGTCTCGGGTCTCAAAAGCATGTATTATCCGCACAACGGGGAGCAGAGCTACACATACGGCTTCTACCTTGCCGACAACGGAGACGGAGACAGCGCAGACGACTCCGACATCATCGAATGGGCGAAGACCGGAAATTCCATCGTCGGCAATCTGGACGCCTCGGTCGACTCGGTGCATCGCGTGCAGCTGATGGTTCTGGAGGAGGGGAACTCCGACTACAAGGAGACGATTCCCGTTACAGGTCTCTACGTCCGCATGTGCCCGGATCCTGCGCTTAGACCGGTGAAGGACAAAAAGGTAAGCGAGACGGACTACACCTTCGCCAACAACGACATGTACCAGCCGATGCTCGTGGCGGACGGAATCGTCGGCATGAACTGCCGCGTGCTGCCGAGCGACGAGAAGACGGATTCCGAAAACGACAGAAGGGAGTTCGAGGACGAGTGGACGGCGTCCAACTCCGTGCCCTACAAGGTCGAGCTTACGTTCCGCGTGGCCGATCCGGAGGGGAAGAGCTATCGCACCAACACTGCCCCGGTGATGCGCATAGTTACGATTCCCGTGTATGAGCAGGCTCAGGACGGCGCGAATCTTCCTTCCGACGACAAAAAGGGCGCCGCCGGCGCGAAGCGGGGAGGAAAGAGCGGCGGCGGAGGAGGTCAGCAAGGTCCCGGAGGCGGAAGCGGTCCGCAAGGCCCCGGAGGAGGCGGGCCGAGAGGCCCGGGAGGCGGACGCGGTCCGCAAGGTCCCGGCGGGCCGGGCGGAGGAGCGGGAGGTCCGGCATGAAACGCGGAGCGGCATTGATACTCGCGATATGGACGATCGCGGTCCTTTCCATAATGGTGCTGGCGTTTTCCTACGAGGCGAGGCAGCATGCAGGCGTGAATCTCTACGTGCAGAGCCGCAACAGGACGAATCATCTGATAGACGCGGGGAAAATCCTCGCCGAAATCGTCCTTCTGGACTACAAAAACGCCGCTGAATGGTCTGAAGACCAGGATGCCGCCGACCTTCTCGAGAAGGATGCGTGGTACAAGGAGAAGCAGGATCTCAAGACGATGTCGAAGTGCGTGATCGGTCCAGTATATCTCGACGAGGACAACCCCGAAGATTCCCTCGTCATGGTGGAGATCGAGACGGTCAACTCGGGGTCGAAGGGGGTCATAAACATAAACGAACTCTACGCATCGCAGGACGGTTCGTCAGACGCCAACGTCAGCGAACGCTGGTGGATGATATTCAAGATATGCGGCATACCCGAGGAGCTCGACACGCCCGAGGAGGGCAACATAAACCTGTGGAACGTCCTCACATCTTCATGGAAGGATTGGAGGGATTCCGACGACACCGTCACGTCGCTTGACGGCGAGGAGTGCGGCGCCGAGAGCGAATGGTACGAGGAGCTGGAGGAGAAGTACAAGGGCGTGGACGAGACGGTCAAGGACGAGCTCAGGCGCAGGCCGAGGAACGGTCCGATCCCGGACATCCGCGAGCTTTCCTACATACGCGGCTTCCGCGACTATCCCGCCGTTCTCACCGGCGGCGTCATCGACCCGTGGGAGGAAAAGGACCGCCAGCACACTGTGCGCGGAGTGATGGACTTTTTCTGCACCGAGGGGGTGGCGAAGATCAACGTCAACAACTGCACGAGCGTCGACGCTCTCATGACGATACCCGGGATATTCGACAAGTCGCAGATAACCGAGGACGACGTGCTGGACGAGGCGAGGGAGGTGGCCCAGGCCATCCTCGCGGCTCTCGCCACGAAGCCCGAAGACCGCGATGTAGACGAATCCCTCACCTCGTGGCCGTTCACGGACTGGAGCGACATGCTCAAGCGCGTCGAGGATCTGGACGGATCCAACGTAAGCTCTTCAGACATCGGCAGCGAGGCGAAGGAGTATCTCTCGTTTTCCGCCGACGACAATTCGATTTTCAAGATACGCATAACCGCGGAGTCCGGCGGAACCCAGCGCGCAGTCGAAGCCGAGTGCTACGTAAACTCGAAAGATTCGAAGGTCCGCTACATCAAATGGGTCGAGAACGCCTCGCCCGGCCGGGGAAAATGATCCGTGGAGCGTCTTGACATCGTTCTGCTCGCGCGCCATCCCGGCTTTTCCCGCTCCAGGATCGAGGGCCTCGTGAAGGCCGGCTTCGTGAAGGTCAACGGCGAAACGGCCTCGAAGGCCGGGATGAAGGTATCGGAGGCCGACGCGATCGAAGTCTTCATCCCTCCGCCCGTACCGGCCGAGCCCGCGCCCGAGGACATGCCTCTTTCCGTCGTCTACGAGGACGGCGACATGCTGATCGTCGACAAGCCGCCCGGGCTGGTCGTCCATCCCGCCCCCGGGCATCTCTCGGGAACGCTCGTGAACGCGCTTCTCCACCATTGCCCCGATCTCAAAGGGATCGGCGGAGTCGCGCGGCCGGGGATAGTCCACCGCCTCGACCGGGACACGTCAGGTCTTATCGCCGTGGCGAAGACGGAAAGGGCGATGGTCTCGCTCGCCAAGGCTTTCGCCTCGCACGACCGGATCGAAAAGACGTACCTCGCCGTATGCCACGGCCGGCCGCGCCTCGATTCCGGGCGGATAGAGAATCTCATCGGACGCCACCCCGTCGACCGCAAACGCATGGCGATAGTCGATCGCAACGGCAAGCGCGCGGCCACCTCATGGCGGGTCCTCGGGTCGGCTGAATGCGGGAAGGGCGCATTGCTCTCAGCCGTCGAATGCCGCATCGAGACAGGCCGCACCCATCAGATACGCGTGCACATGGCCTCTCTCGGCTGCCCCGTGATAGGCGACGCCACATACGGGAAAAGCGCTCTCGACAGGCGTGTAGACCCTCCTCCCGCGCGCCAGATGCTGCATGCGTGGAAGCTGTCGTTGCGCCATCCGGCAACCGGCGAGCCGCTCTCTTTCACGGCTCCGATCCCCGCCGACATGCTAGCATATTCGCAACGCCTCGCCGAAAATATGGTATAATGTCCGTATGAAACGCTTTTCCGTCCTTTTCGCGATTCTGGCGCTGACCGTCCGCGCCGCGTCCGGCGCCGCCCAGGTTCCCGTAGCGCCCGGTTTTGCCGACTGGGAGGGGTTGACCGAACGCAACCACGTTGCGGGCCGCGCCGTCTGCCCGAGCGACATGCGCGGGAAAGCGGTGATGGTCGTCATGTTCGACGCCGCCAGACTCGAGAAGGACTTCGAGAACATCGCCAAACTCGCTTCGCGCGTATATTTCACCTCTGAGACGACGTCATGGATGGTGTACGAACTTCCTGCGTCGGGCATCGTCCTTCTCGCCAACACCGGAAAGAGGATTGACGGCGAGACGTACGCCGGAAGCCTGAAGGCCATAACGTCCGACAAGCACAAAAATGCCCGCAATTCATACCGCAAGGCCTTCGCGCCGGTGTACAACGGAGTGAAATTCCCAGGCGCCCCGGATCCCGGCTCCGCCGCCGTGTACGCATACGTCCTCGAGCCCGACGCCTCAGAGCCGGTATGGAAAGGCGAAATAACCGACAAGACGGTAAAGGCCGCCTCCGAGGCGTTCAAGAAGGCGATGGCGAAGGCTCCGGAATGGAAGCCCTATCTGGGAACGCTCTCCCGGGAAGACCATCCTTTCCCGGCTGTCGTCAAGTCTCTGGAGGCGGGCAAGCCGGTCGTTCCGTGCTACCGCCAGCTGCTGGCCGCCATCAAGGGGCGCGACGCGGAAAAGGCGAAACGCGCCCAGCTCGTCTACGACGCCCTTGAACGCACCCGCAGCGATCTCGTATGCAGGATAACGGCAGAAGAGCGCCGCTCTCCGGCATCGGCCGCGGCGGACATAGCCGAGCTTTCCCGCTTTTGGCCGTCCTCCCGCAAGGAGATCGAGGCCGTGGAGAGGAACATCAAGAAGAACAGGGACGCCGCGACTCTCGGCAGGATGCTTTCGAGGCTCCGCCATCTCGCCGACCCGTCGTTCAGATGCAAAAACGCGCAGGAGCTGAAGAAGCTGCAATCAGAAATCAAACGCTTCGCGGCCGCTGTCGACAAGCTCAAGGAATCGTCCGACATCGCCATCCAGGGCGATGCGAGCATACTCTCTTCAATAATCGAGGAGACGGAAAGCTCTCTTCCGTCAAAGGTGGCCGGCAAATGAGTGCGTTCAGCCGAAAAACGACACTCTTCGTCGCGTCCGGTTTCGGAATCGGACTTTTCGCCCCGTTCGCCCCCGGGACTTTCGGGAGCCTCCCGGGCGTCGCGCTCGCCTACGCGACAACTCTTCTGCCGGCATGGCTTCAGGCTGTCGCGGCGCTAGGCCTGGCGTTAGCCGCGATTCCGTTCTGCGGCGCCGCGGAGGCGATTTTGGGCGTAAAGGACGACGGACGCATCACCGCCGACGAATGGATGCTGTTTCCCCTCGCGCTCACAGGCATTCCCCTCGCGTCCCTCCCCTGGTGGTCGATGGCGGTCTTCTTCGCAACGGTCAGGTTCTTCGACATCGTGAAACCCCCGCCCGCGCGCAAGCTGCAGGAGCTGCATGGAGGGCTCGGCATAGTCGTGGACGACTTTGCAGCCAACCTCTACTCCCTCGCCGCGAACTGGGCCATATATCTCGTGTTCTTCAAATGACGGACCCCATAGTCAGAATCTCCGATCCATGCCGTCCGCTTGACGTGGACCTGTCGCGTCCGCTCGAAATCGAGGTCGGCTGCGGAAAGGGGAAGTTTCTGACTTCCCGCGCCAAGGCCGATCCCGGATGCGATTTCCTGGGCATCGAGCGGATGCTCGAGCGCGTGAGGCTTTTCGCGGGAAAGTGCCGCCGCGCAGGCATCGCCAACGCGCGGGTCCTGAGGCTTGAGGCGCTCTACACGTTCCACTATCTCCTCCCGGCCCACCACGCGCGCACGGTGTACGTCTTCTTCCCCGATCCATGGCCCAAGCGCAAGCACCATTCCCACCGGCTGTTCGGGCCGCTGTTCCTGAACGCGTTGTGGAAGCGCCTCGAAACCGGCGGCAAGCTCGAGTTCGCCACCGACCACCGCGAATACTTCGAGACGGTCCTCGGGTGTTTTGCGGGGGATCCGCGTTTCGAGCGCGTCGAGCCGATGCCGCGGCCCGAGGAGGTGTGGACCGAATTCGAGACGATGTTCCGGGCGCAAGGGCTTTCTGTGTACAGCGCGGCGTGGAAGGCTCTTCCGGGGGAGGATTTGCCGCTGGAGCCGCTGCGCATTCCGCCGGAGGCGGAGCCGCGCGAGAACGTGAAAAGGAGGACATGCGATGAATGACGCCTGGGTGTGCGCCGTCTGGCTTTGCGCCGCATATTTCACCGGCGGGATCCCGTTCGGCTTTCTGATCGGCCTTTGCCGCGGCGTGGACGTGAGGAAGGAAGGGTCGAAGAACATAGGGGCCACCAACGTGTTCCGCACCGTCGGCAAGAAGTGGGGTCTGCTGGCGTTCGCGCTCGACGTGCTGAAGGGGCTTGTTCCTACCCTCCTCGCGAGGGGCTTCGCCCCCGCCGGCTGCCGTTGGCTTCCTCTCGCCGTCGGCATCGTCTGCGTCGTCGGGCACATGCTGACGCCCTACATGAAATTCAAGGGCGGCAAGGGCGTCGCGACGGCTTTCGGGATGCTCATCGCCCTCGTCCCCGCTCTCGTCGGCGCGGCGTTCGCGTTTTTCGCCGTCCTTTTCGCGCTCTCCCACATGATTTCGCTCGGCAGCTGCGGCGCGGCCGCGTTTCTCGCCGTCACCATCTGGTTTCCGGTTCTGGGCTCTCCGGGGACGCGCAACATTCCGCAATGCATTCTCGTGACGGTCCTGGCGCTGTTCGTGATATGGAAGCACCGGGCCAACATCGGGAGGATTTTCCGCGGAGAGGAGAACAGGATCTATCTTTTCGGCACGGGAAAGAAATCAACAACAGAAACAGAAAAGGGGGAATGAAATGGACACGAAGAAAACTCTGATGGCGGCCGCGCTCGTCGCCGCATCGGCTCTCTGCGCCTTCGCAGGCGCGAAGAAACAGCAGAAGCCCTGGCGCGAATTCGCGAAGCCGGTGTGCAAATTCGAAGGCAAGCCCAAGTACGAGGTGCGCGGCTTCATGCTCGACGTCGGGCGCATGCACCACTCGATGGATACGCTCAAGGAGATCGTCCGCCTGATGAAGGCCAACGGACTCAACGTCTTCCACGTCCATCTCAACGACAACGGCTTCAAGAGGCAGTTCGGCGACGACTGGAACAAGACCCAGGCCGCGTTCCGCCTCGAGTGCGAGACGTATCCGGGCCTCACCGCGAAGGACGGGCACTACACAAAGAAGGAGTTTCGCGCGTTCGTGAAGTGGGCCCGCAAGATGGGCGTGGAGGTCGTCCCCGAAATCGACGTCCCCGCGCACAGCCTCGCGTTCACGCGCTACCGCCCCGAATTCGCCAGCGAGAAGTACGGGCCCGACCATCTCGACCTCGACAAGTCCAAGGAGATACTCGAGTTTCTCGACAAGCTTTTCGCGGAGTATCTTGACGGACCCGACCCGGTCTTCTCCGGAAAATACGTCCACGTCGGGACCGACGAGTACGACAAGCGCGACGCCGAGAAATTCCGCGCCTTCATCGACGCGATGTTCGCCATGGTCCAGAAGCACGGCAAGACTCCGTGGGCATGGGGCAGCCTCACCCACGCCAAAGGCACCACCCCGGTCCGCGCCGGAAGGGGGATTTTGATGGACCTCTTCAGCAAGGACTACTACACCCACACCGACGCCCTCCGCGACGGCTACTCGATAGTCAACTGCTGGGACCAGCCGCTGTACATCGTCCCCAAGGCCGGCTACTACAACGACTATCTCGACATGGACTGGATCGAGAAGAACTGGACGCCGGACAACATCCGCGGCGACAAGGTGACGTCGGACCAGCTCGTCGGCGCCAAATTCTGCCTCTGGAACGATCTCTGCGGCCAGGGGTACACCGAAGAGGACAACCTTGATCGCATCGCCAAGGTCCTGCCGATCTTCGGCCGCAAACTCTGGTACGGAAAATGATGTCCGCGCGAAACGTCCTCCCCCTGGCGGCGCTTCTGGCCTTTGCCGGATGCGACACCGTGCGCAACGCCCGCGAGGCCCAGAGCCGCGCGGAAGAGTCGGCGCTCGCAGCCCCCGCGGCCGCGAAAAAAGTTGACCTTTCCGGCCGCTCCCTCGAGGAGCTCGTCGCGTACGCTCTCACGAACCGCCCCTCCATGGCTGCCGCGGCGCTCGCCGTCAAAGACGCGCGCCTGGCGATGAAGGAGATCGAGTCTGACGCGCCGATCGCATCCTCCACGCCGTGGAATGCGATCGGGGCGGACGTTTCGGCGAGGTATTCCGAAACTTCGCCTTCGCGGCATTCGGGCGATTTCGAGACGTCCACGAGGAAGGGCACGGCTTCGGCTTCGCTCTCCGTCGATCTTCTGCTCTACGACTTCGGGCGCAACAGCGCACGCGCCGAAGCCCAGGCCGAGACGGTCGTCGCGGCCGAGCTTTCGCTCGCGAAGGAGGGCTTCTCCGTCTTCGGCGACGTTTCGTCCGCCTACTTCACGCTTCTGAAGAACGACGCCCTCCTGGCCGTTGCCGAGACGAACGTCGCCATGTACGCCGTGCATCTCGAGCAGGCCCGCGAGATGCTGGAGGTCGGCGAGGCCATCGAGCTCGACGTCCTCAGGGCCGAACTCGACCTCGCGACCGCGAGGGAATCGCTCGTCGCCGCCTCAAACGACGTCGCGACAGCCGGGGCCAATCTCATGGAGGCGCTCGGCGTGGAAGCTTCGGCCGGCGGCTTTGCGGCCGTGCTTGGACCTCGCCCGGGCTCGCTTGACGAGACCGTCCGCAACTTCTCCGACACGGTCTCTTCGGCGGCGGAGGCATACTCCTTCGCTTCGACAAACGCGCCCGAGGTGGTGATTGCGCGTGCGAAGCTCAGAGCCGCTTCGGCCCGCGTCGATTATGCGATCGCGGACCTTCTTCCGAGCGTCTCCGCGAGCGTGTCGCTCAACTGGGCGGACCCTCTCTGGTACTGGGGGTGGGGCGTCTCGGCGGTGGAGACGCTCTTCACGGGCTTCAGGCGCACGACAGCGGTCGACCGCGCGGTCGTCGCGATGGAGTCCGCCGCGAGCGACGTCCAGGCGGCCGAGCTTGCCCTCTCCGCCGATCTCGAGCTCGCGGTGGCCGAGCGCGACAATGCCCGCGAGGCGCTTTCGGCGGCACGGGCCCGCGTTGCCCAGGCTAAGGAGAATCTCGACACCGTCTCGGAACGCTACAGGATAGGCGAGGCGTCGAGAGTCGATTTCACGGACGCCGTATCGGCCTACGCCTCGGCCCTCGGAAACCGCGTCGGCGCGTTCTACCGCGGCCAGACCGCCGAGGCGGACCTTTTGCGCATTTCTGGCTTGAAGCCGGAATTCCACGAAGAAAAGAGAAGGGAGGAGAATTGATGCAAATCCGGACGTTTGCCGCGCTTTCGGCGGCGGCTGTTTTCATGCTTGCCGGATGCGGAAAAGGCGAGAAGGGCAGGACAGGCTTCCGCAAGGCCCCGGTGACGAGGACGGATATCGTCCGCACCGTTGAAGCCACGGGAACCGTGACCCCGCGCAACTCATCGAGCGGAATTCCCGTCGGCGCGCAGGTCAACGGAAGGCTGGTGAAGCTTTTCGTCGACTACAACTCGATCGTCACCAACGGACAGATCGTCGCCCTCATCGACCCTCTCGTCTACCAGGCCAGCTACAAGAGCGCCATCGCCCAGCTTCACGTTAACGAGGCCAACGTCGAGGTCCGTGCCGCCTCTCTCGCCTCCGCAAAGGCCGAGCTCGTAAACGCCGAAAAGACGTACGCGCGCAAGAAGGCCCTTGTCGAGAAGAAGAACGCGCCGGTATCCGACCTCGACGACGCGATCGAGTCCCTCGACCGCGCCAAAGCTTCCGTCGACCAGGCCGAGGCGAACCTCAAGAGCGCCAAGGCTTCCGTCGAGCAGTCTCGCGCGACTTCCGAGAAGGCGAAGGCAGATCTCGAGTACTGCACCATCGTCTCGCCTGTGAACGGCGTCGTCATAGACCGCAAGGTCGAGGAGGGCGAAACCGTCGTATCCTCCATGAATGCCGTTCCCGTTCTCACCATCGCCGAGGATCTCAAGACCATATGGATAGAGGCGAAGATCCCCGAAGCGGACGTCGGCAACATCAAGGTCGGCCAGCCGGTGACATTCACGGCCGACGCCTACCGGCGAAAATTCAAGGGCACGGTCAAGCAGATCCGCAAGGCCTCGTCGACCACAAACAACGTGGTGACCTTCCCTGTAATAATCGAGGCGGAGAATCCGGGCGAGATCCTCTTCCCCGGCATGACCGCCACCCTCGCCATCGAAACCGCGCGCGCCGAAAACGTGACGGCTGTCGCCTCTGCCGCGTTCCGCTTCCGCCCCAACGAGCAGGATACGGAAAAGATCTCGGGAGAGATACCGAAGGGTCCGAAACTCTGGTTCGAGAAGGAGGACGGAACTCTCGAGGCCGTTGCTGTCGAGGAGGGCGTCGCGGACGATTCGTTCGTCCAGGTGTCGGCGAAGGACGGCTCGTCGCTTGAGGGGCGCGAGGCTGTCATCGGATACGAAACCGCGCGGATAAAAGATGCCGGCGGCTCGAACAATCCTTTCATGCCCAAGCCCCCATCTCGCGGCACGAAGGGCACCGCGCCGGAGCCCAAGAAGAAATGAACATAAAGGAAATCCTGGCCCTCGGCAGGCCATCCGTGTCGTTCGAGGTGTTCCCTCCGAAGAAGGATGCCCCGTTCGCGCCGGTCGCCTCTGCGGTTGAGCGGCTCTGCGCCGCGAAGCCGTCTTTCATGTCGGTCACCTACGGCGCCGCCGGCAGCGCCAACGCCAACACTCTCGCGGTCGCGCGCCACGTACAGGAGTGCGGAATCCCCGCCCTTGCCCACCTTACGTGCCTCACTTCGCCGCCCGAACGCATCGAAGGCGAGCTTGACGCCCTCGCCGGCGCCGGGATACGCAACATCCTCGCCTTGCGCGGCGATCCTCCGGCTTCGGGCCCGATTCCGCAGGGATGTTTCGCCCACGCCTCCGACCTCGTCGCAGTCATACGCAAGCGCGGCCTGTTCGCGATCGGCGGCGCATGCTATCCCGAGTGCCATCCCGAGTGCGCCCACATCTCCGACGACATCGCCAACCTCAAGGTCAAGGTCGACGCGGGGCTCGATTTCCTCACGACCCAGATGTTCTTCGACAACGGCGTATATTTCCACTATCTCTCGCGCCTGCGCTCCGCAGGGATAACGATTCCCGTCATCGCAGGCATCATGCCCGTCACAAACGGACGCCAGATCAAGCGCATCTGCCAGCTTTCCGGGACTTACCTTCCGCCGAGATTCAGGTCGATAGTGGACCGCTTCGGCGATTCCCCCGCCGCGATGCTCGATGCGGGCGTCGCCTACGCGACCGAGCAGATAATCGACCTTTTCGCCAACGGCGCAGACGCCGTGCACGTCTACACCATGAACAGGCCCGAGACGGGCGAGCGCATCATGCGCAATCTAGAGTCAATCCTCGCCGGCTGAAGGGGGCTCAAGAGTTGGACGTTTCCCTCGCCGAAATCGCGCCGTATCTCAGGATGGGCGGCAGTCTCCCGGAAGGGGAGCTCGCTTCTCGCATTTCGGACGTCAAAGCCCGCGTCGCGAAGGCGATGCGTCCGCTCCGCGTCTGGCGGCGCGTCGGGAAGGGCGAAGTGCCGATGATGGGGGAATCGCTCCGCGCCCATCTCTCATCCTGCAGCGACGTCTATCTCGTCTGCGCGACTCTCGGCCCCGGCGTCGACAGCCTCCAGCGCGCTGCGGGAGCCGTCTCCGCGGCGGACGCGCTTATCGTCCAGGCGGCAGGCGCCGCTTTCATCGAGAAGTACATGGACGAGACAGAGGACTCCATAAGGGCGCTTCTTCTCCCGGGCGAATCGCTCGTCTCCAGGTATTCCCCAGGCTACGGCGACTGGCCTCTTGAGGCCCAGCGCGATCTTCTGCGAATTCTCGACGCTTCGAGGACGGTCGGCGTGTCTCTCGGCTCCTCTCTTCTGATGGCGCCGTCAAAATCCGTATCCGCCGCGATAGGCGTGAAAGGAGCTCCATGAAATTCCTGCTTGACCGTCCGTTCATTCTCGACGGAGCCATGGGCACGGAACTCCAGGCGCGGGGGATGAAGCCCGGCGAAACTCCCGAGACGTGGAATCTGACGCGTCCGGACGACATCCGCGCCGTTCACGAGTCGTACCTTGCCGCAGGCTCCGACGCCGTATACGCCAACACATTCGGCGCAAATCCTGCGAAATACCATGCCGGCGAGCCTCTGGAGGATGTGATTTCCGCAGGAGTCACGATCGCAAAAGAGGCTGCTGCGCGATTTTCCACCCCCGATAAGCCGCGATTCGTCGCTCTTGATGTAGGCCCTACCGGACGCCTCCTCAAGCCTGCGGGCGACTGTTCTTTCGACGAAGCCTGCGACGCCTTCGCTTTCCAGATTGCGGCCGGAGCAAAGGCCGGGGCGGATTTCATCGCCATAGAGACGATGGGCGACACGATGGAGCTTAAGGCCGCCGTGGTCGCCGCCAAGGAGAATTCCTCCCTTCCAGTGATAGCGACGGTCGCCTTGGGCGAGGACGGCAAACTTCTGACCGGTGCCGATCCCGAGGCTGTCGCCGCGCTTCTCGAGGGCCTCCGCGTGGACGCCATTGGCTTCAACTGCGGCCTCGGACCCGACCTCCTCCTTCCTTTCCTAGAGCGGCTCGCCCGCGCGACTTCGCTTCCGCTCGTCGTCAAGCCCAACGCAGGAATGCCGAAGATGGATGGCGGACGGACCGTCTTCACCGTCGATCCCGCCTCTTTCGCCGGCGATGTTCAGCGCCTCGTCGAGGCGGGTGCCTCTGTCGTCGGCGGATGCTGCGGCACGACACCGGCCCACATCAAGGCGATAGCGGACATATCCTCCGTCCCCCCGCCCCGGGTGCGGAATGGACTCTGCGCAGTCTCGAGCGGAACCCATGCCGTCGAAATCTCCCTCTCGGACACCGTCGTGATCGGCGAGCGCATCAATCCGACCGGCAAGAAGCGCCTCAAAACGGCCCTTGCCGAAGGAGACGTCGCCTACATACTGCGCGAAGCCGTCTGCCAGGCTGAAGCCGGCGCCGCGATACTCGACGTCAACACAGGCGTCCCGGGCCTCGACGAACCGGCCGTTCTCCAGCGCACAGTCGAGGCCGTGCAGAGCGTGACCGACCTCCCCCTGCAGATCGACACTTCCGATCCCGTCGCCCTGGAGCGCGCCATGCGCCACTGCAACGGCAAGCCCCTCGTCAATTCCGTGAACGGCAAAAAGGAGTCGATGGACGCCGTCTTTCCCGTAGTCGCGAAATACGGCGGCGTCATAGTCGCCTTGACGCTCGACGAGAATGGCATCCCTCCCGATGCCGACGGACGTCTCGCCATCGCAAGGAAAATCCTCGAAAGGGGGGCGGAGTTCGGGTTCGGACCCGACGACTTCGTCTTCGATGCGCTTTCCATGGCGGTCAGCGCAGCTCCCGACAGCGCCAACGTCGCCCTGGAGTCGCTGCGCCGGATCAGATCGGAACTCGGCTGCAGGACCATCCTTGGCGTCTCCAACATCTCTTTCGGTCTCCCTGCGAGACCCGGTCTCAATGCCGCATTCTACACCCTCGCCATGGGCGCAGGACTCTCGGCCGCGATCATAAACCCTCTCTCGCCCGAGATGATGTCCGCCTACAGGGCTTTCCGCGCTCTCACCGCCAGAGACGTCTCGTGCGCAGAATGGATAGCTAACGCATCGTCCGTTCCGTCATCCGCGCCTTCAGCCCCCCCGGCAAAGGTCCCGCAGACTTCCTCCGCGACATCCTCCGCGTCTGGGGATCCTCTCTTTTCGGCCATCAGGCGAGGACTCAAATCCGATGCCGCTTCCGCGGCGCGCGAAGCGCTCTCCATCGCCGCCGACCCGGTCTCCGTGATCGACGCCTCCATCGTGCCCGCTCTCGAGGAGGTCGGAAAGGGATTCGAGGAGAAGCGCGTGTTTCTCCCGCAGCTTCTCATGTCCGCCGATGCCGCCGGAGCCGCCTTCGACGTGATACGCGCCGCTCTCGCGAAATCGGGCTCTGCCGCCGCGCCGAAGGGGCCTGTCATCGTCGCGACGGTGAAGGGCGACATCCACGACATCGGCAAGAACATCGTCCGCGCGCTTCTCGAGAACTACGGCTTTCGCGTGATAGACCTCGGACGCGACGTCGAGCCTTCGCTGATCCTTGAAACGGCCCGCCGCGAGAATTGCAGGCTTGTGGGGCTTTCGGCGCTCATGACGACCACCGTCGTCGCCATGGAGGAGACGGTGAAGCTTCTGCATTCGGAGCTCCCGGGCTGCCGGGTCATGGTCGGCGGGGCCGTCCTCACCGCCGAATACGCAGCGCAGATCGGTGCCGATTTCTACAGCAAGGACGCCATGGGCGCCGTGCGCACCGCCGAGAGCGTCTTCGCGTGACATCTTTCGCCGTCGATTCTCTGTTCCTCTTTTTCGCCTTGCGGGCGGGCGATTTCGTGAATCTCGCCGCCGGACTCTGGTTCGTCCCCAAATACGTCTCTCAGGAAGAGCTCGGCGCCGTGCTTCCCGTCACGTCTTTCGCGACGTTCCTGGCGCTTCCCGTGTTCTCCCTCGCGATGGCCGTCATGAAGGAGTCCGCCTGCCTTCATGCCGCCGGCGAGCGCGGGAGGCTTAAGTCCCTCTTGCGCGGAGTCTTCGCGTCCGTCTCGCTCGCGACTGCGGCGGCGATATTAGCAGCATGGATTTTCGCCCCGCGTTTTCTCCGCGCGATGGGCGTCTCAAGCTCCTGCGCGGGATTTCTCGCAGTCTCCGCCGCGCTTCTCGGATGCTCCTCGCCCGTTTTCACCGACGCCCTGCAGGCCATGAAGCGCTTCGGCGCTCTCGCCGCCGCCGAGATCGCAGGCTCTGCGGTGCGTTTCGCCGTACTTCTTCTCGCCATGCCTTTCTTCGCCCTCGAGGGATATTTCCTGGGCGCAGCCGCGCTGCCTCTCTCGCGAATCGCCCTAAGCTCATTCTTCCTGCGCCGCGACCTGTCCGTAAAGTCCGAACCGTTCTGGACCCGCCCTGCAGTACGCCGCGTCGCCTTCGCCTTTTTCGCCATCCTCGCCTATCAGGCTCTGCCCATGGGGGCGGATCTCGCCGAGCAGTCCGTCCTTCGCGCCTCGCTTTCCTCCGCAGACTCGGCTGGCTATTACATGGCCACGCGCATTCCGTCATTCCTGCACTATCTGTCCTTCCCGCTTCTTCTTGTCATGTTTCCATATACCGCCGCCGCCGCGCAGAAGGGCGAGCGAATCGCTCCGTATGTCCTGAAGTGCATCGCCGCGACTTTTCTCGCCGCCGCCATCCTCGCAGCCGTCTGCATCTTTTTTGGCGCGCGTCTGATCTCCCTCATGCCGAACGGCGCGGCGTACGCTTCCTGCGCCAGACACCTCCCTCTCCTCGTTCTCGCGACAGCTCTAGCTTCCGCGCAGGTCTTCATCACCAACGCCGCCGTCTCCGCCGGACGGTTCTCCTTCCTGCTATGGTTTGCGCCTCTCCATCTCGTCTACTCCGCAGCGCTGGTCTTCGCCTCCGGCAAGGGCCTCTTCTCCTCCCTTGATTCCCTCGTCGCCGTCTTCGCCGCATTCAGCGCCGTGCGGTTCATCCTCTCTTTGTTTGTCCTCCTGTCCGACAGGGCAGCTCCGCCTGAAGCGGAAAACGGCAAAATCGGGTAATGCATCGCCCCTTGTCCCGGCGGCGCTCTCCGCCGTTGCACAATCGCGCGGAATTTGGTAAAATCTTCTCCAAGGAGGAATAAGTTGAAAAAAAGATTGTTTTCGTCCGTAGCCGCGCTGTTCGCTTGCGTTTCGTTTGCGTTTGCCGGAGATATCGACTCGCAGGTCGAGTTCGGTCCGGTGAAGATCGTATATGAAGGCGGCGTTCTCGATGTGCCTGCTTCCGGCGGCGCGAAAGCCCGCAGCTTCAAGGCTTCCCCGAAGTCCGCGAGGCTCTCCGAGCGCCGCGCACGCAAAGGAAAGTCTTTCGCCAAGGCGGAGGGCGGCTCTCTCTCCGCCGCGATCGTCGCGATCCCCGGCTCGAGCGCCTCGTATTTCCCGTCCGGCAAGAAGGAGGGGAAGGGCGGCGCGGAATACGTCCGCTATGTGATGAAAGTCAGAAACGAGGGGACCGAGCCTGTCAAGATCAACCGTTTCGTGATCATGGACGGCTGGGCGCCCGAGGGCGCGACGGACGGAGAGAAGGTCGGCAACACCGACGGCTCCGTCGCCATATTCCCATCGAAGAGGATTTTTGTCGGCGTTGAGAATCCGCTCACGAAGCTCACGGTCGACGGTGGACGCGTCAAAGCCGTCCTTCCCCGCGAGGATTTCATCCGCCCCGGCGAGACGTGGAGCGTGGCGTGGAGCGCAGGCACGTATGCGAAAGGGCAGCTCAGGCGCGACTTCCAGCGCTACCTCAACCGCGAGCGCGCCCATCCTTACCGCGTCCTCCCGCACTACAATTCGTGGTATGACATCAACATCGGACGCAACGACGCCCCCTGGGAGAAGCGCATGAACGAGGCCGAGGCGCTCGGCGTGATGGTGAAGTTCCGCGAGGAGCTCACGAAGCGCGGCGTCTTCATAGACTCGTATCTCTGGGACGACGGCTGGGACGACTGGAATTCGCTTTGGGATTTCCACCCCGGCTTCCCTGACGGATTCAAAAAGCTCGCCGACGAGGCGCACAAGAACAAGGGCGCGTCGATAGGGGCGTGGATGAGCCCCTGCGGAGGCTACGGCGGCAGCCAGGCCGCGAGAGTCAGGTATGCGAAGGAGAAGGGCATCATCGGACAGAACGACGGGCTCCTGCGCATGAGCTCGCCGACGTACTACAAGGCGTTCCGGGACAGAGTTCTCGCGATGATCAAGGACTACGACATGAACATCTTCAAGTTCGACCGCATGGGCGTGGGGCACGACTGCGACGGCGCCCCCGACTCGCATGCCGCCGACATGGAGGCGATCGTGAGTCTCATAGGCGAGATGCGCGAGGCGAAGCAGGACGTCTTCGTCAATGCGACGGTCGGAACTTGGGCGAGCCCCTACTGGGTGATGTTCGCGGACTCGATCTGGCGCGGACGCGACGACTTCGACCGTGCTGGCGACGGACGCAACCGCCAGAGGTGGATAACATACCGCGACAACCAGATACACGACAGGTTCGTCGCGAAAAGTCCGCTCTTCCCCTTGAACTCCATGATGAGCCACGGCATCATCGTGACGAAGCACGGTCCTCCAGGATGCGAGGACGTCTCGGACAGCGCTGAATCCACACAGGACTTCGCCGACGAAGTTTGGATGTCGGTAGCCTGCGGAACCGACCTTCAGGAGTACTACATCACGCCTTCCTTGATGCACGAGAAGTGGTGGGACATCCTCGCGGACGGCGTAAAGTGGCTAAAGGCGAACGTCGACACTTTGGTCGACGTCCACTGGGTGGGCGGCGACCCTCTCGGCGACAAGGCAAACGTCTACGGCTACGCGAGCTGGAAGCCGGGGAAGGGCAAAAAGCCCGGGAAGGGAATCGTCATATTGAGGAACCCTTCGAAGGACGCGCAGACTTTCAAATCGTCTTTGGCCGAACTCCTTGAACTCCCCGAGAGCGAGAAGGGGAAGAATGTAAGGGGAGGGGGAGGCCTCAAGCACGTCTACGAGCACGACGTCAAGATCGTCGCGCCGAAAGGCTGGACGGCGGAGAAGCCCGTTGCGTTCGAGTTCGGTCCGTTCGGCGTGATACTCGTCGAAGTCGATTTCAACTGAAGAAAAACAGGAAAGGGGTGAATGCGATGAAGATGGCGATGATGGCGGCCGCGATGCTTGCGGCGGGAGCTTGCGCGGCGGCGCCGAATTCAAAGTCGGTGCCGAGCGTAAAGGCGGCGCACGACGTGATCGTGCGCTTCGCAGGCAAGGAGGCGGCGAAGAATGTCGTGCTCCGCAAGGATCTGCCTAAGCGCGATGGCGGCTGCGACAGGTTCGTTTACGAGGTGAAGGG
>JAILJX010000044.1 GCA_024694365.1 Kiritimatiellia bacterium
CGTATGATCCGCCGAGGAAACACTGCGCTTTCGGGTCGCCGAGTTCCGCGCCTCTCCTGTACCACTTGACGGCCTCGGCAGGGTCGCGCTCGACGCCGTCGCCCATCCTGTAGCACTCGCCGAGGTTCGCCATGGCGCCGGCACAATCCTGCTCGGCGGCCATCCTCCACCACTTGGCCGCTTCCTTGCGGTCGATTTCGACGCCTTCCTTTCCGTAGCCGTACGCGTCGCCGAGCCGGGTCTGCGCCGCGGCGTCGCCATTCAAAGCCGCCTCGCGCATGGAATCGATCTTGCCCGTGACGCATCCCGCGACGAGTCCCGCCGCAAGCGCCGCGGCCGCCATGCTGATCCTTGGTTGCATTTCAATCCTCCCTTTCTTTTTTGGACAGTGGACGGATAGTATATCATATTTTCGCCGGGAGAATTGACGCAGAGGTGGCGATTATGGTATGATTCACGGTGGCGCGACTTTAAAAACCTGCAAAAGAAAAGGGTGGAATACAATGAGATTCATCAAAACAGCCTCAGTGGCCTTATCGGGTAAATGGCCGCTTCCCTTAAAAAAGTGCGGAAAAATCCGCTGCGGCGTCCCTTTGGCGTGTGGAGGTACCTATGAAAGATGAATCTTTGACGCCGGGGCGCTACGCCGGAGACGAGGCGTGGCGCGAATGGTTTGAAATCTGCTCTGTCGGCGGATGCTCCGCCGAACGTTCTGCCGCTTTAAGGCGTCAGATCGAATCCGCGATGTACTCGAATCTCCTGAAGCGCGGCATCTCGCGCGAGGAGGCGGGAGCGGACGATCCGGTGGCCGTCTTCGACGCGTACTTCAAGCTGAAAGGAACGCGCGAGAAGAAGAAGCCGCTAAAGTCATACTTCCTATATCGCATAAAGGTCGAAGGACTTAGGCTCGCCGACTTCGTGTGCGGAACTCTCTTCGGCTCGGGCGCAGGGCGCATACACGACATCATCATCGACTGGATTGCTTCCATCAAGGGTTGGCGGCCGAGGAAAGTGAAAGGGGCCGATGGAAGGCGTCATATAGAGTGGGAGAGCGCAGGTCCTGAAGAAATAGCCTCGATCGAGCCGTCCTCCGGGAGCGATCCCGCGGAGCTTCTCGATCTCGAGCCAATGCGCCGTGAAATCGAAGAGCTCCTTGGAAGGATATCCTCCAAGATGAAAGCGGAAAAAATCGTCGTCGCGTCCCTTTTGTATGCGACGGCCCAGGATGTGCCGATAAATGATGCGGCGATCCTCGAGGGCCTTGGAACAAAAAAGTCGCGGGCGTATGTGATGAGGGACAGGGCGATTGCGGAGTTCAGGAAAGAGGCGAGGACGATCGAGGGAGCGGATAGTCCGCTTTTCGGGAGGGTTCTCCTTGAAGCCTGTGAAGCGTCGATTCCCGAATCGCTTCTTAAGCGCATCGGAGGTGAAAGATGAACGGCATATTCGAAAAAGAGTGGGAGCTGTACAGGAAGGGCGGCAAGCGGGCGCAGTTCAAGGGCGGGAAGCCGCGCGGAGATGCGGACTTCGACACGCCTGTGAAGGTCGGAGAAATAAGAATCTTTGCGGATATGGCGAGACCTTTCGTTGCGCTCGTTGCGGAGGAGAGGGGCGCGGGGTATTTCATAATCCCCGTCTCGCCGTTCACAGTCCCCGCTTCCCCCCGCGAAGCGCTCGAGGGCGAGCGCGTCTACCAGCTCTGGAACAGCTGCACAGCCTCAAAGGGCTTCGCTGCGAGGAGCTGGATCGTCGATACGGTCGACGAGGATGCCATCAGGACGCTTCTTTCGAGCTGCCCCGCGAAGACGCAACTTTCCGCAGGGGGCGTTGCGGCCGAATACGAGCGGGAATTCCTCGTCTCCGGCGGGGATTTCATTCCGCTTGCTGAGAAGTGCAAGCCGGAAACGGTTCATGTCTCCTGGCGGAAGACGTGGGGAATCGCAGCATCTTTTGCGATTCTGCTCGGAGTTTCCGTCGTCGTGCTGCGCAATGACGACGGGAGCGGTTCTCCGGACCATGTCGCCACCATCCCGCAGCCTGCGCCGTTGGCGAGGGAAAGCAAAAGCACGACACGGTCCGCCGCAGAGGAGACGTCGCCAATGGCTCCGCAAATCGAGTCGGCATGCGCAATGTCCGAAGAGGCGGAAGCTTGCATACCTGAAATGGGCGTGCAGAGCGGGGGCAATGAGCGAAAGGCGTCTGTGTCGAGGGAGCCCATGATGCTGACGCGCAGCACCGAAGCCACCAGGTCTGCGCCCCCTCGGATGTTACGCAAAGAAAAAATGATAGCATGGGTGGATGCAGGATGGTCGCGAAATCCTTGCGGCACAGAAGCGGAGCGCTATGCCGAGTTCACGGAGAACGATTGGAAGAATCCCGCGAGCGAACCTCTCTCGACGTTCGGACTCGATGTCGACACCTCCAGCTACACGACGATGCGCCGGTATTTGACTGAAATGAAGCGCCTCCCTCCGGAAGAGTCTGTGAGGCTCGAAGAGTACGTCAACTACTTCAAGTACTCCTATCCGCAGCCTGAAGGCGACGATCCGATCGCAGTCTGTTGCGAGATGGGTGAATGCCCGTGGACGAAATCGCACAAGCTCTTGCGCGTAGGCGTGCAGGCGAAGACCGTTCCTTCAGACAAGATCCCCCCATGCAACCTGACGTTCCTCATAGATATTTCGGGCTCTATGGGGTACAACGGCGGATTCGGGATGATGAAAGCGGGTCTCGGGATGCTGGTCGACAAACTCAGGCCAGAGGACAATGTCGCGATAGTCACGTATGCCTCGGGCACAAGCGTACGCCTCCATTCCACCCCGGGGAGCGAGAAGGCGAAGATCAGGGACGCGATAGAGTCCCTCCAGTCGGGCGGCGGAACGGCCGGAGCGTCGGGAATCCAGCTTGCGTACGAAGAGGCGAAGAAGAACTTCGACAAGAAAGCGAACAACAGGGTCGTTCTGATCACCGATGGCGACTTCAACGTCGGGATCTCCTCGCCAAAGGCGCTTGAGGACTTCATCGCGGAAAAGCGCGAGTCGGGAATCTTCCTCACGGTCATCGGCGTGGGGGCGGGCAACTATCAGGACGCGACCATGAAGAAGCTCTCGAGCGCGGGGAACGGGAACTATGCGTATCTCGACTCTGTTCTGGAGGCGAAGAAGGTGATGATGACGGAGTTCGGAGGGACCATGCTCACAGTCGCGAAGGACGTCAAGCTCCAGCTCGAGTTCAACCCCGCCGAGGTCAATGGCTACAGGCTTCTCGGATACGAAAGCCGCCGCCTCGAGGCGAAAGATTTCAACGACGACAAGAAGGATGCGGGCGAAATCGGCTCCGGCCACACAATGACCGCGCTCTACGAACTCATTCCTGCTGGGTCAAGCGAGAATGTCGGCGATGTGGACCCGCTAAAGTACCAGCAGCGCACCGAAACCGGGCGCGGAGAGGTCTGCACCGTGAAGCTCCGCTGGAAGAAGCCCGATGGCGAGAAGAGCGTCTTGAAGGATATGCCTGTAGCCGAAAGCGCCGTCACGCCTGAAGCGAACTCCACCGACTTCCTCTTTGCCTCGGCGGTCGCCGAATTCGCGCTTCTTTTGGAGGATTCTCCGCACAAAGGCTCCGCATCGTTCGCATCCATAATCGAACGCGCGAAACGCTCCAAGGGAGAGGATCCGGAAGGCTACCGGGCGGAATTCATCCGCCTTGCGGAAACGGCGGAACTCGTCGATCGCCGTTGATTTGCGGCCCGCTGGCAGGAAGCCCATCTTTCTGCATCCGGCAGGTCCCGATCGTAGCGCCCGCCTTTGATGTGGCGGGCGGCAAGGGTGGTGCATTCGGGGTGTTGGACGGACTGGTTCATTACGGGATATCCTTGCTTGGATTTTGAGGACGGCATCCGCAAACCGGTTCTGCGCGATGCGCAAGTGCGGCCTTGCGTCCAGGGCGGGAAAGTGGTATCATAGTGGCACTATGAAAATCGCGGTGATATACGACAGCAAAACGAACAACACGGCGAAATGCGCCGGATGGATTGCCGAAGGCGCGGCGAAGGTTGCGGGCGTGGAGGCGAGAATCTTCCCGATCGGAGAAGTCGATGCGGACTGGGTCAAGGGGTGCGATGCGGTGATCGCAGGCACGCCGACATACATGGCCGAGATGACTGCCGACATGCACATTTGGCTCGAGCGCGAGGCGCCGAAGCTGAATCTCGCAGGCAAGATCGGGGGCGCGTTCGCGACCGAGCAGTATGTGCACGGCGGAGGCGAGCGGGCGATCTCGTCGATACTAACCTTCATGCTGGTCTACGGGATGATGGTCTACTCGGGAGGCGGCTCTAAAGGTCGCCCCGTGATACACCTCGGTCCAGTGGGAATGAGCACCTCCATCGACAGCTACAAGGACCTCTTCACGGTCTATGGCGAGCGCATGGCCGCTTGCGCCGCAAAGGCGTGAAAAGGGAGTTGGGTAGAGGATGAGGTCCCGAATGGAGAGCGCAGAGCCTTATGCGCTCCCTGCGATTGCAACAGCCGCAATCGCCTGCTTCATGATGGTTGCGTGGCATCTTTCCGGATGCCATGAGGCGATGTTCCCCGAAGTCGCAGCGATTGCGATGGGATGTTTATGGATGGAGAGGTGCCCGTGGAGGACTGACGCTCCGCGGCTTTGGCTTTCGCTCGTCGCGGGCGCCTTGCTCGGCTATGGACTAGCCAACGTTGCGTGGCCGATGGAGGCGAAACTCGTTCTCGCGTACGCGGCTGTGCTCGTCTGGCTTTCGGCTTGGCGGATCAACGCGGCGCCGATGATTTCCGCCGCGCTTTTGCCGCTCTTTCTCGGACGCGGCGCGACGTGGCTCTATCCGGTGTCCGTCGCGTTCTGGGTCGGACTAGTCCTTCTCGTGGCGTGCGCCCTTGCGTCCGCCAGACTCAGGGCGCGTGTCCAGTTCGAGCCAATCGCCGAACCTTTCCGAAAGGAAGTGTTGCGCATCTCCATTCTCGTGGCGGTCTTTGCCGCGCTTTTGCTCCTTTGCCGGCGTTTCGCCCCCTTTGCCGCAGTGCCGCCTCTTGTCGTCGCCTACACGGCGTTCTCGGATGTGCGGCGGCCCGTCAGACTGCAGTGGCGTCTCGGCTTCTGGTTCTTCACGGTGGCTGCGGTTCTGGGCGCATTCATCGCCGCGCAACCGGATGGACTGCAAGCCGCACTGCTGCCGCTCGCAGTCCTCATCTTCGCATGGCTTTCGCGCTTCGGGGAGTATTTCCTCCCGCCTGCCGCGGCGGCGCTTCTGCTTGCGCCGCTCGCAGGCAACCCCTCTTCCTACATCTGGCAGGTTCCCGTTGGCGCGATTGTATTCCTTACCGCCGGACGACTCCTCAGCCTGGTTTGGAGGGTTAGAGAATCGTCTCCCAGACGTCCGGCTTGAAGCCAGGGCAGACGCCGGATGGCGTCACGAGAATCGGACGCTTGACGAGCATTCCGTCCGTGGCGAGAAGGTCGAGTTGTCCCTCTTCGCCCATCCCCGGAAGCTTTGCGGCGAGGCCGAGGCTCTTGTAGAGAAGACCGGACGTGTTGAAGAAGCGCTTGAGGGGGAGTCCGGAGCGCCTCCACCATGTCTCGATTTCGTCCCTCGTTGGACGCTCCTCCTTGATGTGGCGGTCTGTGAAGGGGATGTTCTTCCGCTCGAGCCAGGCTTTGGCCTTCTGGCAGGTGGTGCATTTGGGGTATTCGACGAACAGGTTCATGGCGCTTCTCCTTGCTTGCGTTACGGGGATAGTATAGCATAATTTGGCACTGTATTGACGGATCAATTTGGCCGACCAGGAATATCCCCAGCTTTTGACCCCTG
>JAILJX010000052.1 GCA_024694365.1 Kiritimatiellia bacterium
TCGCCTCGTCATCGCGCGGGATGCCGTCCTCGCCGGCGAAGACGGTGACGTTCAACTGGTCGGGTGAGAAGCCCAACTCCTTCGTCAGGAACTCATACGACCAACTGATCGCCTCCTTTTTGAAGTAATCGCCCAGCGACCAGTTGCCAAGCATCTCGAAAAAGGTCAGATGCGCCGAATCGCCCACCGCGTCGATGTCACCAGTCCGGACACACTTCTGAACGTCCGTCAGGCGGGTTCCCGCCGGATGTTTCTCGCCCAGCAGGTACGGGACCAACGGATGCATCCCCGCCGTCGTGAACAGGACGGTCGGATCGTTTTCGGGGATCAGCGATGCCCCGGAAATAATCGCATGGCCCTTTGACTCAAAGAACTTCAGATACTTCGTCCGCAACTCATCAGCCGTCAACTTCATCATATCGCAACATCCCAAATGATCGGTTCGTCTTCTTGTCCCGGACCGCGCCTAGACCTCGAAACACCAGTTGTGGGTATCGGGCAGCACGCCGTACTGGATACCCTGCACCTGATCGTACAGCTTCTGGAGGACGGGACCGCAGGTGTCGGGATCCGAAACCCGGATCACCTGATCCCCGCGGGTGATTTCCCAGACCGGCGTCACCACCACGGCGGTCCCGCACGCGGCGATCTCGGCGAAGGAAGGCAGCTCGGTGAAGAGAATCGGACGCATCTCAACCTTCATACCCAGATCGGCGGCAATCTGCCGGAGGGTCATGTTGGTCACACTCGGCAGAACCGAGTGGGAGTCGGGCGTCACATAGGTTCCGTCCTTCGTGATGCCGAGGAAATTGGAGGTGGCGAACTCTTCGATATGGGTATGGGTCTTGGCGTCCAGATAGAGCTCAACCGGCCACCCCTCTTTCTTCGCCTTCTCATGGGCGAAGAGCGAGGCCGCGTAGTTGCCGCCCACCTTCACGTCACCCATGCCCTGCGGCGCCGCGCGATCCCAATCATCGAAGATCACCGCCCGGACCGGTTTCAGCCCGCCCTTGTAGTAGGCGCCGACCGGCATGACCATCATGATGAAGGTGTACTCCTTCGCCGGCGCGACGCCGATCTGCGGACCCGTCCCGATGAGAAGCGGACGTATGTAAAGCGATCCGCCCGTTCCGTACGGAGGGACGAACTCTTCGTTTGCGGCCACGACCTTTTCGCAGGCCTCGACGAATTTCTCGACCGGCACGGGCGGCATGACGGTGCGCTCGGCGGTCCTGTACATGCGCTTCGCGTTCTCTTCGGGACGGAAAATGGCGATTTTCCCCGACTTCTGCCGGAATGCCTTTATGCCCTCGAAACATTCCTGCCCGTAGTGCAGGCAGCTCGCGCCGATGTGCATCGTGATGACCGGATCCTTGACGAACTCGAAGTCGCCCCATTTGCCGTCTCTCCACACCGAGCGGATGTGGCAGTTTACGTCCGAAAAGCCGAATCCCAGCTTCTCCCAATCTATGTCGGTTCTTGGCATTTTCCTCCTTGTCTTGAGTATTTTGCTTAAATCATTTTCCGGCGGCATTCCTGGCTTTTTCGATTTCCGCCAGCTCCTTGTCCGCCTTGACGGCAGCCGCCCACTCGGCGGCATGGGCCCTGTGCAGCCAGACGGCGGTCTGCAGCATGCCCGCCTCGTTCTTGAGACGGTGGTAGCTTCGCACCAGCACGAGCCCGAGGTCGAACGGAAGATTCAGGATCTTCGGATCGCCGGTTTTGACCCCATACTGGGCGATTGCATCCAGTGCCGACTTGTCCAATCTTGCGAGCGAAAACATCTTCGCCGCATAGGAGGCCTCCCCGGCCGTGCGTACGCATTCCGGGAACGTGGCGGCGAGAGAGTCCGCCATCAACGCATAAAGCTGGTAACAGCGCTTTTCCGAAAGGACGTCGCCGTACGCCATCATGGCCGATTCCATCTCCTTGATTCCGCGCCATGCCGACTCGACGTCCGCCGGAGAAGGCCTGGCGCCGGCGGCGCAGCGCTTCTTGATGCCCGACATTGCGGATCTGTTGGCGGAGGCCAGGGCTTCCAGCTTCGCCTCCGCCTCGTCATAGCGTTCGCGCAGGACGCGACGCCGGTCCTTGCTTTCCAGGATTTCGTCAAGGCTCTGCCTTATCCTCCTTGTGCGCGCATTCCGCGGATCCACAAGATCCAGATAGTCGAGAAGCTCCTTGCAGACGTTTGCGGCGGCGTCGCCCTCGGGAGTCTGCATTTGCGAGAACATCATCTTGAGCTGAACGTAGCGCAGCGTCGATTCCGGCGAGATGGGCGCCAAAAGACATCCTTCGCGAAGCCCCTGCTCGGCGCAAACGAGAAGGTTTTTGTACACCGCCGCGTCAGTCCTGAAACTGCCGAGCCTGTCCTGCTCGACGCCGGAGATCGCGGTGCGCAGCTTGGCGAACGACTTCTGCGCCGCAAAATCGCGCCTGTAGTTCGGATCGTCGAGCAGCCTGCGGGTGTACCAATCCCAGAACTCGCGGTCACGGCGCGCCAGATCCGGCCACTGCCCGGGAACCGTCTTGGCCGGCGATATCTTCATTATGAGGCCGTGGGGCACGAGGAAGTCGTACATCCACGGGATGGGATAGCTCTCCTCCACGTAGAAAGCGTGCCTGGGAGAGTTTTTCTCGAACATCATCTCAGTGAGGCGTTCGTTTATCTTCATCACGCTCAGCGCGCCCGTGACCTGCACCCGGCCGTTCTCCTCCGAAACGCCGAATTCCTTCTTCTCCTGCTCGGTCAACCTGCCCACGAAGTCGCTGAACGCCTGGGCGTTGTCCTCGCTCGCGGGAATCCATATCTCGTCGCCGTAAAGATCCCGCTCGACCTGCATGTACGTTTCGTCCGCGAGGGCGTTCTGTGTGATGAGGTACACGTCCGGACGGTAGTTCGCCGCATAGATCATGTACGTCGGAACGAAACGCCCCGGATCCGTGCCGCCGAAGAATATCGCGTGATCTTCCATCGCCGGCGGCCACTCGGGATCGGGCAGAGGCTCTTCATCCTCTTCGATCTGGTCGCGGATCGCCTTTGCGCCCTCGAGCTGATATGCCCCGAACTGCCAGCCGAACGTATGGCCGTTCTGCTCGGAGCCGCCATACTCCAGGACAAGACGCTTGTTCGTCCAGTTCTGCGCGAGAGGCTGCCACGCAGCGGCGATCATGATGAAGGGGACGAGCGCGGCGACCGCCCATCTGCGCCAGCGCGCAGGCACGAAACGGGCGACAAGAACGGCAAGAAGAACAAGTCCGTACCCTATCCAAAGCGCTATCATGGCATGCGACATGATGAACTTCACCTTCTGGATGAAGTTGTCCTGTATGTCGCCCTGCACTTTCGCGAGCATGATCAGCAGGACCGACATCACGAGGAAACACGCGCCCGAAGCCAGAAGCCACTGCTGCGAGACGTCTCTCGCCTCAAGAGAGAGGCTGTTGGCGGAAGCGGGCACGCGGAATTTGAAGAAACGCCTCAGGGCGAGCGCGGGGCGGAATATGAACTGGCGGAAAGACGCCGCGAACACCCCTGTCAACGCCAGGACGGCAAGCACGGCGAGCAGAACCCTGTCGAACCAGCTCCAGAAACTTCCGGCCTCCGCCTCTCCGGCGCCGAAAAAGTCCCTGAGAAGGAATATGCCCAGAATCCCCGCCGCCACCCATATGGCGCGGAACGTGCGGCGGCCATTTTCCGTTTTGACCGAAAATTTCCAGCACGCGAAAGGAAGTGCGGCAAGAAGCGCCAGAAAGTCGGTGAACTGCAGCTTCACGTCCGCGAAATAGTATCCCATCTGCGTTTTGAGGAACGTGAAGAATCCGGAGAGCGAACCGCCGAAATCCACCGCCTTGATCTCCTCGTACTGCTTTCGGCCGATCGCATGCTTGAACCCCTCCCAGGTTCGGGGATACGCCCAGTTCATCGGAGGGTTCCTGAGATCGGAGACTATCGGCATGTAGGCGTAGAACGCTACGCCGAGCTGGGTGAAGAACGCGGCGCCTGCGACGGAGCGGCCGTGGGGCAGAACGTGCCAGGCAAGCGCGAGGACCGCGAAATTCCACGCCGCCGGCCACCAGAACCACCAGCTTGCGGGATGGGTAAGCCCGTTCATCGCCCCGCGGGAAAGGAGAACGAACGCCGCGATGTGAAAACCGGCGACCGGTATCGCGAACGCCATGCCCTTCTTTACGCAGGAGCAGAGCGCGAAAAGAACCGCTATGAGAATCCAAAACACGAACGTGGACTTCGCCCACGGGAATGCAGGCCCGGAGTACGCCTTGCCGAGAACGGTCACGCTCTTGGCTTCCGGGACCAGGAACGCGACGCACACGGCAAGAGCCGCCAGTGCGGCGGAGGCGATGAGCAGCTTTTTGGCGTCCCCTTCGAAGATCGACCCGCCCTTGCACATCGAAGACGCAACCGCCGCCGCTATGGCCAGCATCGTAAACGCTCCGACTGCGATGTATATGCAGGGATGGGCCAGCGGAGCCGTGGCAAAGGTGAGTCCGGACCATGTCTCGGACGACGAAAAGAGCGTGGCCGAGAGAATGAGCCCCGCCGCGCCGGCTCCACCTCCCGCAAGCACGGTTTTGAGCGCGTCGTCCGGGCGGTTTCTGGACTTCAGGAACAGTCCGGCGAGCAGCGCCCCCACAAAAGCGGCGATCGAAAGGATCACGAGAGCACGGGAAGGATTCGAATCGGTCCGGGCTTTCGTCTCGGGGATGTCCGAGGAGCTCTCTATCTCCGGATATCTCGACAGCTGATCGTCGATGCTGGATATGAACTGGAGGCTTTTTTCGATCCCGTCGATCGCCGCGGCGATTTCGGCGCGCTTTTCCGGCCCTGCGACCATCCTGAGCCTGCGATATTCCTGCTGGGCGTCTATCAGCTTCGCCCTCTCGGCTTTCCACGCATTGCGGTTGTCGAGCGCATACGCAAATTCTCCGCGGTAAGCATCGAACGCAATCTGGTCGGAGAACTCCTCGTCTGTGTAGCCGACCGGCGCATGCTTCTCGATGACGTCGTTCGTCATCCTGGGATCCGCCCGCGAGAGATCGCCTATCTGCAGCACCTGGTAGGTCAGCAGGACCGGGATCAGATATATCGCAAAATCGCGGAACAGCGTTATGTTCCTCAGAAGGATCACAAGCGCCAGCGGGACGATGGCGAAGAGCAGGACCTGATAGTTGGTGAGACCAAGACCGAAAACGAACGCCGTCATCCACAGCGTGCGATCGGAGGGCTTGCGCATCCACTTGTAGGAAAGAAGCAGGACAAGCATCAGGAACAATGAATTGAGCGAATAAATCTCGACAATGGTCGACTGCGACCATTCGACCGGCGAGAACGCAAACGTAAGAGCCCCTCCGACGCCTCCGGCGAAACATATCCACTGCACCGGCGAAGAGCGCTCACCTGTCCCGGACGGCGCATCCCCGCACGTATTGACGTTGAGTATGTCCTGGGCCGAACGGCATATGAGCATGGCCGTGCAGCCGGCCGCCAAAGCGCCCGCTACCGCGGAAAACAGGCTTATCGCCCAGGCGGGCGTCGGATGGCCCATGTACGTGACGCCAGAGAAAACCTTGCAGAAAATCCAGCTGCAGAACGTCCAGAACGGATACCCCGGAGCATGCGGAACGCCAAGATGCGCGCCGGCGGTCGCAAGCTCGCCCGAATCCTCGAGACCGACGGACGGACCGAGCGTGAAGAAGTACACGCCGAAAGTCACCAGCGTTGCGAGAACAAAAGCCGCCCAGTCGAATTTGGAGAAAAATCTGTCTTTCTTCATACGTCGATTTTCGTTATTTTTCTTATTATGAGCCACCCCAGCGCGACAAGAACGATGACTGCGGCGACCGAAACCACCCCGGTGAAACTGCACAGAAACGGAATCATCATCCCCGGCTTGAGAACGACGAGCGCCAAACCGAGCACGAAAGGCATCGCCGAAACGAGAACGCCCTGGAGCCTGCCCTGCGCCGTGAGAGTCCTGACCTTGCGCTCGATCTTCTGCCGGGATCTTATCGTCTCGGATATCTTGTCGAAAATCTCCGTCACGTTGCCGCCGGTCTTGCGGCTCACGAGAATCGCCGTCGTCACGAGCGTAAGCTCTTCGGAGCCAACCCTTCCCGCCATCGACTCGAGCGCGTCCTCGAACCCCATCCCGACCCTGAGCTGCTGCTGCAGAATGGCGAACTCTTCGGACATCGGCTGCTCGCCCTGGTCCACGACGCTGTCGAACGCCTGCGCGAGCGAAAAGCCGGCCCGTAGCGCATTCGCCATCGTCGCCAGCGCCTCGGGGAGCTGGTCGTTGAATCGCCGTCTCCTGCGTCCGTCAAGCCAGCGCGCTATGGGGCCGTCTCCGTTCTGCCAGCCGGATTTCACCTTCACGCCGGAGGCGAAATACCATGCGAGACCCGCAAAAGCGAGGGCGGAGAGGATTGCGATGGACCAGAGAATCATCGCGCCTCCACACGGACTTCACACGGATGGTCGGGATCGAACATTCTCGGATCGCACCTGATGCCGCGTCCGGCAAGCTGATCGTACCATGTAGGCATCGCTCCCGTGGGCTTGAACTCCCCCATGACGCGTCCGTTCTCGCCGATTCCGGTCTGGGTGAAGGAAAAGAGCTCCTGCATCACAATCTGGCTGCCTTCAAGACCGGTGACCTCCGATATGGCGACGACCTTTCTGGAGCCGTCGGAAAGCCTCGATTCGTGGATGACGATGTCCACCGCGCTCGCTATCTGTTCGCGTATCGCCTTGGAGGGCAGCTCCATCCCGCTCATGAGGACCATCGTCTCGAGACGCGAAATGACATCCCTGGGCGAATTCGCATGCACAGTCGTGAGAGATCCGTCATGACCGGTGTTCATGGCCTGGAGCATGTCGAGAGCCTCGCCGCCGCGGCATTCGCCGACGATTATGCGGTCGGGGCGCATTCGCAGGCAGTTTTTGACGAGATCGCGTATCGTCACCGCCCCTTTCCCCTCTATGTTCGGCGGGCGCGCCTCCAGGCGGACCACATGCGGCTGCTGAAGCCTGAGTTCGGCCGCGTCCTCGACCGTGACGATCCTCTCGGAGTGGGGAATGTAGCCGGAAAGGAGATTAAGGAGCGTCGTCTTGCCCGAACCCGTCCCGCCCGCCACGATTATGTTCTTCCTGAGAAGGACGCAAAGCTTCATGAATTCCGCCGCATTGCGCGTCCAGGTCCCGAAACGGATGAAATCGTCGGCCGTAAGCGCTTCCCGGGAGAATTTCCGTATCGTGATCGTCGGCCCCGAAAGCGACAGCGGCGCAATTATCGCGTTGACGCGCGAACCGTCCTGAAGCCTGGCGTCGACATACGGCTGCGACTCGTCTATGCGTCTGCCCAGGGGCGCGACGATCCGCTCGATGACCGCCAGAACGCTCGCATCGTCGGTGAACTGGCAGTCGCTGAGCTCCAGCCTGCCGTGCCGCTCGACATAGACTTTCGACGGACCGTTCACCATGATTTCGCTGATCGAGTCGTCCGCCAGAAGATCTTCGAGCGGACCCAGCCTCATCGCCTCGTTGAACACGTCATCCTCGAGCCTTACCGCATCGATCCCCTCCGGGAGGCGGCCCTTGGCCACGACTTCATCTATTATCTGGCGTATCTTCTCGCGCGCCGTATCCTCAAGCCCGTCGCGGTCGACCCCGTCCAGCGTCAGCCTTTTCATGTCCAGCCGCTTCAGCAGTTCGCGCTGTATCTGCTCCTGCACGTCGCGGCGCACCTCCCTCATCGGGTCTGGCGGCGGATCCTCCTCTTCTTCGCCGGAAGGGGCCGGGACTTCCGGAGGCGGTTCGGCAACTGCGGCATCCTCCGTCTCGCTTACGCGGAGAAGGCTTGCGCCGATCTGCACCACCTTCGAACCGTCAAGTTCGACGGGACCTTCCGCCGCCTCGCCGTTGACATATGTCCCGTTGGCGCTGTGCAGATCTTCAAGGACGGCCCTGCCGTCCCTGACCGTTATCATTGCGTGACGGTCGCTCACATCCGGGAACGGCAGCCTTATGCGGCACATTTCGCCGCGTCCGACAAGCCATACGCCGTCGGAAAGAGTCTTCGACTCCCTGTTCCCTTCTATGAGCGTCGTCAGTTCAAGCATCTCACCGGCTCCCGTTCTGCGCCTTCTCCCTGAGTTCCTTGAGCTCCTTTATGTCCTCCACTATGGTGTCGTAGTGGATCGGCTTCAGTTCGGAACCCGTGGTGAAATCGTCGTTGCGCCTCAGCGTAAGCGTAAGCCGGCCTTTGATCTGCTCGACGAAAGCCAGCATCTCGGCCTCGCGGGGAGTGACGGAAAGCGTCACGAGGGAATAGCCGCCGCCTCTTGCTGCGTCTCCGGACAGCCCGAGCCCCCTTCCGCGGGAGAACGAATCCTCTCCGCCCGTAGCAAGCACATCGACATTCTGCAGTATCGTGAACGTCACCGGATCTCCGCGGTGCAGCTTTCCCTCGTCGTTCGGGAATACGAGCGTCCCTATGACGTCGACCTTGTCTCCGCGGCGGATCGCCCCCGCCACCGAAGACGCACCCGTGACGCCGATGGACATCGCCCTGTAGCTCATCTGCCCTTTCGGAGAGGGTATCCGGTCGGTCAGGCCCCGAGAATACTGGCCCTCCGTCTCGAAGTGCGACCACCTGAGAGGCTCTCCGGCCTTGCGGAACCCGAACAGCTTCATGCCGGTGCGGACGATCTCGTCGGCGCGGTCGGCCGGGATCGCGTCCGCATTGCCCTTTGCCAGCACGACGCAGTTGGTGAGATCCTTCATGCCGATGGAATCGCCGTCGCCCATGTCCTTCTTGAGGCAGAGGACCTTCATCTCCTCCCCGAACTTCTTCTTGAAAGCGGCCTCGCGCCGGCGGACCTCGCTCTCCTTTGAGCCGATGTAGACGCGCGTGAGAAACGCTGCGAGAAGTCCGGCGACAAGGCTTGCGATCAGGACTACCTTGCGGTTCATCAGAACAGTCCCTTCACCTGGCCCGTCTCGGTGTCGACGTCGATCCGCCTGTAGGCCGGCGACGCGGAAGTACCGGGCATGAGTTTGATTTCCCCTGCGACGGGGACGACGAGGCCGGCGCCCTTGTAGACGAGGACGTCCCTGACGGGAAGGCGCCATCCCCGCGGACGCCCCAAAAGCTTGGGATCGTGGGAGAGCGAATATTGCGTCTTGGCTATGCAGACGGGAAGCCCGGCCGTTTCGGGATCGGCCTCGAGCGCGTCCAGCTTGGCTCTCGCGGCAGGCTCGAAATCGACTCCGTCTCCGCCGTAGACCTCCTTGACCTGTTTTTCGATTCGCGCCGAAAGAGGGTCTGAAAGATCGCAGAGATATCCGAACGAGTTCGGCTTTTCGCAGGCCTCGATCACGGCACGGGCCAGCTCTTCCGCCCCTTCGCCGCCCTTTAGCCAGTGGTCCGACACCGCAAACGCGGCTCCCGCCCCTTCGGCGGCCTTGCGGACGAGTTCGCGCTCCGCGGGCGTATCCGTGTAGAATGCGTTGAGGCATACGACCGGCTGTATCCCGGAGCGGCGTATGATGTCTATGTGGGCAAGAAGGTTCTCGCATCCCTTTTCGAGAAGACCGAGATTCTCCGTCGTGTACGCCGGGTCGAGCGGCAAGCCCGCCTTGACGGCGGGGGCGCCTCCGTGGGCCTTGAGCGCCCGGACCGTCGCCACGAGCACCACTGCGTCGGGCTTGAGGCCGGAGCAGCGGCACTTTATGTTCCAGAACTTCTCGTATCCCATGTCGGATGCGAAGCCGGACTCCGTTACGACATAATCTCCGAGCGCGCACGCAAGACGGTCCGCCACGACCGAGTTCTGCCCTATCGCGATATTTGCGAAAGGCCCGGCATGGACAAGCATCGGCTGGCCTTCGAGGGACTGCATCAAAGTCGGCTTGACGGCGTTCACGAGAAGTGCGCACATCGCCCCGTCGACCTCGAGATCGGCAGTCGTGACTGGCGCGCCGGACTTGGAGTATGCGACGACGATCCTGGAGAGGCGCCTGCGCAAATCGGCGAGGTCCGAGCTCATCGCAAGAATGGCCATCACCTCTGACGCTACCGTGATGTAGAATCCGGATTCGCACGTGAAGCCGTCAAGCTTGCCGCCGCGGCCGATCTCTATGTTCCTGAGCCCCTGCGCGCAGAAATCCATCGCCCAGCGGAACTGAATGCGGTCCGGGTCCACGTCGAGGCGCCTGAGCCCCCTCTCCGCAAGCCACGCATCGTCGTGGTTGCGTTCGTGCTGCATGCGGGAATTGAGCGCGACCATCGCGAGGTTGTTGGCGTTGGTGATCGCGTCGATGTCGCCTGTGAGGCCCAGCGAAAGCGCGGTCAGCGGCACGACCTGGGCGAGCCCTCCGCCCGCCGCGGATCCCTTGATGTTGAAGGTCGGGCCTCCGGAAGGCTGGCGCACGCACCCGATCACCTTTTTGCCGAGGCGGCCGAGGCCTTCGACAAGGCCGAGCGTCGTGGTGGTCTTGCCCTCGCCAAGCGCGGTCGGGGTTATTGCGGTGACGTCGATGTACTTGCCGCGCCGGCCCGGACCCGTGCGCTTGAGGACTTTCGTGACATCTATCTTCGCGAGAACGTCCCCATAGGGAGTCCACTCGCCTTTTTCAAGGCCGAGTTCCGCCGCCAATTCGGCGGCCGGGCGGAGAGTCGCCTCCGCGGCGGCGGCGATCTCCCAGTCTTTCATCTTTGTCGGGTCGAGCTTCATAGTCTGATATTATACCACATTCAGGAGCCCGGGTGGACGGGATGTCCGCCTGCCTTGCACATCGGACACTCCTGGGCTGTCCACGTCTCCGGCGTCATCTGCATGAGCGAAAACATCGGAATCCGGCCGAATTTCACCTTTCCTCCGGAGCGGTCCACGAGAAGGACCACTCCCGCGACCTTGCCGCCCGCAGCCTTCACGAGGTCTATCGTCTCCTGGACGCGCCCGCCCTTGGTGACAACGTCCTCGGCCACGACATAGCGCTCGCCTTTCTTTATCGAGAAGCGCCTCAGCGCGAGCACGGTGTTGGGCTTGCCTGTCGCATCGACTCCGTCGCCCTGCACCTTCTCGGCGAAGATGCACTTGACGTTAAGCTCGCGCGCCACTTCGTGTCCGACAAGTATGCCGCCGACTGCGGGCGATATGACGCCGTCTATCTTCTTGCCGAGCTTGCCGCTTTTCACGGCCTCGCGCGTCACCGCGCGGCAGAGCTTCTCCGCGACGCGCGGATACCTCAACACGTTGGCGCACTGAAAATACCGGTTGGAGTGGAGCTTCGAACGAAGTTCGAAGTGCCCCTCGAGAAGAGCCCCCGTGTCTTTGAATGCTTTCAGAACCTGCGTTTGCGTCATTGCTTTTTTCCTTTCAATGGATTTTCAGAAGTTCTTCCCGCGGAAACGCCGGCGCCTCGGCCGCGGGCTCCGGCGCCGCCGGCATGGGCGCC
>JAILJX010000064.1 GCA_024694365.1 Kiritimatiellia bacterium
CCCTGTTCTTTCTCATGTGGACATTATACCAAAAACCCGGCTAGTAAAGTAGAGCGGAGCGCCCCTCGTCGGGTACGCCCGCTCGGTCTTCGACTACCCTCAAAACGGACTTCGCCGTTTTTCGGCGGCTACCCATCATCGAACCGTACGTGCAGTTTTCCCGCATACGGCTCTCCGTGTGGGACTGGTTTCATCAGTTTCGCTCCCCTTCACCCCTCGGCTCCGTTTCACATTGATTCCGATGGATGCTCCTCCATATGGACGAGAGGCGTGTCGTCCTTCTATGCCCCGCGCGGGCCCTTGCGATCGGCTTTGCCGTCGCCTCCGGCGACCTCCACTCCGGGCTTCGCCCTTCGGCGCATGCGCCCGCGCGTCCCAAACCGATTCGGGCGCACGGCGTCGGCTTCACAGCGTCTGAACTGCTGGCCGCGCGGAACTCAAGTAACGAGACTTTACGAAGAAGGTTCATTTGCATTGCGACTCACCTCTTTGTCCGGCAGGACTCCCGCATTCGGGTCACCCCTCGTACGGCCTGCTCGGCCCTTCGGGCTATCCCCTCGCTTCGCTCGGCCCTCACTGCGTTCGGCGGGTATGTCCTAATCACATCTCGGTTTGTTTGTGATTCATGCTCCTTCCATCATGATAGTTCAGCCAAGCTTGACTTGGCGTACCTGACCCTTTTTGACCTTTTTGACCAAGGAACATGCTCGAAAACGAACCGCCGCCCGAGCTGACGCAGCGCCAGCTCGACATCCTTCATTCAATCTCGCGCGGTCTCACGAACAAGGACATCGCCGTGCAGTACGGGCTCGCCCCGAGCGGCGTCAAGACGCACATCGAGGCCATACTCGCGAAGTTCGGCGCCGCGACCCGCGCAGAAGCCGTCTCCATTGCGATGAAAAGGCGACTTCTGAAAGCATAGCCCTGCGCTCAATAAGCTTCACAATGTCTGCACGGGTCCCCTCGGAACGGCTACTTCAGCATGTCGCCGATCGCCGCGCACACCTCAGGCGAGTAGTTGCGGTAGTCAACGCACTCCAGGACGACGCCGCGCGCGCCGACCGACTTCGCAAGGCGCAGAAGGCGCGTTGCGGCTTCCGCCTCGGAGATCTTCGCGAGCTTGGCGTATTCGCCGATGCCGCACTTCTCGAAATTGTACGAGGCAAGCGGGAAGTATATCTCGGCCTTGCCGCGATTCGCCATCACGTTGCGGTAGATGCGCTCCGTGGAACCGAACGGATCCTTCGGGTCGTACGCGATGCTCAAGACATAGACCGCGTCGAACACACCCTCCTTTGCGAGATGCCGCCACCCGAATCCGCTGAACCGATTGCGGAGCGAAGCGTCGTCCTTGTCGTCGATGCCGAAAAAGCCACCGATGAATTCCACGCCGGCAGCGCGGCACTTCGCGGAGAACTTGCGCAGGTAGTCGTCGAAATGCGCTCCGACCATCTTCTGCCAGCGAGAGTCGGTCGCCTCGGGGACCGGTTCGTCGCCGTAGAGACGCCTCCATTCGGCGAGCGCGGGCGCAGTGTATTCGCGCGCATACGACCACGCGCCGTTTCGCCAGAAGTCCAGCATGATCTTCTGCGGCTTGAGGGAAAGTCTCTCGTCCACCATCTCAAGCTTGTGCCTGATGACCTCTGGGAAGAATATTGAGCATGTTCCCATCCACGGTTCGCCTCCGCGCACACAGCCCCAGTACTCCGGGTGCGCAAGCGTCCAATTGGAGGAAAGCGGAGAGTACCAGTGGTTCTCTTCGATGGTCGTGTGGATCCCGAAGCCAAGACCGCGCTTAATGCACTCCTGCCGCACGATGGGGAACTCGTTCCCGCGCGGCGACTCGAGGCGAAGGTAGCCGTAGATGTCCTCGCTCGGAAGACGCTTCTTGTCAAACGGAGCCTCCGAAAGCTGCCACATCTCGCACTTGCTCGGATAGCGCATCCTGCCGCCGCCCTTGTCGCGCCACCAGATGTCGTTTGCGTGAGTGAGAAGCACGTGCTCCAGCACCTGCACCGTCCCAGTAGCGGTCTCGATATCGTAGTTATTCGCGAAGTCCAGGGAATCGACGAGAGCGACGATGTCGAACGGGGATTGAGAGGTTTGAGGTGTTGCTGATAGTTGGATAAGTCCGCCGCAAACGCAAATCATCACCACTAATGCAAACAATTGACATTTGCGATTTGTGAACAATTGTGACAATTGAGATTTGTGAACATTCCCGTTTTTCATTTGAACAGGTCCTCTCGCCTCTTGAACCTAGGCACGTCCGCAGGCCAGCCAGTGCCGATCTCCGCCTTCATGACGGCCTCGCCGGGCTTCAGACCTCGCCCGACGACAAACCGCCTGATGTTGCCGAGCGAAATCACCTTGGTTCT
>JAILJX010000091.1 GCA_024694365.1 Kiritimatiellia bacterium
ACAATGATTAATGTGATTATACCGCTTTTTGACGGTGAAAGTCAAGCGCGATTTGTCTGCAGCGTCGAGGAAAATGCTCCTCTGCGCCCGCCCGATCCCGCCTTGGTCGCGCAAAGATCATGCAGGAAGGGCGGCGTTCTCCGCGTTTGCAAGATCCGCCGCCCCGTCCCGATGGCATGTTTTGCGCCTTCCGCGCCTGCCGCTCACCCCTTCGCGTTCTTGCGCCTGAGGGCGAGCCCCGCGAGGCCGAGCAGCATCAAGAGTCCGCTCGTCGGCTCAGGGACAGGCGAGAAGCTCGACGCCGAAAGAGCGCCCGTCGCCGTGACCATGTTCTTCGTGTCGCGGAAATCGGTGATCGCCTTCGCGGTGTTCAGCGCCTCACTGTAAGACCAGGTTTCGGACGTGCCGAGCGACGTCCATGTGGAGGAGGTCGAGTTGTAATTGAAGTACTCGATGTAGAAGCTCGCGATCGTGGCGCCTGCGGCGCTCAAATCCGTCGCCTGTGTCGCTATTGCGCCAAGCTGAGTCGTTCCGTCTCCCTCAAAATACGTCGTGAGCTCGACCTTGGTGTCATCTGACAGCGTCGCGAAAAGGCTGGCGCCATTGAACTCGCTGTCGCCGGACCCGTTGAGATACGAACTGACATAATCGCTGCTGACCTTCCAATAGACGAGATAATCGCCCGTATCGGCCTTGGCGAAGAGTGCCGCCGAAAACGCCATCGCAAAAACAAGCTTTTTCATATTCGTTTCCTGATTTGTAAGTCTTTACTCCGCAACCGTCGTCCAATCTATCGTAGGGTGGCCGCCCTTCGATATGTACCAGAAGCCTTCACCGGATATCTTATCCGCCGAGGCGTCGAGAAGCGTGGCCTGCCTGTTGGTCTTGTCGCCGACGGTCACTGTCGTCCAGCCGTTGGTGCACCAGGATGCCTCGCTGGCACCGGAAGCGGTCCCGTACGTGTACGACTTCTTGCTGTCGAGCGAGACGATCTGATCGCCGGCTGCGCCCGCAATATTCGTGAGTTTCACGGCCGTCGGGAAAGGATTCGCGAGGAGGCTGAACTTGGGGGCCGATGCGGAGCCCGTCTCTGTAGTCGAAACGCAGTTCGTGGGGACATTGCCCGCGATTACGATCGAGCCGGCCGCCGCGGGCTTGTACCAGAGCGCAGCGCCGGGGGCGACGGTGTAAGTGGATGCCGAAGGCGTCTCCGTGCTGTCAGTCCTTGTTGCGCCCTCCCATCCGTCGGCGGTATATTCCCAGACGTAGTAGCCGGCGATATCCTTATCCCAGACGCTTATCTGATCGCCTGCCGCGACGCCGGTCGCGACCAGCGAGGCGACTGTCACGCTCGTTCCGTTCGTGGTAGTGTAGGGGACGCCTACGGCAGGCTCTGCGCCGGACGCAAGAGCGACCTTCACTACACCGAGGCTGGTTGAATCCACCGTCGATACGGCATCCGCCAGCGCAATGCATCCCACAGCCGCTGCGAGCCCGGCAAACATGAAAGAAAACTGTTTCATCTGTTCTTTCCTTTCCTTGAAATCAGTTGCGGATCACCTTGTAGAAGCCCGAGCTTCCCTCGGCGGGGACCTTGAGCTCGATCGTATCCTCGGCGGAGGCGGCGCCGTCCTTCGGGGCTTCGGCCGTGCCCGCGGTGCCGATCGCGTCAGGCGTCGCGCCGCCCGCAACATTGTAGCGGAGGTATGCGGCGGTGCCTTTGACGGTAAGGATGAGGAAGTCGCCTTCTTTCTTTACGCCCGTGATGACTGGCTTAGGCGCGTCCGCCGGGACTGCGCTCGTTACGGAAACCTTGACCGCCGAATCTACGCCGAGCGATGCGCTCGCGGCCGCCTCTTCGAGGGAAACCGTGGCCGTGGTCTCATAGCCGTTCACCGCGGAAGGGGCTTTCGCGTCCGCCTCCACTTCGCCCGCGGCGTTGCGAGTATCGAGGAGAACGACGGAGAATGCGCCCTCTTCGTATTTTGAAGCTTCGGCGGCATCGATCTCCGCGAGCGTCAGAGGAAGCCTCCCGCCCTTGGCGAAAGGAACGGTCGCGATCACTTCATCGTCCTTGCTGACCGTCGAGCCGTCGGCTTTGAAGCCTTGGAAAGTCGCCGGGGACCACACGAGCGCGTAGAACTCGCCGTCGCGGACTGTCGAGCCGTCGGCATACTTGTCGGTCCCCTTTGTCGAGAACGTGACGCGAAGATCGTTCTGCTCTCCGGCGAAGCACGCCGCCGCCGAGGCAATGGCCAAACCGCAAATCAATTTTTTCATAGTAGTGACTCCTTGAAATCGTGATTACTGGAAGACCGCCTGGATCTTGAAGAGCGTCTGCGTTCCGGCTGTGAGGTCTTCAGTGTTGACCTCGAAGCTGTTGGGCGTCGCGGCGCCAGTCGTGACCTTCGTCCAGTTCGATCCATTGTCCGTGCTCTTGAGAAGCGAGTAGGTGACCGTCACGCCCGCATCGGACTTGGAGGTCAAATCCGTGAGCGTCGACTTGATCGTAAGAGTCGTGCCGCTGGCAGTATAGTCGGCGACGAGCTTGTTGTCCGCTTGCGTTCCGTCGATTCCCATCACGTAATTCTGCCACACGGTGAGGCCGTTGGCCTGAGTGGAGACGAGATACGCCGCGCGCTCTGACGCGGAAACCGTCGAGGGGAAGACCGACGCGTCGACCGTGAGGCTCCCGACGCCCGTAACAGATATGGGAGTGAAAGTTGCGCCCTGCGTTCCGCTCAAGGCTGCGATGTTGCCCGCGCCTATGAAAAGGGTGGAGGTGATGGCTTTGAGTGAAGAGTCAAGAGTCGTGAAAGTCGTATTCCCGTCTTCGGCCGCGAGGAGAGTCTCAACATCGCCGCTCTTCGAATAGAAGGATACGGCAGGAGAATCCTTCGAATAGTCGAACTCGAGAACGAGAGTCAGCCAATCCTCCGCCGCAGGCGTCGCGCCCGTAAGCTTCACCCATGCGGGGGCGCCGTTCGTGTAGACGGCGACATTGTAGGAAAGTGTGCCGTTTTCGCTCAATACCGCAATCGCCGTCTGGCCCTCGGCATTCGTGACGGTCGAAACGTCGGGAAGCGTGTCATACGCATCTGACATGAACATCACGGTCTCGCGGACGACATTCGACGTAGAGCCCGCAGGCGTATATGTGACGCCATCGGTGGTGACTACTTCGATATAGTCGGTATCGGCGTCGGTGAAAGTCCGCGTATCGCCGGACCAGCCATCCATCGTCGAATCGACGGGCGCCGTAAACCATGTTTCTTGAGCGGCAAAAGCAACCGAGCCGACCATTGCGGCGGCCGCAAAAAGCGAGTGTTTTTGTGTCATGATGCTACTCTCCTATTTTGGATGATTATATTTTAACATTTTTTTCAACCTCATGACATCCCCCATTAGGGTGATATCCGGCGGAACGTGAAAACCGCCACGCCTAAGCTTCGTCTTGCAGGCGATACCGCATATATGCTACAATATCCGCAAAAAAGGAGGATGAGTGAAATGAATGCTTCAAAATTGCTGTTTTCCGCAGGCTTCGCGGCGCTTCTGGCCGCGGCGGGCTGCCGCACCGTGCCGGAGACCGGCCGCACCCAGTTCGTCGTGCTTACTTCGTCTTACGAGAACAATCTCGGGGCGGCCAACTACAAGGAGTGCATGGGCCAGTACAAGCCCGTGTCCGACGCTCGCCAGCAGGAGGTGCTGCGACGCGTCGGCAATGCGCTGGCGTCCGTGTCGGGCCAGGCGGACTTCAAGTGGGAGTTCAACGTCCTGGAATCCTCCATCGAAAACGCCTTCTGCCTCCCGGGCGGAAAAGTGGCCGTGTACAGCGGACTCATGAAACGCTTCGACAACGAGGCGGAACTCGCTTGCGTGGTCGCGCACGAAGTCGGCCACGCCATCGCGCGCCACGGAGGTGAGCGCATGTCCTGGGAGTATCTCCGGAAGATCGGCTCGCTCGGACTTTCCGAGTTCGCCGGCACGACCGTCCAGGACGTATACGGAATCGCCACGCAGTATGGCGTGATGCTGCCGTTCAGCAGAAGCCATGAAACCGAGGCGGACCTGATCGGACTGCGCCTCATGGCGAAGGCCGGCTACGATCCCCAGGCTGCGGTGGATTTCTGGCAGAGGTTCGACAAGGGCGACAACGATATCATAACCGCCATAACGTCCACCCATCCCTGCGATGCGGACCGCATAGCCGAGCTCAACGCCCATCTCGGCGAGGCGAAGTCGCTTTACGGACAAAGCGCGGAAAAACGCGGTTTCGGAGTGAAGCTGCAGAACGGGATCCCCGTTTCGGACTGACTGACCGGCGCAACGCCTGCTGCCAAAGGCTTTTGGGGATGTCGGGCGCCCGACTTGGCGAAGACGAGCTTGCGGAGGCTTTCGAGGCCAACCGCGCCAGGCTGATGTCGGTGCTCGCACGCCGCCTGCCGCCGGCTTTGCTTGCGCGCCTGGACTACGGCGATGTGATGCAGGATTGCTTCGTCGCGGCGCGCAAACGCCTCGGGTACTTCGCCTCGAATCCGGAAGTGCCTATGTACTTCAAGTTCCGCACCGTACTCGAGCAGACTGTCGCGGATCTTGAGCGCAAACACCTCAAGGCGGAGTCGCGCAGCGTCAACCGCGACGTCGGAATCGACGCCGCGGAGGATGTCGCCTCCGGCGAGACATCGCCGCTCTCGCGCGTCGACCGCGACGAGCGGCACAGGCTTCTGCGCGCGGCTTTGGCCTCGCTTCCCGTCCAGGACCGGCAGATGATCGTCCTGCGCCACTTCGACGGATACGGCAACGGCGAGTGCGCAGAGATACTCGGCATCGAGCCTAAAGCGGCGTCCATCCGGCATGTGCGTGCGCTGGAGCGCCTGGAGTCGCGGCTCAAGGAGGTTTCGTGCTTCCGGAATCGCTGAAGGCCCTCGCGGACGAGCTGGACGCCATGGGCGGGATGGCGCCGGTCGCCGAAGAATCCAAGCCTAGCTTCGAAGGCACGGACTTCAGGCTAGAACGCCTGCTCGGACGCGGCGGCATGGGGAGCGTGTATCTCGCGGAACAGCTCTCGCTCTCGCGCCGCGTCGCGGTGAAGATTCTCGGCGGCGACATGGAGAGGGAGCGCTTCCTGGACGAGGCGAAGACGATCGCGAGGCTTCACCATCCGAACATAGTGCACGTCTATGCCGCGGGGCTGTGCGGAGCGCGCCCCTACTTCGCGATGGAGCTCATGGAGGGGGAGAGCGCGGCGACGAAAGAGTTCTCCGGCCTGGACGACGTCGTCCGCCTTGGCGTGGCCGTCGCCGATGCGCTGGCCTACGCCCATGCGTGCGGAATCGTCCACAGGGACGTCAAGCCATCCAACATCTTTCTGGACGGGAAGGGCGCGGCGAAGCTGGGCGACTTCGGACTCGCCTGCGCCTGCGCAGGCGCGGGCGAATCGGCCGGGACCGCGCGCTACATGCCGCCGGAGACTCTCTCGGGCGAGGCGGCTACGGCGCTGTCGGACCAATATTCCCTGGGCGCCTCGCTGATTGAACTCGCGGCCGGATTCCCCGGCTGGAGATCGAGGCGAAACCTTCTTGCCGTCTTGGAAAAGGCCACGTCGCCGGAGCCGGCGGGACGCTACCCGGACGTCGCATCGCTCGCCGCGGACCTGAGGCGCTGCCTGGCGGGCGAGCCTGTGGAGGCGCGCCCGGTCGGGATGCCGGTGCGCTTCGCGATGTGGGTGAGGAAGAACCGCCTTGCCGCGGCAGGCCTTGCCGCCGCCGCGCTTCTCTTCGCGGGGCTCGCAGTTTCCCTGGCCGTCGGATATGCAAGGACCTCCCGCGCGCTCGCGAGGGCCGATGCCGCGCTTGCGCAGGCGGACGACGCGCTGCGCCAGGTGGAGGGCGAAGCGACGTCCGCGGCGCAGTCGCTCGTGTCGGCGCTGGCCGTTCTCGACCGCGGCGATCCGGACAGGCGGGAGACCCAGCTGCGCACGGCCCTGGCCGATCTCAAACGCCTGGCCGGGCGGTATCCGGAGAACGCGGAGATAAGAGCGGCCCTTGGCCGCCTGCGCTACGCCATTGAAGCCCACCGCCGGATGAAGGAGCGCCGGGGCGCCGCACAGCGGCCGTTCTGACCCACTTCGGCGGCGCTCAGCGAACCTGCTGCGCCGCTTCCGCTCCGCCGGCGGGGGCGGACTCTTCACCCTCCCCGAAGTCGTCGAGGTCGGCGTCCGAGAAGGTGGAGATGAATTCGATGGGATAGCCGCGATCGAGGTCTTCCATCTTGTCCACCGTGCAGCTGGTGGCCGTCTGGATGGCGATGCGCTTGAGATTGATCTTCGCGGGCGTCGTCCAGGTGAACTTGGAAAGCGAGATGAGCGCGTCGGGATCGTTCTCCGTGTCGGTCAGGACTGCGACGATCGGACCGTCCTTGCCGAGGCGCACACGGGTTTCGACGGCGATCGATCCGGAGGAGATCGCACCCGAGACGAGACCGAGGCACGGCACGAAAAAATCGCCTACCATGCCTGCGGCGTAGACGCTGGACTTCGTCGGAGCGAACGCGACGATCGCGGTCTCGAAGACAAGCGTGCCCGGAACGTCGGGGCTGTCGACAACGGTCACGCCGATGGACTTCTCCTGCGCCTTGAACGCCTTGTAGTAGGCCTTGTGCGCATATTCGGCGAGATCCTGCAGATCCTCCTCGGCGGTCGTGATGTTCTTCGCGAACTCGTCCCATGCGTTGCCTTCCTGGAGATGGCGCATGTCTATCGGCGCGATATGGACGTGCTTGATCCCGGCCGACTCGATCGTCTTCAGATCGGCCCAGTAGTACTGGAACGGGCATGAGTCGTCCATGCGGCGGAGCTGCTCGTGGTGCGGAACGAAGTCCGTCAGCGGTACGGGATCCGCGCGCAGCCAGTATGTAAGGGTCGATTTGCAGCCGACGAGCGCGAGAAGCGCCGTCAAGACGAGTGCACACTGTGCTTTGGACATGTTGGGCCTTCTTTCTTTTGCTGGTTTTGTCTTGTCGGCCAGAGCCGATGATTTCAAAGTATATCATATTTTCTGCAGCATGTGTCGCCAAATGAGGATTTCCGTCCCCGCGGGAACCGCTCTGTGCGGGGAATTTTGGTATAATATCCACCGCAAGGACATGACGATGGGCAAAATAAAAATGGCTCTTCGGGTATAAGTGTGGGTCATTTTAGGCAGCCTTACGAGCGTTTCGGCCTTCGGAGCGGACGAGAGAGAGCATAGCCGCCGCGCAAGCGGGGCTCGCGATTATAGCGAGCCATGCCGAGCGCAAGCGAGGCCGAGCAGCTTCTGGCCACCGCCCCGTCTTCCCATCGCCCGTCTTCCCGTTTCCCCGCTTCCCTCCGTCCAGTCTTCCTGCTCTCGCTCTTAGGCCAGGCTCTTCCCGACCTTGAACTCTGTTCCGATCTCGTGATGGCCGCAAGGCCATCACTCCTCAGCTTAGGCGTACTGCAAGCGTCATTAGGCGCAAGACCTACATAGTAGCCTCTGCCTCGCCCGCGCTTCGGTGGTGCCTGCTTGTTTAAATTTTCCTTTTTTGGGAAGGCAGTAAGTTTATTTCTGTCGCGAAAGCAACAAGGCGGCAAGTGAAGTGTCGCGTAAGCAGTAAGGCAGTTAAAGAAGGGGGCGACGAGCAGGAGAGCTTAACGGGCTCGCGTGAGCAACGAGGTTAAGCGTAGGGAGACGCGGAGCAGAAGTGCTGTGAGTGAGACCTTGAGGAGGAGTGCAAGCGTAGGAATGATCTACGCCCGCAACCAGAGACTTTGTCCAGGCATGGCTGACTGAACAAAGCCCCTTGTCTCCAGTTGAGAGCTGCAACTACTCAAGGTCGAGACCGAACAGCAGCTTCTGGCCGCGCTCCCGAAGCCTCCGCTGCTAGAGCACGAGACCGAACCCCTGCTCCTGGCGGCGCCCCCTTCAGCACCGCTTATTACATCACGTCCGCTCGCTTACAGCGTGAACGTGACTTCCTTCGCGTACTCGTTGCCGTCGATCGTCACGACGACTTCCGCCTTGTTCTCGGCGCCGGCCCAGACCTCGTCCTCGAGGATGCGGTTGGCCGGTCCGAGTCCCGCGCTGAGCGTCACGGCGGTGTCCGTCGCGGACGCGACGTCGCTCGTGATGCCTTCGTTGGCGAGCACATCGCCGCTGGCCCTTGCCGTGAGCCTCAGCTTGATGTCGCTCTTGGTCACTCCGGAGAGGCACGTGCCGTGGATCGTCACGGGCGCGTCGCCTATGAACTCCGCCGTGTTGTCCGCCTCGTTGCCCTGCTCCTTGATGAGCGTGACGGAGGGATGGACGACCGCGTCGACGAAGATGAACGGCGTGCCCTTG
>JAILJX010000035.1 GCA_024694365.1 Kiritimatiellia bacterium
AAAGCCCGTCTTTGACGGGACACGAAAGGTCACGAAACCATAGTGCGGGAGCTATCGTGTCGCTGAATGGGCGACAGCCCCTCAGAAAATTCCGGGCCTCTGCCTCACCTCTGCGACTCTGCGTTGAGAAAATGCTAACCCTGTCAGCGCCCAGTGCTGTGTCGCGGTCTCGCGCACGTGGTTTAGGCGAAGTCTGACCGTCCTGCGGTGCCTACGCGCTTCCCCTCGCGCTTCCAGGGCGCATGACAAAAAATGATTGCACCCTGCGCTAGCCTTGGAGTTGGATTTCGGGTATACTTTTCTCTAACGAAAGGGATGATGAATGAAGCCGATTGATTGGCCCGTTTTGCGTGAATACCGTGGCGAGAAGCTCCGACGCGTCCAGATGCCCGTTGGCGGCATTGGTACCGGACAGATTTCCGTGTGCGGCAACGGCGGACTCGCCGCGTTCGAGGTTCGCAATGTCGCCGAAAAGAAGTATGTGCCTTGCCGCCAGAGCGTGCACCCCGCCTTCGTCGTTCGGACGGAGGACGCGGACGGCGCCGTTGCGGCGCGTCTGCTCGAAGGGCCGCTCGACAAGTCCCTCTACGAAGGCGCCTTCGGTTGCGTCGCGCCCAACCACGGCTATCCGCGCTTTGCGTCCGCCACCTTCCGCGTCGCCTATCCGCTGGCGCAGGTCGCGCTCGCCGATCCGGCCGTGCCGGTCGCCGCGACGCTTGAGGCGATGAACCCCTTGGTGAAAGGCGATGCCGAGGCCAGCGGTCTGCCGGTCGCCTTGCTCCGTTGGCGCTTCGAAAACACCAGCGGCAAGCCGCTCAAGGTCACTGTCGCCGCGGCGATGCCGAACCCCTGCGGCGGTGAGCTCTCGCAGGAGAAGGCCGAGTCGAAGTCCCTTTGCGGTGTCGTCTTCCACGGCAACGCCGACCAGCCCGATTCCGACAAACCCCTCAACCGCACGACGGGTGAGTTCGCCCTCACCGTCCCGTCGGACGCGGGCGACGTCAGCCTCGGTGCCAGCGTCTTTCACGCCGGCTGGAGCGACGGCCTCGACCAGTTCTGGCGCCGTCTCGTCGCGAAGGGCGATGTCGGCGACATGACGGGCCGCGAGAAGTGCGACTTCGGCATGCTCGCCGTCTCCTTCACACTCGCCGCCGGCGAGACGCGCTCCATCCCCTTCGCCTATTCCTGGCGCTTCCCCAACCGCACCCAGTGGGAGTGGACGGAGAACGGCTTCTACGAGAAGATCAACCACGTCGGCAACCACTATTGCCAGACCTGGCCCACGGCCCTTGCCTCCGCCGAATCGTTCTTCGCCCGTCTGCCGGAGCTCGAGACGAAGACGGTCGACTTCGTCCGCTCCGTCACGGACGCCGCCGGCGTTCCCGCCGTCGTCAAGGAGGCGGCCCTCTTCAATCTCTCCACCTTCCGCTCCGCCACCTGCTTCCGCACCGCCGACGGCCATTTCTTCGGCTGGGAGGGGACGGGCGACAACCAGGGCAGCTGCTTCGGCAACTGCACCCACGTCTGGGGCTACGAACACGCCCTCGTCGACATCTGGCCCGACCTCGCCAAGGACATGCGCGAGCTCGAATTCCGCCACGCGATGTCGGACAAGGGCGCGATTTCCTTCCGCATCGGCCAGCCCATCGACCGCAATGCCCGCCAACACGGCAAGGCCGCCGCCGACGGCCAGATGCAGTGCATCGTCAAAGCCTACGAATGCTGGGCCAAGACGGGCGACGACGCCTGGATGCGCGGGCTCTACCCCTTCGTCAAGAAGGCCCTGTCGTTCTGCTGGGAAAAGGGCGGCTGGGACGCCGACCGCGACGGCGTGATGGAAGGCTGCCAGCACAACACGATGGACGTCGACTACTACGGTCCGAACCCCCAGATGGAGTTCCTCTACCTCGCCGCCCTCCAGGCGATGGAGCGCCTCGCCGCGAAATTCGACGCTGACCCCGCCTTCGCCGCGACCTGCGCCGACCTCCGCGCCCGCGGCGGCGCGTGGACCGAGAAGAACCTCTTCAACGGCGAGTGGTACGAGCACCATGTCCGCCCCGCCGACGGCGACTTCCTGCCCGAGACACGCGCCGGCTGGAACCAGCACGCCGACGTCAAGAACCCCGACTTCCAGCTGGGGCCCGGCTGCCTCATCGACCAGCTCGTCGGCGACTATGCCGCCCGCGCCGTCGGCCTCGAGCCCGTCGCGGATCCCGCGCACGCCCGCAAGGCGACGGAGACGATTCTCGCGCGCAACCGCCGCGAAAAGGGCGACCAGCCCTTCAACGCCATGCGCGACTTCACCCTCGCCGGCGAGCGCTCGCTCCGCATGGCCTGGTACCCCGAGGACCGCAAGCCCAAGACACCCTTCCCGTACTATCCCGAGACGATGACGGGCTTCGAGTACGTCGTCGCCGCCTGGCTCGCGCAGACGGGTGACTTCGCCGCCTCCGAAGAGGTTGTCCGTGACATCCGCGACCGCTACGACGGCGAGAAGCGCAGTCCTTTCGACGAAGCCGAGTGCGGTCACCACTACGCCCGCGCCATCGCTTCGTGGTCTGTCTTCAAGGCCTTCGCGGCCGCCCACTAGTTTCTTGGTTCGTTAATGTTTGAAAAGGAGTTCTATCATGCATTCACATATGTCCATGTTCAACCGCCCGTTTTCTTCCCTGAGCATTCCGCTTCTCGTCGCCATGACGGTCTTCACGCTTTCCGCTACCGCGCGTGCCGAAACGCCCGCCACTCCGCCGCGCTTTGAGTTCGGCAAGGACGGCGTCTTCACGGTCCTGCATGTTACGGACGTCCAGGACCACAGCAAGCTCCACCCCCGTTCCGCCGCCGTCCTGCGCGCCGCCCTCGCCGCGACGAAGCCGCAGCTCGTTGTCCTCACGGGCGACAATGTCAACGGCGGCGCGAACGGCACGAACGCTTTCCCCAAGGCGATGGAGCCGCTAATTTCCCTCTTCGAGGAGTTCCATGCGCCCTTCTGCGTTACCTTCGGCAACCACGATTCGGAGCGGGGAGGCAAAGGCTATTTCTCGCGCCAGGAGCAGTACGACTGGCTGAAGAAGCGTGGCGGCCCGCTCTTCGTCGACCATGACGTGCCCGAGCTCACCGGCGTCGGCAGTGGCCTGATCGAACTCGCCAAGCCCGGCGACAAGAAGCCTTCGGTCTGGATTTTCGTCATGGACTCCGGCTCCTACGCGCCCGGCGGCTACGACGGCTGCCACGCCGACCAGATCGCCTGGTACGAGCGCGTTGCCACGAATGGGCTTCCCCACCTCTGGTTCCAGCACATCATCGTTCCCGACGCGAACGACACGGGCCTCTTCTGCGCGATCGCGCAAGGGGAGCAGGGCGGCGTTGAAATGCCCATTCGCGGCAATAAGGTCCGCGCCGTAACCGCCAAGGGCGTCCTTGGTGCGCTCAAGGAACATCCCTGTCCACCGCCGTGGAAGGTCTACCGCGACGAGAACCACACGCACGAAGGCCGTACGCTCTACGACGCCTGGCGCAAGAACGGCCACATGGTCGGCGCCTACTTCGGCCACGACCACATGAACACCTTCGACGGCGTCGACGAAAACGGCATTCGAATGGGTTCGACCAAGGCGCTTACGCTGATGTCCTACAACGACGGCGATCCCGGCGTCCGCCTCTTCGTCATCCACCCCGATGGCTCCTACGAGACGGAACTCGCCACCGAGAAGCATCCCTTCCCGGTCCCCCAGGATGGCAAGCCCTACAGGCCCGCCGTAACGGGGAAGAAACCCATCCTCGAGAATTGAGAATTGAAAATTGAGAATTGAAAATTCGTGGCCGGCGCGCTAGCGCCCAGCCCGCCCGGACTTTGCGAACTTTGCATCTGAAACCGAGTGTGGAATCGACAATTTTGCCCAAAAATCGGTCAAATGCACCCATAATTGGAAAAATTCCACCAAAAGGTGTAACTTTTTCAGTTTTTTATTTGTATCTTTGCCACGTCTTGTTAAAGGTTTTCTTATGTTTGATTATTCGCAGCACAAAGATAAGTGAAATTTTTGACATGACAAACACTTGGGTAACTTTTTGTTGCCCAAGTTATTCTAAAAAATATTTTTTAACAATGCTGCGGATTCTAGGCGATATAACCCATGTTAAACCTCTATTCCGAAGAAATCAGCCTGCGAACTATAGGCATGAACATCTACTATCTGCTGCGCATGAACCTCAAGGAGACACTGATAAGCCAGCGCCAGGACCTGACCTATCAGTCAATCCTTCTACGCTCACAAATGGATGAAGAATATCGCATCAAGTACGGACGCGAGATAAACCGTCTGCTCGAACTGGGACGTTTCACGACCTATCCTTCGCAGGAAACCATATCGATAGACGTTGAAAGCGCCTACGACAAGGCGCTCAAGCTCCCGTACGTCATGCATGGAGGCAGGCGCCTCTTTTTCCCCCGCAACTATTCCATCGAGCAGGCCGTGGAGGCATACAGTGGCTACATCTGCGGCGACCGTCTGCTTGGAAAGGGGGATGATATCTCTCCACATCAGTACCAATCGGAGGAGTATTGCGTACGTGAGGGGGATGTCGTGGTCGATGTGGGTTGCGCCGAAGCCCTTTTCTCTCTTGATGTGATCGATCGGGTGTCGAAGGTCTATCTGATAGAACGCGACAGCATCTGGAAAGCTCCGCTGCAAGCCACGTTCGCCCCCTACAAGGACAAGGTGGTGTTCGTGCAGAAACTCGTTTCCGACAAGGATGGCCGTTCGACGGTCGCTCTGCCATCCTTGTTGCGGGACGAGGCATCCTCTCCGCTGTTCATCAAGATGGACATCGAGGGATATGAGCCGAAGGTGGTCCGCACACTCCTGCCTCTGCTCAAGGAGAGGGAAGACATCACATTGTCATGCTGCACTTACCACAACAATGATGATGCATACATCTTGGAGCAATTGTTCCATGTGTCGGGCTACCAATTTGAGTATTCGAAAGGCTATATGCTCTTTGCCCGCTATGACCAGCCGGTATTCCCGTATTTCCGACATGGTGTCATTCGGGCAGGGAGACAAAGTTCCGTTTCTTAATGGTTGAAGAATATGCAAAGGTTTTTATCTTTACCTCAAATCCGCAACCTAATTTGCAATGCCGAATTTACATGAAATAATAAGGAGCTGCGAGTTGCCATGATCTCGGAGACTCGCAATCCTGATCATCAGGCTATAACTACCCCTTGCCCCACAAAGCGACTTGAGG
>JAILJX010000062.1 GCA_024694365.1 Kiritimatiellia bacterium
GCGGGTACTTCGTCCACACAAGCGTCAACGATATCGACCTCTCGGGCTTCACCGGCGACACCGCCTTCGCCCTGTGGGCCAACCTGGGATGCTCCGCCACCGTGACCCGATATTTCACCGAGGCCGATACGCTGACGTCGGTCAGCGTCGACGTCGGCATGCTCTGGGACAGCAACATCGATGGCAACTACAAGGGCGTCGAGTTTATGGATGGGGGCGACAACCCGATCTTCGGCGTCCGGATGGGGAACAACTCTACCGTCACCTACTACGGCGCCAACGGCGCAAGCGGAACCTGGAGCGAAGACTTCGGCAATCAGGTGTTCACTATCACGCTCACCAAGACCGAAACCGGCTACACCGTCAGCGGCACCACGCGCTCAGGCGGAACGGTCTCCGGAATCGAAATCGAATCCGACGCCGACATCTACACCTTCAAGGCCTTCATGGACGGCGTGGGAGATGAGTGGAGTGATGGCGTTAACCTCAAGGACAAGCGCGCGCTCTACTTCGACAACCTCCGCTACACCGTCCCGGACTCGGGCGCGAGCACTTCCACCGCTACTGCGACAATCATCGTCCTCCCGCCTCAGACGCGGAACACGCCTGTGCCTGTTCCCTACTCTTGGCTCGACGGTTATTCGCTCGGAGGCAAAACTGCCGCGGGCTACGACGCTGCCGCGGTCTCAAAGGCGGCCAATGGCGCCAACCGCGTCTGGGAATGCTATGTCGCAGGACTTGATCCGACAAATGAGACTTCGACGCTGAAGGCCACCATCAGCTTCGATCGCGCGGGCAATCCAGTCATCGGCTTCGACCCGGCCCGGCCCGATTGGACGCCGGCCGGATGGTACAAGATACAGGGCAAGGCCAGCCTCGGCGAAAGCGCCTGGGGCACGACCAACTCGACGACGCGCTACTTCCGGGTCGTTGTCGATATCCCTGAATAAAGACGTCCATTCCATGCTGCTCCGCTCGATCGGCCCGGTCGGAAGCGATTCATCAAGCCGGTTATTCAAGGTCAAGTTCGGCGAATGACTCTTTTGCCCGATGAAAGGGTTTTGAGCGCTTGCGGCGGTTCGGCTTGCGCCCGGGGCGCGAAAGTGGTATCATAACGGCGGCAGGCAAAGGAGGCGCCTGGCCGCGCGGAGGTTCGCGCGAGGAAAGGAAGAAGGATATGACAACATTCAAACTTGTGATGCCGGGAGACTTGAACCACTACGGATTTCTGTTCGGCGGGAAGATGCTTATGTGGGTCGACGAAGCGGCGTGGATGGCCGTGAGCAACGATTTCCCGGGGCAGCATTTCGTGACGGTCGGCATGTCGGAGGTGCGCTTCAAGAAGAGCGTGCACCCGAAGTCCGTTCTCCGGTTCGAGAGCGAGCGCACGCGCATAGGCAACACGTCGGTCACCTACCACATGGACGTCTTTTCGCGTCCGATCGACATAGCGGCCGAGGAACTGGTGTTCCACACGGACATCACGTTCGTGCGCGTCGACGGAGCGGGGAACAAGATTCCCGTGCGTTGAGAGGGCGGCCATGGACGGGAGAGGGCTTGACGACGATGTGACGCTTGCCGGCGGCTGCGCGCCGCGAGGTCCGGAGACGCCTTTCGGAGCCGGAGAAAGAACCATCGGCAACGATCCGACGATAGGGCCGGGGATGGCCGCTCCGTGCGCACCGTCTGCGGACGACGGGGTTCTTGCGGAGATCGACAGGTTCCTCATCCTGAAGAAACTGGGCGAGGGCGCGGCGGGGAAGGTGTACAAGGCGCGCGACAGGGAGACGAACGTCGAGTACGCGGTGAAAGGTCTGCCCGTCAGCATGTCCGAAGACGCGAAAGCGTGCATCAAGGCCAATTTCCAGATCGTCACCAAGCTCAACCATCCCAACATCGCGGCGGCCAAGGACTACCACGTGATCCGGCATGCGTCGTACAGAGACGCGGCCACGGCCGACGACTTCCGGGTCAAGGAAGGCGACGCCCTGCTCGTGATGGAATATGCCGGGGGGCAGACTCTCTCCTCGTGGCGCCGCAGCCGGGAAAGCATACCCGAAAAGACGGTGCTCGAGATAGTGAGGCAGACTGCGGAGGCGCTCGACGAGGCGCACAGGCAGGGAATCATCCACCGGGACGTAAAGCCTGCGAACATCAACATCGACGCCAGGGAAAACGGGACGCTGTGCGTGAAGCTCCTGGATTTCGGGATAGCGGCCGAAGGGTCCGCGCAGGGAGTCGCCGGCACGCGGACGTACATGGCGCCGGAGCAGGCGTCCGGCGCGGCGCAGACGGCGGCGGTCGACATATACGCGCTCGGAAAGATAGCCCGCGAGCTGCTGACGGGATCTCCTAACGGCGAGAACGATGCCGTCCTCGACGTCCCGGAGCGTAACGCTATCCTTCGCGCGCTGTCGGCGGACCCCGCAGCCAGGCACGCCTCCTGCAGGGAGCTGTACGAAGACCTCGAGAATGCGATTCTCGAAGGCGGGGTCAAGCTTCCGCCGGAATACCGGGAGCTCCTGAGGACGTTCAATTCGGACGGGCTGCCGGAGCCGGCCAAGTTCGATTCGTATGCCGATTCGCTCCACGGGTTTGCGCTGAACACGATCAAGGCGCGCAAGGTTACGACGCAGTTCACGAACGACTTCGACATCTACCGTTTCCTGTTCACGGACAAGGAACTTCTGCGCCGTGTCGACCGCATGCGGAGCCGGCGCAGCCGCCGCAGGAGGAATCCGTCCAGCGTGGCGGTCTCCGATGCCATGTCGCGCGCCGCATTCAAGGCCGCCTGCGAGGGGGTGGCCTTCATCTCCGGCGAGCCGATGCCGGACGAGATGAAGCGCATTTGCGCCGCGATCGCCTATCCGCCCGATCCGCCCAAGGTCAAGCGTTCGCCGGGGATGAAGTCGATTTCCCTTTCGGTCACGCGCCTGGAGGAGCCGTATTTCTATGCCGCCGACGTCGATTCGGACGACACCGAGGAGGAGCTCAAGGTCGATCCTCTCAAATGCGGCGTGCCGTTCGCCGAATTCAGGAAGGTGTTCCGTCCCGGGGACAAGATACTGATCACGAATCCGATCGAGTCCGGAGATTGCTGGCAGGGATCGGAGATCGTTCTCGAGCCGGACTTTCTCCTGTCGCCGCAGGCCCTCGGCCGCGCGCACGTCTGGGGGCAGGGGTCTCTGATGTATCTGCTGTCGATGTTCGGCCGCGAGTGGAGGGTGACGTCAGGTCCGCATGGGGATTCTAAGCCTCCGAAGTACCGGTTGATGCTCGGCAATCTTGCCGACGACTGCCTGGCCGAGGAGATCGCGGGCGGCGGCGAGCCGCAAGAGGAGCTGACGCAGAAATTCGTCGAGAGCAATGGTCTCGACGCCGCCGCACACGAAATCGACGCGCAATGGAAGGAGGAGGCCGAGTCCATACGCCGGAACATCGCCCGCGAAATCGGGATAAACATCCCCAACGAGTTCGGCGTTAGGCCCGACCAATGGCAGACCGAGGCTCCGTTCGTGTCTCCCGTCCTGGGGGTGGCGGGGCGCATGGATGCGTTCGCCCCCGATGCCGCGACCCGGGGACGTTCGGTCGTGTTCGAGCTCAAGTCCGGGAAGTGGAAGCGGTTCCGCGGCGATTTCCCGAAGGACGAGCACCTCTTTCAGCCGTGGATATACGGCGACATGCTGTATTACGCGTTCGGCATGGGCAGGGAGGACGTCTGGCCGCGGCTGTACTACGCGAAACGCCTTGTCGACAAGAACAGGAACGTCTACAGCGGCCATTCGTTCTCGGTGACGGCTGGAAGGGAGAACGTACGCACCGTCGTCAACTTCCGCAACAAGGTCGTGAATGCATGGCGGCTGATGCGGGAGAACAGGCTTCGCGCGTTCTTCGACTCCGGACGGGTTTCCGGCAGCGTCTTCCGGGCTCCCGGCGCGGGCGAAAGGCTGTGGGAAGATTGGCAGCGTCCGCAGGTCGAGGAGCTCATAAACCCGATCCTTGGCGCGGATCCGCTCGCGCTCGACTATTTCTGGCGTTTCCTGGCGTTTGAAGCCGCAGAGGACTTCTGCGCATGGTGCGGGGAGGGCGAGCGGCAGGGAGGCAAGAGCCTCTCGTGGAAGATGTCCGTATCCGAAAAGCGGCAGGCGGGCATGATTCTGTCTGGCCTTGTTCCGGTTTCGCTCAAGATGGACGGGAAGGGACGGATCGAGCGGGTGGACTTCGATCTGCGGGCCGAGCCGGCAAACTCCTTCTCGTCGCTGCGGCCGGGCGACTCCGTGTTCGTATACGAGCAGATTGACGAGACGTCCAATCCGTCGAACTCGCGCGTCTTCGGCGGCCATATCGAGAGCTTCGAAGACCGCGAGCACAATCCGCAGCTGCGCGTCCGCCTCGACCCGCCGCAGACCCGGACCGTGTACGCGCACGATCCGGACAGACGGTACATAGTCGAAGCCAGCATCGGCAACAGGGGACGGAATGAATACAAGGGGCTGTTCATGTTCCTTGCGGGATGTCAGCGGCGGCGGCAGCTGCTCCTGGACCAGACGCAGCCGGTCTGCGATCCCGTCAAGCCGCTGGCAAGCAACGTCCTGAACGAGAACGAGGTCGTCGCTGGACTCGTTTCGCGCGCCAGGGCGGCGCGGGACTGGTTTCTCGTATGGGGCCCCCCGGGGACGGGGAAGACGAGCCACATGCTCAGGTGCTACGTCGAACAGGTGATGGCCACGTCCGGCGAGAACGTGCTCATGCTCGCATACACCAACAGGGCGGTCGACGAGATTTGCGGAATGCTCGAAAAGGCCGGGTGGGAGTACTGGAGGATAGGCACGCCGTCGCATTGCGATCCGAGATACAGGTCGCGCATTCCGGGAGGCGAAGCCCTTGCCTTCAAGGACCGGGAGTCGCTGCTCGCGGCGTTCGAAAAAATCAAGATCGTCGTGGGGACGCTGGCGTCGCTGAACGCAGACCACTCGATACTCCATCTCGGGAAGCGGTTCGACTCGGCGATAGTCGACGAGGCGTCGCAGATACTCGAGCCGCAGCTCCTGTCGCTTTTCTGCGCGCCGGCGGACGGGGCGCCCGGCGAGCCGCTGATCGGAAAATTCATCCTTGTCGGCGACGACAAGCAGCTGCCGGCCGTCGTCCAGCAGACGGTCGAGACTTCGTCGGTCGCCGAGGAGTCGCTGCGCGGCATCCGCCTCACGAACTGCAGGAACTCGCTGTTCATGCGCCTGAAGGCGCTGTCCGGACAGAAGGAGGAACTCTTCGGGAAGATGGGGCTTCAGTTCCGGATGCACGAGGACATCGCGCGGTTTCCGAACAGGTACTTCTACGGGAACCTCGGCGTAGGCGACGCCGTGCGCCAGAAGGCGCCGTTGCCGCCGGCTCCGTTCCCGGCAAGCCCGTTCGAGAAGTACGTGCTTTCGACCCGCCTGGGATTCTTTCCGCTTATCGCGCCCGAAATCGCAAAGAACGCGAAAAGCAACGAGGCAGAGGCCTTCGTGTGCGCCGAAGCCGTCCGCGTTTTGCTGGAGAAGGGCACGAAGCTCTCTCCCGGCGGGGCGCGCGAGCCGCTCGAAGCGGGGGACATCGGCGTAATAACACCGTTCCGGAGCCAGATCGCGACGATCCGGGCCTGTCTGGAAAGGGTTTTGCCGGACCCGTCGTCCGTCAAGGACATAATGATCGACACGGTCGAGCGCTACCAGGGGTCGGAGCGAGCGGTGATAATCTTTTCCGCGGTCATTTCGAAGAAGAGCCAGTTCGACGCGCTTTCCCCGAGCGAGGACGACGAGCGCACGGTGGAGTCCGACAAGAAACTCAATGTTGCGCTCACGCGGGCGAAGGAGCAGTTCTTCCTGATCGGCGACCGCCGTCTTCTTCTCGGGCTGCCGTCCTACAGGGCGTTCATCGAAGAGATAGAGTCCGTCTACGGAGCGCATTACCCCAAGGAGCCTTTGGCGACGTTCGCGGAAGAGCGAAGAAGGGCGGAAGGCGGGAAGGATTCCGCCGGAGAGAATGACGCACGGGATGGATCGCGGGCTCCTGAGGCGGGCGGCGGCGATGCGGATGCGGCGGCACGGGGCGCAAAGGGCAAAAGGTCGCTGTGGGGAAGGTTCCTGGCGTTCATCGGGCTTTGACGCCGGTCTTGCGGACCTCGCGCTTTCGGATCGCCTGCGCGTGCAAAGTACGGGAAGATTTGGTATAATATGCGCCGAAAGATGGATGCTGCGGACGGTATGGCGTCCGGCAGCGGCATTTATCAGGCGGACGTTCCAGCCCCTTGACATCCGCCGGGACAAACGGCAACAAGGGCAAAAGGAACAGAAAGGAACAGCAAAATGGCAGATCCACAGACAACAGAAGTCGCAGCCAATGCAGTAACCGGCATTGTCAACATGCTAAAAGACATTGGATTCCTGTATTGGGTCATAACAATCTACTCGGTTCTCATCGGAGCGGCGATGTCCTACGTGGGCAAAAGGCATCTCAAGAAACTGCTTTTCTTCGTGGGCGCGTTCATGGTGTATGTCCCCATGCACTACTTTGCATCCGAGAAGACATCGCTCATCGCTGCGTTGGCCGGCGGAGTCGTGATGGTGTTTTGCTATCCCGTGTACGTGTTTTTCGTCGGCGTGGTTGCGTCCGGTTTGCCTTGCCTTGCGGTCGGCATGCATGGATGGTGCCCGACGCTGATGGGCGGCATTGAATTTGCGGGTGGTGTGTGCGCGATCATTTACCGCAAGCATGTCATGATTCCCGCCACTGCGATTTCGGGGGGCACGATGCTCGCTTTTGGCCTGGCGCTCCTGTTCAAGGGAATGCCTATATGGCTGTTCGTGCTGCTTACGCTGCTTTTCGCCGCCAGCGGCATCTTTGTGCAGTACAGGTACACTGCCAAGACCGCTCCCGTGCCCAAGGACGTCAAGGAGAATTGATCCGGACGCAACGAGTCCCCGGATCCGCAGAAGGCTCTCCGGGGACTCGGCAGCGCTTCCAAAGAGTGGGAATATTCCAGCCCAACCCCTTGAACCGGCGCAAGAAATGCGTTATAATACCGATGTTGCGCAACGAGTGCAGCGTCGGCCGCCGGCCGGAGGGCCAAACCAAGTGACATTATAAGGAAGGTACAGATGTTTTGTCCTAATTGCGGTTCAGAAATACAAAACGACAGCGCCGTTGTCTGCGTTAATTGCGGTTGCGCTGTTTCGCATAGGTCGCCTACGGCCGATCCCGCTCAAAAGAAAGAGTGGGAGACGGCCTTGATACTATGCATTTTTCTCGGAGTGTTTGGCGTACACCGGTTTTACTTGAAGGATACGAAGCTGGCGGCGGTCCAATTGGCATTGGGGCTCCTGTCCTGCTTCATCATAAGCAGCATCTGGGCTACAGTCGACTTTGTGATGCTGCTGGCCGGCAGTTTCAAGACCGGCGACGGCCGTTTGATAACCCAAAATTAACCAACCAAAAGGAGAATGATCATGTTTTGCAGCACATGCGGAAATCAAGTCAACGACAATGCGGTCGTCTGCCCTAAATGCGGCTGCGCTGTTTCAGGGAGGCAGATGGACAACGGCAATGCCCAAGTTCCCAATCATATGGTCGGAGCCATCCTTTCGACGATATTCTGTTGCCTGATCGGCGGAATCGTTTCGATCGTCTATGCATCGCAGGTCAACACGAAACTTGCCCAAGGCGACATCGCCGGAGCGCAAGAAGCCTCCAGAAAGGCGAACGGCTGGATTACCGCAAACGTGGTGATCGGCATCGTTTTGGTTGTGATCAACATTATTGTCACCGCGGCATCAATGTGAGGATTCCACGGATCGGTGTACCGACAATCCTGGCGGTGATCGCCGGGATTGTCGGTTTGTCTGTTTTGTACGTCTGGAATCCAACTGAAGTCAAGTGCATTCCCAGATGTCCGTTTTTGGCCATAACCGGGTGGAAGTGTCCCGGGTGTGGCACCCTCCGCGCCATTCACGCTATTCTCCATTTCAGATTTCTTGACGCATGGAGACTCAATCCATTGATGATTCTTTCGCTTCCGACTATCGGGTTGCTGTTGACATCTCGCAAGGTGCGTCAAAATCGTTTTGTGTCTTACACGATATTGGCGATTGTCTTGCTGTGGTGGATTCTCAGGAATGTAATCTGATTTCGGGTCGGTCGCGACAACGGGAGCTTTATGAAAGGGCGGCTTCGAGAGAGGTCTGGTGCGGCAATCGGCTGAAGTGAAGGAAGGGATGTCCTCGGTGCTTACGGCGGTATGTTGGATGGATGGGACGGATTAGGCGAGATCGCATGAAGGCGATGGTCGAGGCGAAGCTGGAAGACGAGTGGGGGGCTGTGAACGGGCAAAAAGACAGATTCTTCAGGGTGAAGGTGCTGGAGCGATGAGACACGGGGCCGGAGCGGCCCCGACCGCCGGAGGGAAGATCGGCCGGAATGGCCATTCTCCGCCGGCGCCAAATTTGGTATAATCTTGCACATGATAAACTGTGCAATGATTGCGGCGGTGGCGGTTTCGCTCACCGAGGTCGGCGGCGTCGCCGACGGACGTACACTCAACACCGATGCGTTCGCGCGCGGAATGGAGCGCGTATCCTCCGCGGGAGGCGGCGTCCTCCGCGTCCCGAAGGGCGTTTGGCTAACGGGGCCGATAGAGTTCAAGAGCGGCGTCGAGCTCAATCTCGCCGACGAGGCGCTCGTGGTCTTTACGTCCGACCACTCCAAGTACCCGATAGTCGTGAGCGATCTGGCGGGAGAGAAGGACGTGTACGCGAAGTCGCCTTTGACGGGGACGGGCCTCAGGGACGTAGCGATTACGGGCCGCGGGGTCTTCGACGGCGCGGGCGATACGTGGCGTCCGCTCAAAAAGGCGAAGATGATGGAAAGGGAGTGGCAGAAGCACTTGAAGCGCCTGCCCGGATTCGTCACGCCCGACGGGAAGATGTGGTATCCCTCCGAAATCGCGTGGAAGGGCGAAATCGAGGCCCCGAAGCTGATGCGCGAGGGGGTATGGGAGGCCGGGGCGTACGAAAAGTACCGTGATTTCCTGAGGCCGAAGATGGTGAGATTCATATCGTGCACCAACTTGACGATAAGGGGCGTCACTTTCATGAACTCCCCGATGTGGACGATCAACCCCGTCCTCTGCAAGGATGTGCACATCGACTCGGTGCAGGTGAGGAACGTGGAGTGGGGGCAGAACACCGACTCTATCGACATCGAATCGTGCGAGGACGTTGTCGTCAAGGACTGCGAATTCTCCGGAGGCGACGACGGGATTTGCCTCAAGAGCGGTAAAGAGGACGTCGGCTACCGCATCGGAGTCCCCTGCAGGAACATCCATGTCGAGCGCTGCAAGGTCTTCCATGGCCATGGAGGGTTCGTGATAGGAAGCGAGATGTCTGGCGGGGTGAGCAACGTCGTCGTCAAGGGCTGCACGTTCATCGGGACGGAGACGGGACTCAGGTTCAAGACTGCGCGCGGGCGCGGAGGGGTGGTCGAGAACATCGAGATAAAGGATATCGTCATGAAGGACATCCTCCACGACGCCTTGACGATGACGATGTCGTATGACGGGCGGAGCGTCCAGGAGCGGGCCCTGGATCCGAGGAGCGACGGGTCGGAGGAAATCCATCCCTTCAATGAAGGGACGCCCGTATTCCGGGACATAAGGATCGAGGGGATAAGGTGCTTCGGGGCGAAATCGACAGGGACGATGACGGCGCTCCCGGAGAGCCCGGTCGCAGGGTTCGTCCTGAAAGACGCGATCTTTGCCGGTACCGGCGCGAGGCTCAAGCTCGAGCATTTCAAGGGAAGCGAAGTCGAAGCCGCGTACGGGGATTGACGGATGGGCAATCGCCGCGGTTGACAAGTTCGCGCAGATTTCTCCAAATTCCCCCTTGCGGCGGATGCAGGAATTATGATATACTATTTCTCGTTTCCGCGAATGGGGAAGTAGCTCAGTTGGTAGAGCATCACGTTCGCAACGTGGGGGTCGAGGGTTCGAATCCCTTCTTCTCCACCAAAGCGGAAGGCGCGTTTCAGCCAATAAATACAGGGGTGGAACGCATTTTTTGTCTCTTCGCGCGAAGGTCTGACGGCCGGGCTTTTAGACGCCCGTTCAACGGTTTTTCCCGTGGCCTTGCCGGGTAGCGCTCCGGGTAGCGCTACAGGAGGCTGAATTCCGCGGGGCGTTTCTTGCCGTTGCGCAACGCGGTGCAATCTGATATAATACCGCCATGAGCAAGAAAGTCCTTCTTATCGGTGCCGGCGGCGTCGCCGGCGTGGCTGCGGCAAAGATGTGCCGCAATCCGGAGACGTTCGGCGAGATACTCATAGCGTCGAGGACGGAGTCGCGGTGCAAGGCGATAAAGGCCGACATAGAGGCGCGGGCGTGGTATGCCGAAAAAGGCATTTCCACGAAACTCTCCACCGCGCAGATCGACGCGATGGACACCCCGAGGCTTGTCGCGCTCATCAAGTCGTTCGGTCCGGATCTCGTGATGAACATCGCTCTTCCGTACCAGGATCTTGCCATCATGGACGCCTGCCTCGAGGCCGGGGTCTCCTATCTCGACACGGCCAACTACGAGCCGCCGGACGAGGCCCACTTCGAGTATTCCTGGCAGTGGGCATACCGCGAAAGATTCGAGAAGGCGGGGCTTACGGCCATACTCGGCTGCGGATTCGACCCGGGGGTGACGCAAGTCTTTTCGGCGTACGCGCAGAAGCACCATTTCGACACGATCGAGACGCTTGACATCCTGGACTGCAACGGCGGCGACCACGGGTATCCGTTCGCCACGAATTTCAACCCAGAGATCAACATCCGCGAAGTCGCGGCAAAGGGCTCCTACTGGGTGGCGGACCCGAAGGACGACAGGCCGGAGGTAGCAGTCGAGAACAGGAAGGCGTTCGACAAGGGGTGGTGGGTCGAGACGGCCCCGATGGCCATAAAGCGCGAATACGTGTTCGACCAGGTAGGGCCGAAGGACATGTATCTTCTTCATCACGAGGAGCTCGAGTCGCTCGGATGCAACCTGAAGGGGATAAAGCGCATACGCTTCTTCATGACGTTCGGGCAGAGCTATCTGACGCATCTGAAGTGCCTTGAAAACGTAGGCATGACGCGGATAGATCCGATAGACTTCAAGGGGCAGAAGATCGTGCCGATCGAGTTCCTCAAGGCGCTTCTGCCGGACCCGGCGACGCTGGGTCCGAGGACGAAGGGAAAGACCAACATAGGCTGCATATTCCACGGCATGAAGGACGGAAAGCCCGTCGACTACCAGATCTACAACGTCTGCGATCACCAGGAGTGCTATGCGGAGGTCGGCTCGCAGGCGATAAGCTACACGACCGGAGTCCCTGCGATGATCGGCGCGAAGATGTTCCTGGAGGGCAAGTGGACGGAGAAGGGCGTCCATACGTGCGAAGAGTTCGATCCCGATCCGTTCATGGCCGAGCTCAACGTCCAGGGGCTGCCCTGGCAGGAGAATTTCGATCCCGTCAAGGTTCCGTGACGGTGAAGCCGCAGTACCGCATAGACCTGGACCGCCTCGAGCGCACGGCCGCGATCGCGAAAGCGAACGCGGACAGGCTCGGGGCGAGGCTTTTCATGGCGCTCAAGGGGTTCCCTCTTCCCGCGGCGTTCCCGACGCTCGCGCCATATGTCGAGGGGGTCACGGCGTCCGGGCTTTTCGAATCGCGTCTGGGAAAGTTGATGGGCAAGGAGGTGCACGTCCATGCGCCGGCGTATGCGGCGGACGAAATCGACGGCCTTTGCGAAGCCTGCACTCACATCGTCTTCAACTCGATAGGGCAGCTGCGCGAGTACGGTCCCGCGGTGAAGGCGAAAGGCTTGAGCGCAGGCCTCAGGCTCAATCCCGGATTCTCCTCGGCGGCCTGCCTGAAGTACGATCCGTGCTGCCCGGATTCGCGCTTCGGCGTGATGCCGGGGGAGCTCGTGGGGCTTTCGCCCGATCTGGCGGACCTTCTCGACGGCATCCACGTGCATGCGCTGTGCGAGGGCTACGCCGACGATTTCGCGGGGATGGTGGAGCGGCTCGTGTCGCTTGCGGAATCGTCACCCGTCCTGTCGGCGCTGCTTCCGCGGCTCAAGTGGGTGAATCTGGGCGGCGGGGAGGTGATAGACGATGCGGCGTTCGCGAGCCCCCGCGCCGTCGCGGCCGTCGGCGCGCTCAAGCGCCTGGGGCGCTTCAGCGTCATCATCGAGCCGAGCGAGTATCTGGTGCGCTATTCGGGCTCCCTGGTGTCGCACGTCCTGGACGTCATCCGCCGCGAAGGGAAAGACATCGCCGTTCTCGACATTTCGGCTTCCTGCCACGCCGCCGACCTTCTTCTTTTCGACATGCGCGCAGAGGTTCTCTCGCCCGCGCAGAGCGAAGGCGGGAGGCGTACGATACTGGGGGCCGTCTCGTGCCTGGCGGGGGACGTGATAGGCGAATACGCCTTCGCGGAGCCGCTGAAGACCGGCGACACGGTCGTTTTCGGGGGGCTTGGATGCTATTCGTTCGCCCAGCAGAGCTGGTTCAACGGCATACGCCATCCCGATGTGGTGCTGGTTTCGAAGGCGCAGGGAGAAAGAAAGGTCCTTGAGTGGGATTACCGGGACTATCTCAGGGAATTCTCGAGGTGACGCTATGCGGAGCGTCCGATTTTTGGTATAATATCCGTCCGAACTTGAACAACCCTCAATTGGAAGGTTTAGATTTATGAAGCGTGCAGACGTCGACAAGGTTTTGATCATAGGTTCGGGTCCGATAGTCATCGGGCAGGCTTGCGAATTCGACTATTCCGGAACGCAGGCATGCAAGGCGCTCAAGGCGTGCGGGTACAAGGTCGTTCTCGTGAACTCCAACCCGGCGACGATAATGACCGATCCCGTGATGGCCGATGCGACCTACATCGAGCCTCTCAACGAAGCGCGTCTGGAGCAGATCATCGACAAAGAGAGGCCCGACGCGATCCTCCCCAACCTTGGAGGCCAGACGGGCCTCAATCTTTCCATGGAGCTCGCGAAGAAGGGCATCCTCGACAGGTACGGCGTGAAGGTGATCGGCGTGAATCTCGACGCGATCGAACGCGGAGAGGACCGCGAGGTCTTCAAGGCCACGATGCAGAAGCTCGGGATAGAGACGCCGCGCTCCGGGATCGTGCACTCGGTCGAAGCGGCCGTCGAGCTGGTCGAAAAGGAGATAGGCTATCCGGTGGTGGTCCGTCCGGCGTACACGATGGGCGGCGCGGGCGGAGGGTTCTGCTACAACGTGGAGGAGCTCAGGACCATCTGCGCGCGCGGGCTCGACGCGTCCCTCACCCGCCAGTGCCTCATCGAAGAGTCGATCCTCAACTGGGAGGAGCTCGAGGTGGAGGTCGTCCGCGACGCCAAGAACCAGATGATCGCGGTGTGCTTCATCGAGAACATCGACGCGGTGGGCGTGCACACCGGCGACAGCTACTGCGCGGCGCCGTTCCTGACGATCTCCAAGGAGCTGCAGGACAGGCTCCAGCGCGACGCTTTCAGGATCGTGGAGTCGATCGGGGTCATAGGCGGCACGAACGTGCAGTTCGCCCACGATCCGAAGACCGGCCGCGTCGTCATAATCGAGATCAACCCCAGGACGTCGCGCTCTTCGGCTCTCGCCTCGAAGGCGACGGGCTTCCCGATCGCCCTCGTCTCGGCGAAGCTCGCCGCGGGCATGACGATGGACGAGATACCGTACTGGCGCGACGGGACGCTCGAGAAGTACACGCCGTCCGGCGACTACATCGTCCTCAAGTTCGCCCGCTGGGCTTTCGAGAAGTTCCGCGGCGTGGAGGACCACCTCGGCACGCAGATGAAGGCCGTGGGAGAGGTGATGAGCATCGGGAAGACCTACAAGGAGACGTTCCAGAAGGCGATCCGCGCGCTGGAGCGCGGCAGGGCCGGCCTCGGGTTCGCGAAGGACTTCCACGAGAAGACGCTGGACGAGCTCCTCAAGATGCTCGCGGTGCCGAACTCCGAGCGCCATTTCCAGATGTACGAGGCGCTCCGCAAGGGTGCGACGGACGAACAGATTTTCGAAAGGACGGGCGTCAAGGCGTATTTCGTGGATGAAATGCGCGAGCTCGTCATGGAGGAGGAGGAGATGCTCAAGCACAAGGGGTCCCTTCCGCCCGACGCGATGCTCGTGCAGGCGAAGAAGGACGGATTCTCCGACAAGTATCTCTCGCAGCTCCTCGGGGTTCCCGAGAAGGACATCCGCGCGAAGAGGACCTCGCTCGGATGCGTCGAGACGTGGCATGCCGTGCCCGTGAGCGGCGTGGAGGGCAAGGAATACTACTACTCCTCCTACAACGGGGCGAAGAACGAGGTTCCCGTCACGTCGGACCGCAAGAAGGTCATGATTCTCGGCGGCGGCCCCAACAGGATCGGGCAGGGGATCGAGTTCGACTACTGCTGCTGCCATGCGGCGATGGCGATGCGCGAGAAGGGCTACGAGACGATAATCGTGAACTGCAACCCGGAGACCGTCTCGACCGACTACGACACCTCCGACAAGCTGTACTTCGAACCCGTCACGGTCGAGGACGTGCTGCAGATATACGAAAGCGAGAAGCCCGACGGCATAATCGTGCAGTTCGGCGGACAGACTCCGCTCAACATCGCGCGCGGGCTCCAGGAGGCGGGCTGCAGGATCCTCGGAACGTCCGTCGACTCGATCGACGACGCGGAAGACCGCGATCTTTTCCATTCCATCATGGACAGGCTCGGCATCCCGATGCCCGAGTCGATGATGGCGAGCGATCTGGACGGCGCCCTCGAGTGCGCCGGGAAGCTCGGCTATCCTCTCATCATCCGACCCTCGTTCGTTCTCGGCGGACGCGGGATGGAGGTCATCTACGACGAGCAGCTGCTGAGGGAGTACGTCGACAAGGCCGTTGGCGTCACGCCGGACCGTCCGCTCTACCTAGACAGGTTCCTCTGCCATGCGATGGAGTGCGAGGCGGATGCGCTGTCGGACGGCAAGGACATATTCATTCCCGCGATAATGCAGCATATCGAACTCGCCGGCATACATTCCGGCGACTCTGCGTGCGTGCTGCCGCCCGTGACGATCCCCGAGGACGCGAAGGCGACGATCCTCGACTACACGAGAAAGATCGCGGCGGAGCTCAAGGTCGTCGGCCTGATGAACATGCAGTTCGCGATCGAGAACGGCAAGGTGTACGTCATCGAGGCGAACCCGCGCGCTTCGCGCACGGTGCCGCTCGTCTCCAAGGTTGCGGGAATCCAGATGGCCCGCATCGCGACGCGTCTGATGCTCGGCGAGACGGTGAAGGGCCTCGGGCTCGACAGGAGGAAAACCATACCCTACTACGGGGTCAAGGAAGCGGTCATGCCGTTCGAGAAATTCCCGGAGGTCGACCCGGTTCTCGGCCCGGAGATGCGCTCCACGGGAGAGGTTCTCGGTCTTGCCGACACGTTCGGCCTCGCCTACTTCAAGTCGCAGGAGGCCGCGGGCTCCCCGCTCCCGACGACGCCCGGCAAACTGCTCGTTTCGCTGTCCGAGAAGCCGTCCGACGCGATTGCGGCGGTGCAGCGCTTCGCGCAGCTCGGGTTCGAGGTGATCGGAACCGAGGGCACGATCGAGTTTCTCGCCAAGCACGGGGTGAAAGGCTCCGTCATAGCGAAGATAGGAGAAGGGCGCCCCGACGTCCTCGACGCGATCAAGAACCGCGAAGTGAAGGTCATAATCAATACGCCGTCCGGGCGACGCGATGCGCGGGCGGACGACTGCAGGATACGCCAGGCCGCGATCAAGTACAAGGTTCCGTACCTTACGACGCTCGCCGCCGCGCAGGCCGCGGTTGAAGGCATCGGGGCCGCGATGAGCGGACTCGGCGAGGTGAAGAGCCTTCAGAGCTATCACGCCTCGATCGGGTGACGCTTGCGGGCGAAGCCGTAACGCGAAAATTTCTTTAATTTGCCCCCTTGCGCGCCAAGGGGCAAATATGATACAATATGCTTTCATTCGACCACTCCAAAGAGTAAACAAACCATGAAAGTACGTAGTTCCGTTCGTCGCATTTGCGAGAACTGCCGCATCATCCGCCGCAAGGGCGTGGTGCGCGTGATCTGCACCAACCCCCGCCACAAACAGCGTCAGGGTTAAGAAAAACAAGAGGTAAAAACAACTATGCCTAGAATGATGGGTGTGGATATTCCGGGAAAGAAGCACATACGCTTCGCCCTCCGGTACATCCACGGTATTGGGCCGAAACGCTCCGATGACGTTTTGGCGGCTTGCAATGTCGACCCGATGAAGAAGGCCGACGATGTGACGCAGGACGAGATCCACGCGATCACGACGTACATCCAGGACCACTATCGCGTCGAGGGCGACCTCCGCCGCGAGGTTTCCCAGAACATCCGCCGTCTGATCCAGATCGGGTCGTACCGCGGTCTCCGTCACAAGAAGGGTCTTCCCGTGCGCGGTCAGCGCACGAAGACGAACGCCCGCACCCGCAAGGGCGGCAAGCGCGTTTCGATCGCGATGCCGAAGCAGGCCGGCCGCTAACGCGAAAGGGATGATTTAATATGGCAGAAGAAATCAAGAAGGAAGAAGCTCCGGTCGAGGCCGTCGCGGCCGACGCCGCCGCTCCCGCCGCGGAGGGCGAAGCCGCCGCTAAGAAGCGTTCCGGCAAGTCCATTCCGCCCGGAATCGCGTTCATCCGTTCGACTTTCAACAACACCCAGGTTTCGATCGCCGACGCGCGCGGCGGCGTGATTTCCTGGAGCTCGGCCGGCAAGGCGGGCTTCAAGGGGTCCCGCAAGTCGACGGCGTTCGCGGCCACGATGGTGGCGCAGGATGCGGCCCGCACGGCTTTCGCCAAGGGCATGCACGAGTGCGAAGTGAGGATGCAGGGCGCCGGAGCCGGCCGCGAGAGCGCGGTCAGGGCCATCCAGGCCGCCGGCATCAAGGTCACGATGATTACGGATTGCACGCCGGTTCCGCACAACGGCTGCCGTCCCCGCAAGCGCAGGAGGGTCTAAGCCATGTCTCGTTACACAGGTTCCAAGAGCAAGATCTCGCGTCGCTTCGGCGAGCCGATTTTCGGCCGCGAGAAGGAAATCAAGCGTTCGACGCCCCCCGGCATGCACGGCGCGAAGCGCAAGAGGAAAGTTTCCGAGTACGGCCAGCAGCTCCTCGAAAAGCAGAAGGCGAAGTACATCTACGGAATGCGCGAAGGGCAGTTCCGCCTCTTCTTCAAGAGGGCGAAGGCCAAAGAGGGCAAGACGGGCGATCTTCTTCTTCAGATGTGCGAATCCCGCCTCGACAACGTCGTATACCGCCTCGGTCTCGCGCCGACGCGTGCGGCTGCGCGCCAGCTCGTCACGCACCGCCACATCGAGGTTGACGGCAAGATGCTCAACATCCCGTCCTACATCGTCAAGCCCGGCCAGACGGTCGGCGTGCGCGAGAAGGACCGCCAGATGATCGCAATCACCAGCTCCCTCGAGCATCGCGCCGTTTCCGGCGCATGGCTTGCGTGGGATGCTGCGACCATGACCGGCACGTTCATCAATGTCCCCGAGAGATCCGAGATCCCCGAGAACATCAACGAGCAGGCCATCGTCGAACTCTACTCGCGCTGAGTCCGTCTTCCGTCATCAACTTTTCATTGGGAGGTAAACAATGCCTATCCGTTTGAGCCGATTCGAAATGCCGAAGGGCGTCGTGAAAGACGAAGCCACGGCCACCGCGACGTACACCCGTTTCACCGCGGAACCTTTCGAGATCGGCTACGCTCGGACGATCGGCAACTCGCTCAGGCGCGTCCTTCTTTCTTCGATAGAGGGCGCGGCCATCGCGTCCGTGAAGATCAAGGGCGTGAGCCACGAGTTCTCGACCATACCGGGCTGCACGGAGGATGTCACCGACATCATCCTGAACCTGAAGCGCGTCCTTCTGAAGACGTACTCCCGCGAACCGCAGACGATAACGCTTAAGGCCGAAGGCCCGTGCACCGTCACGGCCGAGATGTTCGGCGCCGCCAACAGCATCCAGGTGCTGAATCCCCGTCAGGTGATATGCACTCTGGATGTCGGCGCTTCTCTGGAGATGGAGTGCGACGTGAGAATCGGCCGCGGCTTCTGTCTCGCCGACGGCAACAAGAGGCCCGACCAGGAGATCGGCAAGATCGCGATCGACTCTATTTTCTCGCCTGTCACGCGCGTCAACTTCCTCGTGGAGAATACGCGCGTCGGCCAGCGCACAGACTACGAGAAGCTCGTGCTTGACGTCTGGACGGACGGCCGCATCGAGCCGGAGGAGGCCCTCAAGACGGCCGCCGCGGTCCTGCGCCGCCACCTCGACGTGTTCGTCGACTACGCCGGCGAGGAGACGCTCGAGTTCGAAGACACCGAGAAGAAGGATGCCGACGAGCGCGAACGCCTGCGCAAGCTGCTCAACATGTCCGTCAACGAGATCGAGCTGAGCGTCCGCGCGGCGAACTGCCTCAACAACGCGAACATCTCGACCGTCGGCGAGCTCGCCTCGAAGACCGAGGCCGACATGCTCAAGTACCGCAACTTCGGAAAGAAGTCGCTAACAGAAATCAAGGCGAAACTCGTCCAGCTGGGTCTCTCGCTCGGCTACAAGTTCGACGCCGACCTGCTCGAAAGCAAGAAGTAAGACTGGAGTTTAATACATGCGTCATCAGAGAGTCATGAAGAAATTCGGGCGTTCCACCGAGCACCGCAAGATGCTCATGAGAAGCCTCGTCAACAACCTCATCCTCGCGGAGTCGATCAAGACGACCCTCCCGAAGGCCAAGGAGGCGCGCAAAGCCGCGGACAAGATGGTCACGATCGCCAAGAAGGGCGACGTCGCCGCCCGCCGTCTCGCCGCCAGCCGCCTTACGGAGCCCAAGGCCGTCAAGAAGCTCTTCGCGGAGATCGCCCCTGCGATGAAGGACCGCAAGGGCGGTTACACGCGCATCGTCAAGCTCGGGACCCGCAAGGGCGACGCGGCGGAGATGTGCATCCTGCAGTGGGTCACCGCCGGCCAGATGGCCGCGGCCCCCGCAGCCGAAGAGCCGGCGAAGGAGGTGAAGTGAGATGGCAATCGTTCTGAAGCTCAAGAAGGGCGAATCGGTCGAGCGCGGACTCAAGCGCATGAAGAAGATCCTCGACAAGGAAGGTCTTCTCAAGACGATCCGCGATCAGCGCTATTTCGAGAAGCCCTGCGTCAAGGCGCGCAAGAAATCGCAGCGCGCGCGCATACGCAACCGGTCGCGCCGCGGCCGCATGGAGCTCAACTGAAGGAACCGCCGCGTCCTGAAAAGGGCGCGGCGATTTTTTTTGCTTTTCCCCATTGACGGTGACGGGGTGCATATGATATACTATGCACTCAATCACAAGGCCAGGTTAGCACAGTTGGTAGTGCGGCTCATTCGTAATGAGCAGGTCGGGGGTTCGAATCCCTTACCTGGCTCCAAAATGGCGGGAGTAGATCAATTGGTTAGATCAACAGATTGTGATTCTGTGGGTTGCGGGTTCGAGTCCCGTCTCCTGCCCCAGTATTTTTAGAGAGGATTGCAGGCCATGACGATAGTCGAGAATCTTATCGAGCTGCAGGACGTTGACGGTCGCATCCGCGAGCTTGAAATCGAGCTCAAGGATCTTCCAAGGCGCAAGGCTCTCGAAACTGCGAGGCTGAAAGGGGTGACCGCCGATCTTGCGGCGGCCAAGGCCGGCCAGGAGTACGTCACGCAGCGCGTCAAAAGTTTCGAGGCCGATGCGCAGGCTCTCAAGGACAAGATACGCGACCTCAAGACGGCCCAGTCGGGGCTGAAGAGCAACAAGGAGTATCAGCAGTACGCCGTCCAGATCGATCTCGTCAGCCACGATCTCGAAACCACCGAGAACAACCAGCTCGCGGCGATGGACGACGTCCCTTCGGTCGAGAAGCGGATTCTCGAAGCCCAGGCGAAATTCGATGCGGAGAAGGGCGGCGTCGACGCGTTCTGCGCCGAGATAGACGCCAGGATCGCAGATGTTGAGAAGGAGCTCGCCCAGTGCAGGGCGGAGCGCGCCGAGAAGGCGAAGCTTGTCGACGATCCGCAGTTCATGCTCTACTACGAGCGCTTGAGGACGAAGCGCTGGCCCGTCGTGGTCCAGCTTACGCACGACGGCGTATGCGACGGCTGCCATCTCGTGCAGCCTCCGAGCGTGGCGCAGCTCGTCGCGGCGAACGCGAAGAACGGCGTCGAGGGCAAGCCTCAGCGCATAGTCGCATGCACGATGTGCGGGCGCATCCTCTACGATATTTGACATCTTTTCCTGAAGCGGCGTGCGAGCGACCGGTCGCGGCCTTCACGGCCGAGGAAAGTCCGGACTCCACAGGGCGGGGGATCCGTCCGTAAAGGGCGGAAGGCGCGGGGAAATCCCGCGCGATGGAAAGTGCCACAGAAAAAGACAGCCTCGAGAGAGGTGATGGTGAAACGGCGGTGCAAGAGACCACCGGCGCGGCTGAAACGACGCGCGCAGGGCAAACCCTCCCCGGAGCAAGATCAAATAGGGGATCGACGGGCGGCCCGTCCGGAGGGACCGAAAGGTTCGCTTAGATCCCGGGTTGATCGCTTAGATGAATGACCGGAGTCCTCCGCAAGGGGGATGAACAGAATCTGGCTTATTCGCCGCATGCCGCTTCAGGGAAAGCGTCGTGTCCAGAGCTAAACGCAAGTTCTGGAAGTAAACGCAAGTTTATCCGATAACTTTTGGCAAATTCCTCTGTCGCTGCGAGCGGAAGCTCGCCTCGGTCACCGCTCCGACTCCGCCCTTCGGGCTTTCGTCGCT
>JAILJX010000112.1 GCA_024694365.1 Kiritimatiellia bacterium
AAAGAGGAAGATATCAGGCAAGCCATAAAGAGAACTGTAGATTCAGCGGCGGGCATGCGCAGGATGGCGAGTTTCAGGTGTCCGCACGATCCCGCCAGGCGCTTCATGGACGGCGGGCGGTTTGAAATCGCTCGCGGAAACAGCACGTCGCTGACTGTTGCTTCTCTTCTCAAAGGGCTGGGCGTAAAGCTTGGCGAGGCGAAGATCGAGTCTTCCGACAAAACTTCCGGCAAAACGGGTGCTGCTTACAAGGTGACGCTTCCCGAAGGATCTCCTGTCGGCGAGATCCGCTGCTGGATGAAGTTCGGGAAGAATGCGCCCCGCGAATTTGACCCGGCGAAGGCCAAGGTGGTATGCTCATGCGATAAATGCTCGCACATAGCCGCAAATGAAACGAGTTTTCTGGAAGCCTATGGAGTGAAGGAGAGCGAAGCCGGCGGCGGCGTTCTGGACGCGAAGATATTCGGGACGCCGAAGGATGCTTTCGTGCCGGCGACAGAGGAGAAGTGGGGCCTTATAGAGCTGCCGGAGGAGGAGGAGATTTTGAAGGCGCGGGTAATCCCCGTTCTGCCGCTCCGCTATCGCATGCCGCTTCATTCGGGAGCCGACGATCCGCTTGGATACGGAGAGATCGTCAAAGCATGCAAAAGCCTGAGAGAGGCAAAGGAGGAGGACGCCAAGGCTAAAAGGGAAAACCTGCGAAAAGCGGTCGAGCGCCTCTTCGAAAAGCTCATCGACAGGCTTTGCGGCAAGCACGGGCTCATCAGACGCGAGGGGCTTGGACGCAGGGTCGACCGCTCTTGCCGTCTGGTGATAACGCCAGACCCTGAGCTCGCCCTGGATGAGGTAGGCGTTCCTTCTTCAGTCCTGTGGGAGCTTCTGGGCGATAAGGTCCAGGCGTGGAAGCAGGCAGGCCCGGTCGACGGGCGTGCCGGGACGCGCTCCGATGTCCAGGTCGGATGGGGCTGGCGCTCTCCGGATGGGCTGCCGTGCACGTCGGAAGGCGAGAGATTCAGGCTTCTAGGCGAATATCTCGAGGCGAAACCCGCATGGATGATCCTGAACCGCCAGCCGTCTCTCCACAAGTACAGCGTCCAGGCCTTCAAGGTGAAGGCAATGGCGCCGGAAGACGGCGAAGTCTTTCGCCTGCAGCCGCTTTGCTGCAAAGGGTTCGCCGCCGACTTCGACGGCGATGAAATGGCCGGATTTCTGCCGATTTCCGACGAAGCGCAGGAAGCGGCGCACTTGATGTCGCCTGCGGAGAATCTTCTTTCCGAGGCGAGTGGCGGTGAGATAATGCCCAATTTCGACAGGGATTTCGTCATGGGAGTCTATCTCGACGGGAAGAACAAGTCATATGTGGAAAAGCTTTGCCGGGATGACGACGTCGCGGGCTTGGAAAAGTGCGCTCGCGACGCTTTCGCCAGATGCACGGAAGAGGGCGTTTCGTTCGGTTTTGACGATCTCAAGGCGATGTGCAGGAAGGACGGCGAGGAGTGGAGCGAGGATGAGCTCGACGGAAAGCTGAAGGCTTGGCTCGATTCCGGCATCAAGAAGGGTTCCGAGAGGTTTGTCGCGGGGATGGTGCTTTCCGGCGCGAACGGCCAAAAGCAGATAGGCCAGATTCTGGACCGGAAGGTGGACGGCGAGACCAATCTTGCGCGCGGCATGACTTGGAAGGACGTTTTCAATACATCCAACAACGCCCGCGCTTCGATGTGTGACAAGAAGCTCAACACCGGGAAGGCCGGCGATTTGACGCGAAGAATGGTCTACGCGCTCAGAAAAGGCGCAAATCCGCGTGCGGGCCTCATCGCCGCGCAGTTCGCTGGCGAGGTCGGCACGCAGCTGTCGATGAAAAGCGCCCACGCGGGCAGAACCGAAGTGGATATCGACCTCGCCAGGAAAATCATTCTCAGCCACAAAGATGCGATCGGTAAGGATATCTCGGAATATGAGGATTTCAAGGCCGCTCTTTTCGGAAGCGACGAGTCGCCTACGCCATACAGGAAGCTCAACGAAAGCCATATAAAGCTTTTGTGGAATGACGGCACGTCTGTGAACAAGGCACTGGGCGAACTTGACGCAAAGTGCGACTTCGAAGCGTTGGCGCATGCCGTCAACAAGGAGACTATTCGCAAGATACGCGAGGGAGAATTCAAGTCGGCGAGGGTGGATACGCCCGCTGCGCGCATCGTGTTCAACTATCTGGAAAAAAAGAAATGCCAAGAATCGAAATAGGCGCAAGGGCCGCCGGAAGGGCGGCCGTAAACATCTCGGCCAAGGCGGCTGCGTCCGAAATCGTGCGTATGGACTGCCGTGCGCAGGCTGAAGCGGTTGCGGAACTCCTCGCGGGCGGCATCGTCGCCGACGGTGCCTTTCCGGAAGACGGCGAGCTGGACGAGGTCGAGTCGGCTGCCGAGAAGGACTATGATTGCGAGTGCGAGTACATCGATGACGACGACATCGCGCCCGAGGAGAATCTCGACGGTTGGAACGCGAGTCGCGACATCCGGGAGGAGGAGGCGTCTTCGCCGTTCGTATCGGACAAGTACAGAATCGTCGTGGAGAAGAACAATAACGGGTATCGCTGCATCGCTCCCGACGATCCCTATTCCGCCCTTGTCGCGAAGTCGGCATCGGCGTCCAATATTCTTTCCGGCTTGCACAATCAGTTCGCGTTTTACCGCGCCGTAGCCGCCTGGCTCGAGACAGAGGCGGAGGAAAAGTGCCGCATGCTCTCCGGCGTAAAGGCGTTCCGAGACCACCATGTCACTATGACATGCAAAGACTTTTGCGAGGAGTGGGGTGGCTTTGCTCCGACATCGGCCACTTACTACATTGCGAATTGCCTTTTGGCGCTCCCCGACGGCTCGATTCCCCTGGGAAGCATCTTCAGGCCTGCCGGCTGACGATTCTCCCGTTCCAAAATTTAAGGTTGGCGGCTTTCAATTGCTTGGAAAGTGTGCCGTTGTGGTCTTTTCCGTCATTTCCGTAGAGGTGGTCGCTTAGTTGCTTTTGGCTTTTGAAGTTTCTGTTCCGGCATGTGGAAACGACATACTCCAACCATGGACGGTCGCAATGAGGGATGTCCTCCAGCTTTACGCCCAGCAGCTCCGAGAGGAGAGGGAATTCGCCCTTGTCCGCCGGCGCATGTGCCGGCGACGGCTCCTCTTCGGCACTCTCGCTGCGCCGTCCTCGCTCCAATTCGATCCGGTGGCGCTCTATTTCCGCTTTTACCTGTTCGAGCGTGATCTTGATTTTTCGCCGGGTCTCCTCTGTGAAGGAGAGGACGATAAGCCTTGTGAGCATGGCGTTGAATTCGCGGAAGTTGCCTTCCCACATTACGTTGGCATCGTTGCAGTGATCCAGAAGCGCTTCTTCCGCCGCCGATGTCATGGCGAGATTCTTGTGGTATTTTCTGCCGACTTCTTTGAGGTATTTC
>JAILJX010000120.1 GCA_024694365.1 Kiritimatiellia bacterium
GTTGCTCGCGCCCGAGAAGGAGCATCCGTCGCCATATACCGTGATGCCTTCCCCGGGGGCCGTCTGGCCCGCGATATAGAGATTGGAGGCGAAGGTTATGCGCGAGTTTATCTTTATGAGCCCGCCGACGTCGAACACGACGATGCGGTTCGGTCGGGAGACGGCGTCTCTCAAAGAGCCCGCCCCCGAGTCGTTGAGGTTCGTCACATGGTAGACGGTCGGCGAAGAGGAAGCCCTCGCGCCCTTCGCGAATCTTCCCCAGCCCTGTGCGCCGGGGAAGGCGACGCCGTCTTCATCCTCGAACCCGTCCTCGTCCGCATTGTCCTCGGTGTTCTCGCCGTAGCTGCCCGTATCCGTGTTCGCTATGCACCAGCCTCCAGCGCCGTCGGAGAAGAGCGGAACTTTCGTCCCTTCGAAGACGAAGTCGGGAGTCCCGTCGCAGTAGACGGGCGTATACTTTCCGTTGTTTTCGTCATGCCAATCCGCGGGGAAGCGGATCGTCACTTTCTTTCCCGCGGCGCCTGTTATCGTGAGGACATACCTGGAGCTGGAGGCCACATACGTGGCGCCGTCGACCGCGGGGATCGTGAGCGCGCCTTCGCCCTGCCGATAGATGCCGTCCGCCGTCCGCAAAGTTCCGTTCTCCACAGTTCCGGAGCCGCAGAAGTTCGATACCGTCAGATCGAATCCGCCCAAATCGAGAGTGGAGCCCGCTGCCATCGTTACGCAGTTGGTCGCAGCAAGTGGGAGATAGGCGTTCGCGAAGCCCCATTTCCACATAAGGTAGTCCTCGATGCCGATGCGCTCGTCGTCGGTGACTTCGCGGCTGAAGAGCACAACCTCGCCCCAGGTCATGGCTGTGAGCGCGCCGAGATAGATGGTGTCGGAGGAGTATCGCGTCCACTGTCCGACGCAGGAGAAAACGAATGGCGATTGCGTGACCGGGCAGCCTGCAACTCCGTTCTGGTACATTCCATCGGTGCCGCGCCAATCGCCTTTGTCTAGGTAAGTGTATTTTTCCCAATAGCCGATATTGTTGTGGCGTCCGATGAACCAGCGGCATTTGGGGTTGATTCCGCCCGTATCGCTTGACATGAAGAGGTTCTCGTAGTTCGGCGTATTGTGGCTTTGCAGGACTGCGAAAGTCGATACGCATCCCTTAGCCGACGAAAGCCCAACCTTGAACGTGTCGCTGTACTTCGCGGCGCGGCCATTGATTGCGCCGTCGCTCAATTCTCCGCCCGCATTGGTGAAATATGTTCCGAAGCTCGAAGAGTCGGACCCAAAGTCGCAGGAGAGAGTGCAGTCGGGAACATCCTTCGGCGCGCCGAGGAGGAGAGTTCCCGCGATGTCGACCCGACCCTTGATGCGCGCGTTGCCGAGCCAGACGATCGTTTCGTCTGCGGGGACGGATAGCGAGCCGTCGTCATAAGTGTAGGTGACTGTCCCGTCGTCCCCGGTCGCGTACTTCGTATCTGCTCCGGCCGTGGCTCCTGTCCCCGCGGGGATCGTCACCGACCCGCAGCCCTCGCCTACGGTGATCGCTCCCGTAAAGGAGCTCATGTCGCCTGAAATCAAGAGCGAGCCCGAGCCTGCCTTCACGAGGCCGCCCGAACCCGTGACGGGGGCCTCTATCCTGACGTCATGGTTCTGCGTGTCGATTGCGCTCTCCGCGTTGAATTGGATCGTCGCGTATCTCCCCTGGCTCCAGTAATCGCCAACGAGCTGCTCCGTCGCGAGCGCGCGCAATGTCCCGCCGTTCATGTTGATCGTCGAAGAGCCCGCCGTGGTGTAGCGCTGGATGTGCCAGGCCTCCAATACGCCGCCTTCCTCGATCGTGATGGACGAATTGTTTGCGGCCCCCTCCACGCCGAGAATCACCCACTTCGCCTCGCCGCTCGCTCCAAGCGTGGTGACTGTGGCGCCGGAGCCTACGATCAAATGCCCCCCGACTCCCCAGTTTCCGATGTCCAGGTCCTGGCACGATTGAATCGCGAGGTTCTCGACCTTGAGATATCCTCCCGCGAGCCATGTTCCGACATTGAGGCCCTGGTCTGCGTCGCCACCCTTGCCGATCTTGAGGCTTGCAGTGCCGTCGCCCGTGAAGGTGATGGCGTTCGCTTCTTCCGATCCATTCTCTATCCAGAGGCCCGCCTTGAGCGAAGTCTCGCCTGTAAAGCTTGCTGTAGCAGGATTGTTGCTGAGCTCATTCTGGCGGAATACGTAATTTCCGCCGCCTTCATAGGCAGTATCCCAGTTTGCCGCAGTGGTCCAGGCAGTATCGGAGCCGCCTCCTGCATTCCAGTGGTTGTCCTCCTTCGAGTAGTAGAAGACTATCCCTGCCGAGGTCGTCTTCTTCATCGTGTCGCCCGCGCACTCTATCGAAGTCGCCGAGGGAGGAAGCGTGACGGTCCCCTCCAGTACGTCGATCGCGCCGGTGAAATCCGGGTCGACGGTGAAGACGAGCTCTCCCGAGCCGGCCTTCGTCAGCGTCCCGGACCCTGTGATCGAGCGGGAGATGGTGACGGTGTTGGTACCCGTATCTATGGTGGCGCCGTTCGAGCCGAGATTGACCGTGATGTTGGCGCTTGAGGAGAAAATCTCGCCGCTTTGCGCGGCCTCGAGCGTTCCGCCGTCGAGATTGACTGTTGCAGGAGTCGAGCCTGCGCCGTATCCGATCGCTTTCGTGATGTATCTTCCGCCGTAGAGGTTGAGCGCCGAGGAGTAGGCGCTTCCGGTGAGGTTGGCGTTTGCGGCGAATGTCGTAGTCGCAGAGCCGTTGTCGAATACGCCG
>JAILJX010000123.1 GCA_024694365.1 Kiritimatiellia bacterium
GGGCGTCAACCTGACGGTTCCCGACGGCGAAGGCGAATCGCTCGAGCTCTGGACGAGCGATCTCTCCGCGAAGGTCGCCGACTTCGAGGTCCTCGAGAACGACGGCGGACAGCGCCTCAAGGTGCGGCTCGCGTCCGCGCCGGAGAAAGGCAAGTACAAGATACGCCTCGTCTCCCGCGGACTCGACCCGACCGCCCCGCTCACGACCGTGACGCTCGCGGTGGCCGTCCTCGCGGCCGAGGTGCAGCCCTCCGTCACGCTCATCAAGGAGCAGGGCAACGAGGCGGACAACACGGCGGAGTTCATAGGCGACGCGCCCGTGACGATCCACGGCACGTGCCTCTCCGGCGTCACAAAGAGCGACATCAAGCTGAGGCTCACGGCAAGGGCCAGCGGCGATGTGCTCGCCAACGAAGGCATCACGAGCGACGTCGCGTCCGCGACGGACACCGCCGTGACGCTCAGCGCGGGACTCGCACCGGTCAACCGCATCCTCGAGGACGAGGTATGGGCCGGCGCCGAGAACAGGACGGAAGTCGTAGTGACGATCGACGGCAACGAGTACGCGAAGGAAGTCACGTTCACGCTGTAAGCGAGAGTGTCGGCACCTTCAAGTACCATGCGCAGGGAGCGATCCTCCCTGCGCATTTTATCATCTTCAACAAGAACAATCCAACTGCAAAAGGAAAACGCCATGAGCAAGGAACTCACAAAGAAAACGTTCGACGCCGCAATCGGCCGCATCCTCAAACTCTCGGACGCCAAAAGGCGCCTCAAAGCCTGCATCGACGCCATCAGCCTAGAACTCGACTCGCTTGACTACGAAACGAAAGCATTCGCTCTCCAGCACCCCGACGTCTACAGCAAAGTCGGCAAGAAGATGTCCATCGGCATCACGGAAGACGCAGTGTTCAAAGTCTCATTCGACTGGACTTTCGAACGGACCGAAATCAACCGGAAGACCGGCGAAGCGAAAAAACTCGACGATTCCGCCTGGCTCAAGAAACTCCTCGCAAACGAAGCAACCAAGGACTACGTCCGCACAAAATACGAGTTCAACAAGTCGAAGCTGCGCGAAGAGATCACAGGAGACAACATCCCCGACGAGGAGAAACTCGAGATCCTCGACAAGCTCGCCGTCGCGAAGACGCCCACCTCAAGCCTGACGGTGTGCAAGCTCGCCGACATGGACAAACTCGAGGAGGAGCTCGCCGCCGCAGAGATGCTCGCCGACGAAGGAGAGGAGGACTGAAAATGGAAAAAGCGAAAAGAAAACCCGAGCGCCACGGCATGACCAACACCAGACTCTATTCGTGCTGGGACAACATGAAAAGACGCGTCTGCGGAAACCCCAACAACGCATGGCACAGAACCCACCCCCACTATGATGGCCTGACGATATGCGAAGAGTGGGCAAACTCGTTCACCGCGTTCATGGCATGGGCGCTCACGCACGGGTATGCGGCAAAACTCACGCTCGATCGCACCGACAACAACAAAGGCTACTACCCCGAAAACTGCCGCTGGGCGTCGCCGAAAGAGCAGCAGGAAAACACCTGCAAAGTGCGGCCCGTAAGGATAAACGGCAAGGACTACCCCTCGATCCGCGAAGCCGCAAGGCAGACGGGTGTTTCCGAAACAACAATGCGAAGACGGATCGAGCGCGGACTTGTCACACCACTCAAGAGGCCATACGATGATGCCCGGTGACATGCCCTGCAACGCATCATGTCCCGTCTCTTCCTGCAGGCGCTGCATTGACGGACTCTGCACCGACAATGCACCCTGCGAGAAGAGAGACGACGCGGCTTCTTGACCTGCTCCACCATTATGGAGCCCGCGCTCATCACTATCGACATCACCGAGGCGACAGTCATGAGGGCGTGGAAGGATACGGCCATCCAACCTGCCGTGGAGCGGAAAGCGCGGCGGGCGGGGAGGGGCGCTACGCGGTCATGACCTTGAAGTAGTCGCAGACGCGCGAAACGGAATCGGGGACGGGGACGGTCGACAGCCAGCATGCGAGGGAATCCTCGTCGCAGGGGTCGAAGCCGTGCATGCCGTTGAGCGGCTTTGCGCCCATGTCCCCCGGGCAGAACTGCACGCCGGGGTCCGCCAGGAATATCGCGTCGCCGAATTTGCGGTCGTCGCGCCATATCCCGTGCCGGCGCATCTCGTCCTCGCTCAGCCACCTGCCGGGGAAGCCCTTCAGCAGCTCCTTGACTTTCGCCTCCACGGGCTTGAGCCACCAGAATCTCGCCATCGTCGAATCTATCGCGCTCGCGTAGTCTTCGCCCCAGACGAGCGAGGCGCCATCGAGCGCGGAGGGGATGTCGGCCGTGCCGCGCAGGGGCGTCATGCCGTGGTCGGAGAAGACGGTAAGCTCGAACGGACGTCCGCCCTCCTCGAGGGCGCGGTGGAGGTTTCTCACGGTCTCGGCGTAGGCGTCGACCTTGGGCTTGAGGACGGCGTCTTTGCCGACGTTGTCGTGCTGCAGGGCGTCGAACGCGGCGGAATAGACGAATGCGCGGTCTACGGAGCCCTTGCGGAAAGCCTCCGCGGCCTCGCGGAAGTTCTCCGCCTCGCTGCGCCGCCAGTCGGAGATGAGATGGCGCTTGCCCTGCGCGCTCCACACGTCGGCGAGATTCTTCACGGGGGAGAGTCCGCCGCGCACGAAGAGGTTTTTCTTCTCGCAGTAGTCGAGCTTCGGCAGGCGCTCGATGGGGACGCCGTAGAGCTGGAAGTAGCCGGTGAAGCCGCAGAGGCGCTTCACGATCCGGGAAAGGACGTTCCTGACCCTCCCCCTGCGCCAGAACGAGCGCGGTTTCAGGAACGGGGCGAGAAAGCGCATGGCCCTGAACGGACTTCTCCCCGGGGCCCAGTCGTAGAAGGCGAGGTGGCCGTGGACGGCGGGCCGCTCGCCCGTGAGGATCGTCGGGATGGCGGTGCAGCTGTAGCCGAACTGCATCTCGACGGCCTTGCGGCAGGGGAGGAGGTCCTTGAGAAAACCATACCTCTCGGCCTGCTTCCACCCCAGCGCGTCTATGAACACGAACACCCTTGTCTTGTCTTGCATTTCTCTCCTTCAGGTTTCATCGATGGCGCGGGCGAGCGAGCGCACGTCTCCCGGGGGGACGAGGCGTCCGGCGCCGCGGCACGCCTCCGGCAGCCCGCCGACGGCGAACGCGACGACCGGCCGGCCGAGCGCCACGGCCTCGGCGGCGACGAGTCCGTAAGGCTCCTGCCAGAAGCTGGGCACCACGACGCATCTCGCCTTTCTCATCCAGTCCTGCGGATCGGGACGGAAGCCGCGCCATCTGACGCGCGCGGCGATGCCGAGAGATTCCGCAAGCGCCTTGAGCCGCGCTTCGAAATTGCCGGAGCCGACGACATCGAGAGTCCGGGAGGGGCCGGCAAGCGCCATCGCCTCGAGAAGAAGCTGCACGCCCTTGCCGCGCACGAGCTGTCCGGCGAAAAGGACGTCGACATCGGGTATCGCGGCCGGGCCGGGCGGCGCGAGCGCGATCGCGGGGGGCTCGACGCGGACGAGAGCGGGGGGGATGCCGTTCAGGACGAGGCGGGATTTCATGAAGGACGATATGACGACGATCCTCTTCATGCGCGACATGGCCGCGATGCGGCGCTTCTGCGAAAAGACGCGGCCGAGCGCATCCCTCCACGAGCGGCAGAGCGGCGCGCAGAAGAGGCACGGGAAGAGTCCGCCGCGCCGCCGGCAGTTGCGCAGAAAAGGCGTGTAGGCATAGCCCCTCGGGCATGTCATGGAGTGGTCGTGGACGTAGAGGACCGTTCTCCCGGGCGGAAAGCGTTCGAGATCGGAAACGCGCGTGCACTTGTGGACGAAAATCTCGGCGTAGGGGGAGAAATCCCGGGGGACGGCGTCGAGGACGTCCACCTCCGCGCCGCCGGAGCGCAGCCGCGCGACGTGGCTTTCGGCGAACGTCTCGATTCCGCCCCTGACGGACGCCTTCTCGAGATAGACGAGAATCTTCATCCTCCGCGCATCCCCTTCCAATGGGAAAGACGCTGGACGAGGCGCCTCACGGGGGAGGAGAGCGCCTCGTGCCAGCTCTTCGGACGCGGCGCGAGGTAGGCGAAGTCGCGCAACGTCTCCCTGAAAGCCGAGGCGAGCTCGCGCGCAAGCGACGGGCTCCCGCCGAAGATCGCCCTGTCGGCCGCGCCTTCGCCGCGGAAGCGCCGGGCGAGCCCGCGCAGGGTGTAGTTGTGGGAGTGCTCGACGCGCGCGAGCGGACAGTAGGCGAGGCGGACGGGATTCCCGGCGCGGCGAGAGTTGCGCCAGGTCCACTCCACATCCTCGGAATACGCGATCTCCTCGTCGAAGGGGACCTCCAGGAGATTGCTCCGCCATGTGGCGGAGCTGGCGAGGGAGAAGAAAAACCTCCATGTCGCCTGCACCTTCCCGTCGCCGAAGGCCCGTTCGGAATCCTTCCTCACGAGAGCGGTCGCGTCGGGGCGGGGAAGCTGGTTGGCGAAGGAGAAGACGAACCGTCCGCCGAGGAGCGGCTCGACGAGAGCGGCGAGCCACGATCCGTCGAGCGGGATCGCGTCCGAATTGTTGAAGACGACGATGTCGCCCTTCGCCTCGCGGACGAGGAGGTTGAGCGTGCGGCCCGGCTTGTAGGGTCCGCCCGGCCTTTCGACGAACCTCACGGGGAAGCGCGAGGCGATATCGCGGGTGGAGTCGGTCGAGCCGTCGTCGCAGACGAGAACCTCGAACGGCTTGACGCTCTGCGAAAAGATCCCCTCGAGAGTGCGGCCGATGAACATGGCGTCGTTCCTGGCGCGGACGAGCACGCTGACGCGGGGCGGGTCACTTCGCATCGATCGCCTCCAGTTCCGCGACGAGTTCGCGCCGCGCCGCCTCAAGCCTCCCGCGCAGGGCCGCGTAGGCGGCGTCGCGGGAAGAATCCCAGTCGCCGCGGTCGGCAAGGGCGGCGAGGACGCGGCCGGTCACCGCGGTCCAGTCGCAGGAGGAGACGTCGCCCTCGACTTCGCGTCCGAAATTCGCGAGCCAGTTCGCAAGCTTCGAGCCGCGGGCGATGCCGAGGGGAGGTGTTCGCGCGTTGGCGGCGAGGATGAGAAGATGCAGGCGGCTGGAGAGGACGGCGGCGCATCCGCCGGCGGCCTCCATGACGGATTCGGGGGTGTCGCCGGAGATGGACTCGACGCCGAGCGACTCGAGGAGGGGGCGGTCCGTCTTCGGGTTCATGGGGATGCCGGCGACGCGCGCGCCCGAGGCGCGGACGGCGGCGATCATGGATTTCACGCCATCCAGGTCGGCGACGCGGCGCTGGGCGGATATGCACAGCCCCAGCACCTTGCAGCCGAGGTCCCTCGCGGGCGGAGGCTCGAGGAGTATGGCGGAGTCGGCGGCGACCTTGGCGCGGCCGAAGCCGGTCCGCGCGAGGCGCGCGGCGCTTTCGGGATCGCGCAGCCATACGCCGCGGCACTTGGGGAGAACGGACGCGATGCGGCGCGCGAGGCGCTTCTCCAGCCGCCGTTCGAAGAAGGACCGCAGGCCGAAGACGGTCGCGAGAAGACGTCTTCTGCCGTGGAGCCTGAAGAAGGCGGGGTTGAGCTCTTCGTCCATGCCGACGCCCCATATGAACGTCGCGACGCCGCGGGACTGGGCGATTTCGAGAAGATCGAGCGCGACATGGGGATAGTCGGAAAGTCCGGTCGCGCCGCACCAGATGTAGGCGTCGTGTCCGGCGGCGGACTCGGCGAAGCCCCTCATGCCGAACCCGGCGAAGCCGTGCGGGGGGATGGTCTCGACTCCGAGTCGCGCGGCTGTCGCGAGATCGCGCGTGGCGACCGTTATGCGGACGCCGGGGATGGATTCCTTCAGCATGGCGACGACGCCCGCGAGTATCGCCTCGTCGCCTATGTTGTCGCACCCGAGGGGGATTCCGCCGAGGAGCAGCTTCATCCGGCGCCTCCATGCCAGACCATCGCCTCGCACAGGGGGCGGCGCGGGGAGGCGGCGACATCGAACTCCTCCGGCGGCAGGCCGCACGCGAGGATCTGGACTATGGCCTCGTTCCCGGGGATGCCGAGAAGCTTGCGGGCCTCGGCGTCGGCGCGGGGGGAGACGCTCCAATGCAGGATGCAGTGGGCGACGCCGCAGTGGTGGAGGGCGTAGGCGAGGTTCATGACGAAGATCCCGCCGTTGACGTATGCGTCGTGCCGCTCCCATCCCCAGCGCACGGACGAAAGGTCCGCCGTGACGACAAGGGCCTTGTCGGCGTCCTGTCCGAAGCCGCGCGTGCCGCCCTGGAGGGCGAACAGCCGCTCGATGAGGCGCTTGCCGCAGACGGCATGCACTCTCGCGTGCTGCCTGTTGCAGGCGCTGGGCGCGGTAAGCGCGACAGAGACCGCCCTTTCGATAGTCTCGCGCGGGACGGGTCCGCCGAAATGCCTGACGACATGGCGGGAGGCGGCGAAGGCGGGGAAAGGGCTTTCCCGCGCCGCGAAGAAGTCGGCGCGCCTGACGTGCGGCTCGACGGCGGCGGCGCAAGGATGCTCCGCAAGGAAAGCGTCGAGCCGCTCCATGCCGGCGGGCCAGTCCCTGTGAAGCTCCCTGTAGGCGCGGAGAACGGACGCCGCGTGATCGACCTGTCCGTCGCCCTTGCCGAAGCGGCGTTCGAACGAGTCGATGAGATCGGCAAGGCGGCAGGCGGCGTCGCGTCCGAATCCAAGTCGCCTGTGCGGCATGGTAATGCCCTTCTCGAGGACGTGGTAGCCCATGACTATCTCGGAGACGGCGGCGGCCTTCCTTTCCGGGTGCAGGGCGCCGGCGTTGCGCATGAAAAGGCGCCTGTCGTACCGGAAGGCGGCATTCGCCTCGCGGCGGATCTTCATCCTGAGAAGGAAGGCGCAAAGCGCCCTCTTGAGACGCTTGAGCGATTCAACCACCCCCGGCCTCCGGTCCGGCGCAGGGCGCGTCGGCCCCTTCCGGCATGTCGCGGCCCCATACGGACCTGAACCGCGCCTTGTGGACGGCGTCGGATATCTGTTTCACCATTTCGGGGGTGACGAAGCCGGCGTCGGCCTCTTCGCAGTAGAAGCTCACGGCGAGACCGCTTTCGCGCAAATCCTCGAGATTCTCCCGCTCGTAGGCCCTCAGCAGCGCGCCGCCGCGTCCCTCCCCGATGAAGACGAAAGGACGGTTGCCGCCGTGATGGTGCCTGAAATACCAATCGAGCGCCTGCTCGAGAGTCGCGGCGTCCATGACGACGGGCGAGAATATCCTGGCGAGGCCGTCGAAGCGGCCGCCCTTCACCGCAGCGTCGGCATGAAGCCTCAGCCCGGCGACGCCGCACGTCCCGTCGAGCAGGGCGTCCTGCACGTATATGACATCCGATGGCATGGCGTACGTCCTGACCGGATCTTCGCGTATGAGCCACGATTCGGCGTAGTCGTAGGGCGAATCGCCTGTCGCGCATCCGGACGCGGCGAGCGCCAGGACCGCGCCGGCGAAGAGACTGCAGCTGTTTTTCATCCGTCATATTATATCATATTCCGGGGTGTCGTAATATGATATACTATTCACCCGATGAAACAGCCGAAGTTCACTTTCATAGTCGCATGCCACGAGACGGAGCCGTATCTGCGCAGGGCGCTGGATTCGGTGGCGGGGCAGACGCTCGGCGATTTCGAGGCGATATGCTACGTCGAGGAATCGAAGGACCGTTCGCTCGAGATATGCCGCTCGTACGCGGAGCGCGACCCGCGCTTCACGGTGGCCGAAGGGCCGGTAAGCGGCGGCGTCGCGACGACGAGAAACTACGGCCTGGACCACGCGAAGGGAGAATATCTCGTCGTCCTCGACGGCGACGACTGGGTAAGGGGCGACATGCTCGAGACGCTCGCGGCGAAGATAGATTCGGCCGGCGGGGATCTCGACGTGATCGCATTCGCCGCGACGAGGACGCGGACCGATCCGCCGGACCCGGCAAGCGCGGAAAGGCTCGCCAACTTCCCCCCCTCGGCGGGGGAAGGCGTGTTCACCGGGGCGGACGCCATACGCAGGGCCCGCCCGTCGATGGGATGGTTCGGGAACTTCACGTGGCTGAACGCCTACAGGACGGCGTTCCTCAGGGAGAACGGCATACGGCAGACGGACGGCCTTCTCATGGAGGACGTCGAATCGACGCCGAGGATATGGATCGCGGCCAAGCGCTTCGCGTACGTCGACGAAGAGCTCTACGTCTACAGGCTGAGGCCCGGCTCCATAACCACGGCGGCGTCGCTCGAGCGCGCGAACTGCGACACGATGAGGCAGATACGCTCGCTCCTCGAGTTCGCGGAAGCGCGCGCCATACCCGGCGACATAGCCGCCGTCTGGTGCAACCAGTGGGTCGCGCTCGCATACGTGCAGCATTTCTACCCGGGGTTCTCGAAGCGCCTCTCCGACGGCTCGCGCAGGCGATCGCTCGGCATACTGTTCGCCGGACGCGGCGCGGAGCTTTTCTCGCGGGCGGTCGCGCGCGCGTCGAGGGCCAAGCGCATCGCATACCCGTTCTTCCGCCTGGCGGCGAAGGGATGGATGGCGCCGGCCAGACTCTTCTTCAGATTCTACTACGCCCTGGCCGAAAGAAGGCGCCGCGGATGAAAAGGAAGAAAATACTCGTCTACTACCGCTATTTCGGGATGACGCTCGGCGGAGGCGAATATCTGCCCCTCACGCTGATAGCCGAGCTGCAGAAGACGTGCGACGTCACGCTGGCGCTCGACCGGACCGGCAACCTCGAGCGGGCGGTCTCGCTCATGGGCGTCGCGGTAGACCTCTCCCGCCTCGAGGTCGTGAAGGTCATGCCGCCGGGCTACCGCAAGACGAGCTGCACCATGTTCGAGGCCTTTCTGAGATCGCGCAAGCTCAAGAGGCTCGCGAAAAAGGCGGACGTCTGCATATCGCTGGCGAACATCATGGACTTCGGCAAGCCCGCGAGGCACGTCCTCATAACGATAGACGTGGGCGACAGCGCGTTCGACGATTTCGTCGCCGGCCGCAAGGCCTCCCTCGCCAGGAGGATCGCGCGCTTCGCCAAGGACCGCCTCCTGCGTCCGCTTCTCGGCATGCGCTCGAGGAGGGACGTCTTCGCCGACCCGCGCGAGAGGATATACCCCAATTCGCAGTACGTGAAGTCGCTTCTGGAGAGCTTCTACGGCAAGTTCAACGGACGCGTCTTCCTTCCGCCGACCCTCTTCGACGGCTCCGCGTGCGGCGTGGCGAGAGATCCGCTGGCGGTGCTCTTCATAGGCCGCATAGCGCAGTCAAAGCGCATAGAGGAGATGATGCGCATAGTCGAGGAGGCGAGGGAGCTTACGGGGAAGGACCTTAAACTGCGCCTTGCGGGGAAGATGGACGACAACCCGTACTCGGCGAGGCTGAGGGCGCTCGCGGCGACGCGTCCGTGGATCTCGTTCGAGGGCGTCCTCTACGGGGACGCCAAGACGAGATTCCTGTTCTCGGGGGCGTATGCGCTGCACGTCCCCCCGACCGAGGCGTTCGGGATCTCGGTCACGGAATACCTGAAGGCCGGGCTGGTGCCTGTCGTCGCGGACCGCGGCGGCGCGAAGGAGATTGTCGCCAACCCCGAGCTTGAGTTTTCGGATCCCGGAGAAGCTGCGCGGATACTCGCGAAGCTCGTGAGCGACGCGGGATTCAGGCGGGAGCAGAAGCGCAGATGCGCAGAGCGCGCCAAGGCCTTCACGAAAGAGGCCTACATGGCGCATCAGCGCGAGATCGTCGCGGAAATGCTCGACGAGCGGCCGCGTCCGGCGCGGTAGAGCGCCGCGCAGACCGCCGCCGCGGCGACGG
>JAILJX010000001.1 GCA_024694365.1 Kiritimatiellia bacterium
GAACGACGGCGGACAGCGCCTCAAGGTGCGGCTCGCGTCCGCGCCCGAGAAAGGCAAGTACAAGATACGCCTCGTCTCCCGCGGACTCGACCCGACCGCTCCGCTCACGACCGTGACGCTCGCGGTGGCCGTCCTCGCGGCCGAGGTGCAGCCCTCCGTCACCCTCATCAAGGAGCAGGGCAACGAGGCGGACAACACGGCGGAGTTCATAGGCGACGCGCCCGTGACCATCCACGGCACGTGCCTCTCCGGAGTGACCAAGAGCGACATCAAGCTGAGGCTCACGGCAAGGGCAAGCGGCGATGTGCTCGCCAACGAGGCCATCACGAGCGACGTCGCGTCCGCGACGGACACCGCCGTGACGCTCTCCGCCGGACTCGCACCGGTGAACCGCACCCTCGAGGACGAGGTCTGGGCCGGCGCCGAGAACAAGGCGGAAGTCGTAGTGACGATCGACGGCAACGAATACGCGAAGGAAGTCACGTTCACGCTGTAAAAGAGCGGGCGTGACGAGACTCCGGCGGCGTCTCGGGACGGACTCGGGGCGGACTTGGGGCGGACGGGAGCAAGGGCGGTGGCCAGAAGCTGCCGCTCTCTCTCGTCCGCTCCGAGTTGCGCTCTCACGCGTAGACAAGAGGCTTTGTTCAGCCTGCCATGCCTAGACAGAGTCATTGGCTGCATACAAGACGACTCCTACGCCTGCACTCGTCGCTCCCTCACTCGCGGCACTTCTGCTCCCCCGCCCCTAATCGCTGAAGCGACCCACTTCCACACAAAAATAAAATATAAACAAGCAGGCACCACCGAAGCGCAGGCGAGGCAGAGGCTACTATGTAGGTTTTCTGCCTGATTCTGCTTGCAGTTCGCCTAAGCTGAGGAGTGATGGCTTGGCAGCCATCACAAGATCGGAATCTCGTTCCCGTCTCTGAATGCGGAATTCTTCCCTGGGAGGGACGCGGTCCTCCGCGTCCGTCTCTCGCGCGAATTCTGTTTGGCGCGGTTTATACCGCGCCGTGCGCCGGTGGTGCGAAGCACGCAAACGAGACTGCGCACTGAAGCGAGAACGAGATTCCGCTTTGCGTAAGCGGGGACGCCTACGCCGCCAGTTAGGAGCCCGTGCGCCGGTGGTGCCTCAGCCTCGGGAACGAGACCGCGCGATGAAGCGGAAACGAAATTCCGCCCTCGCGTAGGCGAGGACGCCTACGCCCCCAGTTAGGCGCCCAGTGCGCCTGTGGCGCGAAGCACGCAAACGAGACTGCGCGATGAAGCGAGAACGAGATTCCGCTTTGCGTAAGCGGGGACGCCTACGCCGCCAGTTAGGAGCCCGTGCGCCGGTGGTGCGAAGCACGCAAACGAGACTGCGCGATGAAGCGAGAACGAAATTCCGATATTGCGTAGGCGAGGACGCCTACGCCCCCAGTTAGGCGCCCAGTGCGCCGGTGGTGCGAAGCACGCAAACGAGACTGCGCACTGAAGCGAGAACGAGATTCCGCCCTCGCGTAGGCGAGGACGCCTACGCCCCCAGTTAGGCGCCCAGTGCGCCTGTGGCGCGAAGCACGGGAACGAGACTGCGCACTGAAGCGAAAACGAAATTCAAAAACAGTTCATGAGGAGCGGGACGAGGGGTTTGCGGACAGATGTGCCGCAGAAAGGCGAAGCCTTTCGGAGGGGAGCCGCGCAGATTGCGAAGCAATCGAGCGCACGAGCGAAGCGAAGTGGCCGCAAGGAGCCGCGCGGAGTGACACGCGGCGACGCGGTTCGCGTCATGGACCGCCAGAGGCAAGCGAGACGACCGAGCCGGTATCCCGGCGACCAAGTATCGCGCAGCCTATGGCGAGGCCAGGGCGCGGGAGCGGCGAAGCGGGGAACGGTAGCGAGGACGAAACCCCGAAGTCAGCAAGGCGCGGCAAACAAGAAGGCAACGAAAGCCTTGCGCCACGACGAATACCCGCAGTGGCCATGGGCGACCTCTTTCGATGCCGCCAGCCGAGCGGACCGAAGCAGGATGAGGCGATTTCGCCAGGACTCGCCCCCGAGGCTGTATATGTATACGCCGAGCGGGGCGAAGGACGGCGAAATCGCCCATCCTGCACAGGGAGCACGGTTGCATCGAAAGAGGTCGCGTAATGACAGGCAACACCACACACACGCCCACCCACACGCGCCCCCACACACGGGATAGGGTCACCTAGCGTCGCCTAGCGTCGGACAGCGTCGCCTAGCGTCGAAGGACACCGAAGCCGTACATCGCGACCGCGACCGCCGGCAACACCACCCTGGACTGACCGGGAAACGCCCGCGGTCGCCGGGAAAAACGACCGCAGTCTTATACAAATCCGACCGCAGTCTTATACACCTCCCCTTCCCGAAAGGTATACCCTCGCCTCGGCCGCCCTCCCCGCACCTACCGACGCCTCCGCCACCTACCACCGATCCCCCCGCCCGGTGCACCCAATGGAGGCGCAATTCTCCATTAATGCTTCTGCGTCCGCGCATTGAATGCGCACGCTCTTCTCCATATAATGCACTTGCGCGAGTCCATTGGGTGCACCGCGGCAAATCCACGAATGCATCTCGACCGGCGCACCCAATGCACCGACCCCCCCTCTGCACTCCATAGTGATGCAAGCGACTATGAACGGGGTGTTGCAGGCTTGCGGTCTCGGCCGGCGGATTCGATGTCACGGCCTATTTCGTCGATCTTGCCGTCCGTGAGAGGATACAGCCTGAGGACGGCCGCGGAGACGACTGCAAGCGCGGCGGGAATCACCGAGACGAGCCAACGTATGGCCTCCTGCGCCGCCGGCGACTGCGCCTCGAGTCCGTTCATGAAATATGCGCCCGCGGCATTGCCTATCGACATCATGGCGAACGCGCAAACGAAAAAGAGCGACAGAATCCTGAGCGGACGGTTGCGGACGAATTCGCGCACAAGATCGCAGAGACCGACATCCCCGGAATCTTTCGCGTCCATCGCAAGCCGCTCTTTCGTCCAGGCAAACGAAGCGGACAGCGCGGCGATGGCGATCGCGGCAAGAATCGATATCGCAAGAAGCCAGGCCCGGGGATCGGACGGCAGAGACGATGGTTCTTCCGCCGCGGCGGCTTCGTAGCCGGCGACACCAAGGACGATCGCGGGGACTATCCGGCCCATCGCGAGACCGATTCTGAAGAAGACCCCGATTATCGCCGTCACGATTCCGGAAAGGCGCCTGCCGGCCATCCTCTCGGAATACGTTATCACGTCCGGAACGAACGCCCACATGCAGCCGGTCGCAAGCATTATGCCGGACGCCTTGACGAACTGCGCGGCGTAGACGAGAACAGGATGGTCCTCGACGCGTCCGAAGCGGCTCGCCGCATACAGCGCCGCCATGCCGAGCAGCGCCGCGGGCGAGAATGCGAAGAAGAGATTCTTCTTGCCGAGCCGCCTGCGAAGCGCGGGTATCATCGGCATGAAGATGAACGACGGCAGCATGCCGAGACCCATGAAAAGAGCCATCCTCCAAGGAAGGTCCCTCTCGCCTGCAAGCGCCGCCACGAGAAGCGGAACCCCCGCGGCGGCAGCGAAGCCCCCGGCGTTGGCGAGGAAGATTCTCGCCGTCGTGAGCACGGCTATTTCGTCGGTATCGCGCGTAAGCGACGAACCGAGCGCACCGTATGATACGTTCAAGACCGTGAAGAGCATCGAGAACGAGGCGAACGTCGCGAAGGCGTAGACGGTCTTGCACAATCCTGCGCCCGCGCCGAACGGGTTGAAAAAGCAGAGAACCGCCATGAGCGAAAACGGAACGCCCGCGAGCAGCAGATGGGAGCGGTATTTCCCCCAGCGCGGAGACCACCGGTCCATGAGCGCGCCCGCAAGAGGATTCCAGAACATGTCTAGAATCTGCACCGCGAGAAACATCGCCGCGGCGATACCGGGCGAAAGGCCGAGTATGTCGGTGTAGAAAAAGAGAAGATACATGCCGGCGGCGGGATAGACGAGATTCTGCGCGAAATCCCCCGCGCCGAATCCGATGCGCTCGCGCCAGCCGAGCCGTTCGCCTGCCGACCGGACGCGTTTCACATCCTGCCGCTCAAGGCGTCGATGAGATCGCAGAGCCGCTTGTAGGCGTGGCCGAGGTCGTCGTTCGTCACCTTGTACATGTATTCTCCGGCGCGCTCCATCTCCCCCTCGGCGTTTGCGAGGCGCTTCTCGATGACGGCCTGCGAATCCGTCCCGCGCCCCTCGAGGCGGCGGCGCAGCTCCTCCATCGACGGAGGCATTATGAAGATGTCGACATAGCCGATCTTCATGGGATCGGTGTTCGGGAGCGAACGCACGTATTCGCGGACCTTGGCCGCGCCCTGCACGTCGATGTCCATGATCATCGAGTTGCCCTCGGCGAGCACCTCCTCTATGGGGGCCTTCAGCGTGCCGTAGTAGTTGCCGTGAACGTTCGCGTATTCGATGAAGGCGTTCTCGGCGATGAGCTCCTCGAAGCGCTCCTTCGTCTTGAAGTGGTAGTCGAGGCCGTCCTCCTCCTCGCCGCGCGGCTCGCGCGTTGTGCAGCTGATGGAGTAGACGATGTCGGAATACTCCTGGAGGAGCATGTCGATGAGCGTGGACTTTCCGCAGCCCGAAGGCGCGGACACGACGATGAAGAGAGGTTTCGTTGACATGGCGGGAAGGGATCAGGTGTTGGGTGAAAGGTCCGGAAATTCCATCTCCCCGCTCTGCGCGGGGGCGGGGGCCTCCGCGCCCTGGGGCATGGGCGAGGGGAGGACCGTGAGCATCAGCCAGGCGACGAGGCCCGTGACCAGGCCGACGCACGCGCCTATCTTTATCCAGACGAGGAACTTGATCGGATGGTGGCCGTGCTTCTCGAGAAGACCCGAAGCGACGATGTTGGCCGTCGAACCGACGACAGTTATGTTGCCGCCGAAACATGCGCCGAAAAGAAGCGCCCACCAGAGAACGGAGAAGTCGGCCGAGCGCGCGACGAGAGCCTGTATGACGGGAGTGAACGCGGCGACGAACACTATGTTGTCGACGAACGCAGAGCCGAGAGAGGCAATGAGGATCACGAAAGGAATCATGCCCTTTGGTCCGCCCTCAACGGACGACGCCAGCTTGTCGGCGAGGTTCTGCGTTATGCCCTGCTCGTTGAGCGAACCCGCGATCGCGAAAAGAAGCATGAAGAAGAGAAGCGTCCACCACTCGACGTCGTGCTCGACGTAGTGTCGCGCGCGGTTCGGACGCCATATCATGAGGATGCTCGACATCACGAGCGGAGTCAGGATCAGGAACGCGTTCTTGTTCTCGACTCCGCCGAGCGCGAGCAGATGCTCGATCTGATGGTGGAAGGCGATGACGACGACTGTCGTCAGGAGTATTGCGAGGCCCGTCTTGTACGGTATCTTGATTGCGGGGCCGAGTCCTGAATGGCGCTGGCGGTGCTCGTTCATCCGCTCGGTCATGAGATGGATGTCCTTGCGGAACCAGAATACCACGATCGCCAGCGCGACCGAGAGCGAGACGATGGCGACAGGCGTCGCGCCGACGAGGAACTGCGCAAACGTGAGGCCGGCCTTGTTGCCGATGAATATGCCGACGGGATTGCCGAGCATCGTCGCCGACGAACCTATGTTCGTGGCCATCACGGCCATCAGCACGAACGGATGGGGGCGCAGCTTGAGCGTGGCGCAGACCTGGAAGACGAGAGCGAGCACGACGACAATGGACGAAACCTCGTCCACGACGGACGCAAGCACCGCCGAAAGCACGCAGAGGATCACGGAGAAGGAGATGCCGTTCATCTTCTTGCGGCTGATGATCGATTGGATGACCCACGTCAGGAAGCCGAGATCCTTGAGTACGCCCACTATTATCATCATCCCTATCAGAAAGAAGATGATGTCGAGCTCTGTCGCCTTCAGGATGGAGGCGAGAGTCATTGCGTGGGTGGAGATCAGTATCGACACCCCGAGAAAGGCCGCTGCGACGCGGCGCTCCCAATAGAAGAGGGTGGTGGAGATGACCATCGCGAACACGCCGAGCGTCACGAGCTGCGTCGGATTCGTCGCGAGGCCAGAGAGCCATCCGCCGGCCGAGACGCCGAGGACGACGCAAGCGAGAAAGAGAAGCCTTAGGTTTTTCATTTTCCGTTTCTCCTTTTCCTCACTCGCGGAAGAGCTTGCTCAGAAAGCGCGTCAGAAGAACGACCCCGACAAGCTTCTCGCCTTCGCGCACGTAGCACTTCGACGACTGGTAGCGGGCCATCTCGCCCGCGACAGCGACGGCGGGGGCGTCCGGCGTGACGCACGGGAATTCTTTGACGAGGATGTCGGAAAGCCACGTCTTCCGTTCGTTCTCGAGGACTTCGGCGAAAGGCTCGAAGTTGGCGATCGGCGTCAGGTCGTTCATCCAGAGAAGATACTCAGGGAGGCAAAGCTTCAAAAGCTCGCCCGCGCGCACTATCCCCGTGAGGTCCCCGTCGCGGTCGAGAATCGGGATCTCGCTTATCTTTTCGCGGATGAACGTGTCGACGCACGTCTGCATCGTATCGTTGTCCCTCAGAACCTTGAACTCGCGGGTCATTATGTCCGCCGCGGTTATGTAGCGCGGGAGATACGCCTTGCCGCTTTCGAAGAACCGGAATATCTCGCCGGCGCTCGTCATGGCGGCCACCTGGTGGAGGATCGCCTGGTCCTTCAGCGTCGTGCCGAGCGCTCGCAGTATCTGCAGATATAGGGCCGGCCGGTCGCGAGGGATGAGCATCAGAAACACGATGTGCACGACGCCAGACTCCCCGGGCCACACTATCCCGCGCTCGCTCGTGGCGATCGCGGCGCAGGGCTCGTTGAGACCGTCGACGCGGGCATGCGGGACCGCAAGGCCGTCCATGATGACGGTCGAGCCCATCTCTTCGCGCGTGAGGACGTCCGTGACGAGACTGTCCGTCCCCACGGGAAGTCCGCCGCCTGCCGCGATGCGGTTTACGAGTGTCTTTATGACATCGTCGCGGGACATGTCGCCGCAGTGCGGCAGCACGCCGTGAGTGTCGAAGAATTCCGTCAGCCTTATGTCTTCGTTAGCTTTCATTTCCTTTTCCTGAATCTCAGACGCCACGCTATCTTGAGAGACTCCACAGCGATCCCGGCGGATATTTTCGAATAGCCTGCGATGCGGTCTGTGAACGCGATGGGTATCTCCCTCGTGTCCACCCCGCGTTTCCATGCACGGTGGTTCATCTCGAGCTGGAACGAATAGCCCGAACTTTCGACCGTCTCCAAATCCATCTTCTCGAGCGCGGCTTTCGTCCAGCACTTGAACCCTCCGGTGGGGTCCCTGAGCGGCATGCCGGTGACAAGGCGTATGTAGACGCCGCCCATCCTGGATATGAGCCGCCGCCTGAACGGCCAGCCCGGAGTTGACCCGCCCTTCACGTAGCGCGAACCTATGACGAGCGATGGCTCCGACGGGTCGCCGGCCGCCTCGATCATGCGCGGGAGATCGCCGGGATTGTGGGAGAAATCGCAGTCCATCTGGACGACGAGGCCGGCGCCTAGCTCCAGCGCCCGCCTGAAGCCTGCCACGTACGCGCGGCCGAGCCCCTCCTTCCCGGCCCTGTGCAGGCAGCGGATCCTCGGGTCTTTCTCCGAGAGGGCGTCTATCGCAGCTCCCGTGCCGTCGGGCGAATTGTCGTCCACGAAAAGAATCTCGATCTCCCTGCCTTCCGCTGACTGCGCAAGGACGGCTTCGGACATCGGGCCGACGTTGTCCTTTTCGTCGTATGTCGGTATCACGACGACTGTCTTCATTTCACCGCTCCGAAAATCGTCTCTGCGCCGGGAAAGCGTCCCTTCCCCGACGCGCCGCAGGCGAGCTCGCCCTCGCCCGGTTCTATGACGGAGACGCCGCGCTCTTTCAGTACGGCAATGTTCTCCCGCGTCGCCGCCGCCTCCAGCATTCCCGTATTCATCGCGGGGGCGATGAAGATTCTCGCCTTCGTGGCGAGCAGGACCGACGTGAGCAGATTGTCGGCGATGCCGCACCGCATTTTGGCCAACGTGTTCGCGGTCGCCGGCGCGACGAGAGCGATGTCGGCCCATTCCGCGAGAGCGATGTGCTCAGGAACCCAGCTTTGCGGCGGTGCGAACTCCTCTACGGCCACAGGATTCCTGGATAGCGTCCGGAACGTAAGCGGCGTCACGAATTCCGTCGCTGCCTTCGTCATCACGACCTTCACTTCGTCCCCGTTTTTGACGAACAGCCTGACGAGCTCCGCGGCCTTGTACGCCGCGACCGATCCCGTGACCCCGAGAAGTATTTTCCTCTTCATTCGCCGAGCCTCCTTCTAAGGTCGTCTATTGCCGCTTTCATGTCGGCCTTGCCGAAAAGATAGCTGCCGGCGACAAACTGGTTCGCGCCCGCCTTGAACGCGATCGGCACGGTTTCGGCATTGGCGCCGCCGTCTATCATTATGTCGAGCCCGGGGCAGCGGGACCTGAGCCACGATATCTTCGGGAGGCACTCGACCATGAACTTCTGTCCGCCCCGTCCCGGATGGACGGTCATCACGAGAACCTCGTCCGCCTCGCCGAGGTACGGCGCGAGCCGTTCGACCGGCGTCTCGGGATTGATGACGAGCGCGGGCTTGACGCCCATGGCGCGTATGCGCTTAAGCTCGGTGTGGAGATCGCAGTCGGCCTCGATGTGGACCTGGATGGTCTGGGCGCCGGCCTTGGCGAAATCCTCCAGGTATAGGTCGGGCCTGCGCATCATGAGATGGACGTGGCGGTAGAATCCCGGCGCGACCTTTCTCGCAAGCGCGACGATGTCGGGGCCGAACGACATGTTCGGGACGAACGACGGGTCCATCATGTCGAGATGGAGCGCGTCGGCGCCCGCCGCCTCGGCGCGCAGGATCTCGTCGGCGAGATGTCCGTAATCGGCGGCAAGTATCGAAGGGAGTATCTGGATTTTCATGTTCACCTTTGGCATTATATCATATCAGCGGCGCTCGAGGAAGCGTCCGCCGCGCTCGCCCGTCAGCCTGCCGTCGCGCCACGCCGTGACGCCGTTCACCATCGCAAGCCTTACGCCAGAGGAGAATCTGTGCGGCTCCAGGTACGTAGCATTGGAGGCGAAAGACTTTTCGTCCCACACCGCAAGATCCGCATAAGCGCCCTTCTTGATGACGCCGCGCCCTTTGATGCCGAAGCGCCTCGCGACATCTCCCGTCATCCTGGCGACGGCTTTTTCGCGCGAAACGCCGAGGGCGCGCAGGCGGCGGTAGAATTCCGGCATCGTACCGTATGCGCGCGGATGGGGGTGGTCCGCGCCCAGCGGACCCCACGGCGCGCGGAGAGATGCGTCGCTCCCGGGAAGTATCCAATCCTTCGCGAGTATCCTGTCCAGGTTCTCCTCGCACATCGTGAAAAAGAACGCGCCTGTCTTGCATCCGTCGAGCGCGAGTATTTCGCACACCGCCCCGCCGGGCGTCGTCCTTTCGCTTTCGCAGATTTCCGAGACCCTCTTCCCGCTGAAGCGCTTCGTCTTTCCGCTCCACGTCCCGCCGATCATGACGGAGGCCCAGTCGCGCTCCTGCGAGTCGATCTCGCGCGCGATCTTTGCGCGCAGCTCCGGATCGGCGAGCCTTGCGCATTCCGCCTTCGCGGCGCCCTCCTGGGCCCAGTCGGGAAGGACCACGTCGAGATCAGTCCCCGCGGCGCAGTAGGGATAGCGGTCGCTTCCGAGGAGAAGCCCCTCCGCCATGGCGCCTTCGATTTTTTCGAAGACGCGCTCGAGCTTGCCCCAGTTCTTTTTTCCGCCCGTCTTGAGGTGGGAGATTTCGGCCTTTATCCCCGTCTCCCGCGCAAGCGCGATCACCTCGTCTATCGACTCGAGAATCCGGTCGCCTTCGCTGCGCATGTGGGTCGCGTATATGCCGCCTCTCTTCGCCGCGACGCGCGCCAGCGCCGTAACCTCTTCCGGGGTGGAGTATCTCCCCGGTTGGTATATGAGCCCCGTAGTAAGTCCCCAGCCGCCTTCATCGAGAGACTGCTCCAGGAGTCTCTCCATCCTTTTCTGCTCTTCGGTCGTCGCCGCCCTCGCCGCGTAGCCGACAACCGACGAGCGCAGGGTGTTGTGGCCTATGAACTGCACCGTGTTGACCGCCGGCTTCGCCGCGGAAAGCACTTCGCGGTATTCCGCGAGAGACCGCCAGACAAGCCTCTCTCCGAGCAGAGCCGCCCAATCGGACGAAAGGCGCGCTTCGCCGTATCGCGGCGCGACGGACCCGCCGCACTGTCCGTTGATCTCCGTCGTTATCCCCTGGGATATTTTAGAAGGGGCGCCCGGCTCTATGACGAGATATGCGTCTGAATGGGTGTGGGCGTCGATGAATCCCGGAGAGACAATCGGCGCATCCTCTTCGGATGCGCCGGGCTGGCGGCGGACAATGTCTTTTATCCTGTCGCCCTCCACGACTGCATCGCCGAAGAAACCGGGCGCTCCGGTTCCGTCGACGATGAAGCCTGAGAGGACTTGCTCCATTTACCGGCTCTTGGCGAAAGCCTGTATCGCGAAGTCGATGTCCTCGGGGGTGTGGGCGGCAGACATCTGAGTCCTGATCCTCGCTTTGCCCATCGGGACGACGGGGTAGAAGAATCCGGTCGCGTATACGCCGTTGCGGTAGAGGTTTTCGCTCATCTTCACCGCGACAGCCGCATCGCCCAGCATCACGGGGATGATCGGGTGGCGGCCGGGGACGAGATCGAAGCCGAGCTTCGTCATGCCTTCGCGGAACTGCTTCGCGTTCGCGGCGAGCTGCGCACGGAGCTCTCCGCGCGTCTTCACGAGCTCGATGGCCTTGATCGACGCCGCGGCGACGGGCGGGGGGATCGCGTTCGAGAAGAGGTAGGGCCTCGCCTTCTGGCGCAGGATGTCGACGATCTCCTGGCGCGCGGCGATATATCCGCCCGAAGCCCCGCCGAGACCCTTGCCGAACGTTCCGCTGATGATGTCGACGCGGCCGGTGACTCCGCACTCTTCGACGGAACCGGAGCCCGTGGCGCCGAGAACGCCGACCGCGTGGGAGTCGTCGACCATGACGAGCGCGCCGTACTTGTCGGCGAGATCGCAGATCTCCTTGAGGGGCGCGATGATGCCGTCCATCGAGAACACGCCGTCGGTCACGATGAGCTTGAACCTGGCGCCAGCCTCGTCGGCCGCGACGAGCTGCTTCTCGAGATCGGCCATGTCGCCGTTGGCGTAGCGGAAGCGCTTCGCCTTGCAGAGCCTAACGCCGTCGATGATCGAAGCATGGTTGAGGGCGTCGGAGATGATCGCGTCTTCGGCCGTGAGCAGAGCCTCGAATACGCCTCCGTTGGCGTCGAAGCAGCTTCCGAAGAGAATGCAGTCGTCGGTCTTCGTGAATTCCGCGACAGTCTTCTCGAGCTCGCGGTGGAGGACGTCCGTTCCGCAGATGAACCTGACGGACGCCATTCCGTAGCCGTACTTCGCCGTCGCCTCGCGCGACGCCTCGACAACCTCGGGATGGTTCGCGAGACCGAGATAGTTGTTCGCGCACATGTTGACGAGCTTGGTGCCGTCGGCGAGCGTGACGCGCGCGCCCTGGGGCGTCGCGATTGTCTTCTCGAGCTTGTAGAGGCTCTTGGCCTTGAGGTCCGCTATCGTCTCCTGGAGATGAGCCTGGAATTTTCCGTACATTTTCTGTTCCCTTTCTTTGCGTGTTCGATTACGACTCCCAATCGAGAATCACCTTGCCGGACTTGCCCGATATCATGGCCTCGAAGCCCTTCTCGTAGTCCGAGTACTTGAAGCGGTGGGTGATGACGGGGGCGATGTCGAGACCGCCCTGGATCATCGCGCCCATCTTGTACCAAGTCTCGAACATTTCGCGTCCGTAGATGCCCTTGATCTTGAGGCCCTTCCAGACTATGTGATTCCAGTTCACCTTTGTGTTGGGGCCGTGGATGCCGAGAAGCGCAATCCTGCCGCCGGTGTTCATCGACTCGATCATGGCGTTGAGGCAGGGCGCGGCGCCGCTCATCTCGAGACCGACGTCGAAGCCCTCGACCATCTTGAGGTCCTTCATCACGTCCGCGAGCTTCTCCACGCGCGTGTTGACCGTACGCGTCGCGCCGAGGCGCTTGGCGAGGGTCAGGCGGTAGTCGTTCACGTCGACGACGACGACGTTTCTCGCCCCGACGAAGCGGGAGATCGCGGCGGCCATCATCCCGATCGGGCCCGCGCCGGTTATCAGCACGTCCTCGCCGACCATGTTGAAGCTGAGCGCCGTGTGGGTCGCGTTGCCGAACGGGTCGAATATGGCATAGAGTTCATCGTCGATGGACGGATCGCAGTGCCATACGTTCGTCTCCGGGATCGCCAGATACTCCGCGAACGCTCCGTCGCGGTTCACGCCGACGCCCCTGGCGCTGCGGCAGAGATGGCGCTGGCCGGCGCGGCAGTTGCGGCAGTGTCCGCAGACGATGTGCCCTTCGCCCGACACGCGCTCGCCTACCTTCACGCTCTTGACGTTGGAGCCCACGTCCACGACCTCCCCCACGTATTCGTGGCCGATCGTGAGAGGCGGTATGATCTCGCTCTGCGCCCAGTCATTCCACTCGTAGATGTGCACGTCCGTTCCGCAGATCGCGGTTTTCTTTATCTTGATCAGCACGTCGTTGATGCCGATTTCGGGCACGGGTTTTTCGACAAGCTCGACTCCGCGCTTGGGTCCGGTCTTGGCGATTGCTTTCATTTTTTCCATGGATATCCCCCTATGGTTTTTTTGTTTCAGTTTTTGAAAGAGTGGATTGGCGCAGGGATTCGCCCGCCGCGCGATATCATGCCCTCGCAGGAGAAGGGTGACACGCGCATCACCGGGGCGTGGCCGAGAAGTCCGCCGAATTCGACCGTGTCGCCGACCTTTTTGCCCGCCACGGGGATGACGCGCACGGCAGTCGTCTTCTGGTTGACCATGCCTATCGCCGCTTCGTCGGCTATCATCCCCGATATCGACGACGCGGGAGTGTCGCCGGGGATCGCTATCATGTCGAGCCCTACCGAGCACACGCACGTCATCGCCTCGAGCTTCTCTATGGAGAGAGCGCCGGCGTTGACGGCGTCTATCATGCCCTGGTCTTCGGAGACCGGTATGAACGCGCCTGAGAGACCGCCGACGTAGCTCGAGGCCATTACTCCGCCCTTCTTGACGTTGTCGTTGAGAAGCGCAAGAGCGGCCGTGGTCCCGGGCGCGCCCGGATGCTCAAGGCCGATTTCCCTGAGTATGTCAGCCACGGAATCCCCGATCGCCGGAGTGGGCGCCAGCGAAAGATCTATTATCCCGAACGGAATGCCGAGACGCTTCGACGCCTCCTGGGCGACAAGCTGGCCTACTCGCGTCACTTTGAACGCCGTCTTCTTTATCGTTTCGCAAAGCTCGCCGAAAGGCACGCCGCGCTCGTGCTTGAGAACGGCGTTCACCACCCCCGGACCCGACACCCCGACGTTTATCACGGCGTCGCCTTCGCTCACTCCGTGGAATGCGCCCGCCATGAACGGATTGTCGTCCGGCGCGTTGCAGAGAACCACGAGCTTGGCGCAGCCGAGAGAATCGCGGTCCTTCGTCCTGGCCGCCGTCTCTTTCACTATCTCGCCCATCAGCTTTACGGCGTCCATGTCGATGCCGGTCTTCGTGGAGCCTACGTTGACCGAGGCGCAAATCCTCTCCGTCGCGGCGAGAGCCTCGGGGATGGAGCGTATGAGAAGTTCATCCGCCGGCGTCATCCCTTTAGACACTATCGAAGAATATCCGCCTATGAAGTTTACCCCGAGCTTCTTCGCGGCGCGGTCGAGGGTCTTGGCGATCTTCACGAAATCCGAAGTTTTCCTGCAGCAGGCCGAGCCGACTATCGCGACCGGTGTCACGGAAATCCGCTTGTTCACCACGGGGATGCCGAACTCGCGGCCGATGTCGTCGCCGGTCTTTACGAGGTTTTTGGCTATCCTGACAAGTTTTGCGTAGATGTTGTCGCACGTCGTCTTGACGGAGGCGTCGGCGCAGTCCAGAAGCGATATGCCTATCGTGATGGTTCGCACGTCGAGCGTCTGCTCGCTCACCATCTTGTTGGTCTCGAGAACTTCGCTGAGATTGATCATGGCTCAGATCCTGTGCATCTTCTCGAAAATCTCGGACTTCTGGCAGCGTATGGTAAGCCCCATTCCCTCTCCAAGTTTCGCCATCTGCGCCGCTATGTCGTCGAAAGGCTTTTTGCACTTGGACAAATCCACTATCATCATCATGTTGAAATAGTCCTGCACGACCGTCTGAGATATGTCGAGAATGTTGATATTGGATTTTGCGAGGAAACTGCATGTCTTCGCGAGAATGCCGACGAGATCCTTGCCGACGACAGTTATGATGGCTTTTTTCATGGCGGCGTAAATTATACCAAATTTTCGCCCTTCTGAGGGTGCCTTTTCCTTCTTTATGGACTCCCGGCCGTATGACCACGAATCATGCGACGTTGCCGCAGAAAAAAGGGACTGGACGGCAGTTATCAACTTTTATGTCTACTTATCAACATTCAAACTGCCGCTAATGTGAACTTATCAACAGAATTATCAACTTGCAGACCGAAATTCGTGTTGATATGTTGATATCTGTTGATAACTCCCCCCTTGCGAAGCGCACGGAAAAAGTCCATAATATTCCGCGTGACAAATCTTGATCCAGAATTCTGCCGCAAGTTCAAAGAAGCGCGCCGCAACGCCGCGCTTTCCCAGAGCATGTTGGCTAAAGAGGTCGGCTGCAAGCAGTCGGCTCTCTCCATGTTCGAGCAAGGTGATGGCACAAAACTGAACGACGGGGTTATAGCGAAGCTTTGCAGGAAGTTCAACATGGAACTTCCCAAAGAGGAGAAAGAGGATAAGCCTGCCGTCGCCGCGCCGCGTCCCGCTGCGGCTTTACGCGCCCTTCCGCACTCGGCGTTCTGCCCCAACGCCCTATGCCCTTCCAATTTGTCTTATTTTGTGGACGGACGCCGCTTTTTGAAGCCTGACAGGGCTGCGCAAGACCCGGCTGGCGGATTGTACTGCGCCGTTTGCGGGGAACTGCTTGAACGCCATTGCCCTTCGTGCGGAGCTCCCGTGCATGACGGTGCCGTATGCACGTTCTGCGGCGAACCTTACGTCGCCGTGGCCGATCAATAATTGCGCTTGATTATTTCCGAGGGGAGCAGATATTCCTCCCCGTTCTTGTGGGATATGCCTTCTTTGCGGAGCCGTTCAATGACAGGTCCGTTCACTATATTCCCGTTTTCGCTGAAAAGTTTCTCCATTTCAGCCCGCTTCCCGGCGAGCGTGCCGTCTGGCTCGTTGCTTACGAGTACGCTCTCAAGTATCTGCGCCCGGCGCAGGCGCCCGTCTTTTTCCGCGGCATCGCGGGCTTCGCGGATTACTTCTATCACATGATCGCGCGTCTCGCCCGTAAAACGGTCCGGCAATTCTACGTCCCTGTCAAGAAGCGCAAGCGCGTTGGGATTCCGCTCCATCTTTTCGAACTCCTTCTCCTGGAGTTCAACTATCTTTTCGCCCAGCCTGGATATTTCCTTCTCCTTTTCTCCAAGCTTGGCGTTGAGCGCCGATATGTTGGCCTCCATGGCCTTGAGGGACCCTCTCAGAATCCCTATCTCGCTGTCTTTTTCGGCAAGGCGTTTTTTCAAGTCCTCTATTTTGCTGTCTAGAACCGCCTTGTCGGCCGCGAGAGATTCGACCACAGCCTTCTGAACGTCAAGCTCGGGAGCCTCTTCAACCTCCGTCCTCTCTTCGGCCGTATCGGATGCAGTCTCTTTTTCGGACGAAACCGTTTCGTCCTTCTTCATGAATTCGTTCATGTCGAATTGCGCGTTCATGGAGTGTTCATTCCTTTCAGCTCGCAGCCAGGATATATGAAAAGCCTGCAGTCTATTGGTCCGTTGAAAAACGGAACGCGGGCTTTGTAGTAAAGATTCACGCAGGCGGCCAGATCGGGGTTGCCTGTTATGACGCCCCCCGTCCATCCCCTGCACTTTTCATTCATGAAATCGCCCATGCGCGCGTACACAGGAGCCAGCTCTTCGTACGTGCCGAGCCTTATGCCGTATTCCGGATTGAAAAACACCGTTCCCTTCTCTTCCGGAACGGGCGATTCGGCGAAGTCGCAATCTTTGAATTCGATGTATGGCGCCACTCCCGCCGCTATAGCGTTCGAATGGGCGTTTTCGACGGCTTCGGGCGATATGTCGGTGGCTATTATCCGTGGAATGCTTTCCGCGTTCTCCTCAGACTTCGCTTCAAGGACCAGCTCTTTCCATATCTGCGCGGGAGAAGCGCCGGCCTTTTGCCGCGGCGCGACATTGGGAGCATGTTCTCCGGGAATGATAGAATCGTATCCTTTCACAGACTGGAATGCGAAATGCCCCTTGAGCGACCCGGGAGCCTTGTTCATTGCCATCATGGCAGCCTCTATCGCAGGAGTTCCGCTTCCGCACATCGGCGAGAGAAACGGCGTCCTGCCGTCCCATCCGAGAGCCATTATGCAAGCTGCAGCCAGCGTTTCCTGCATCGGAGCCGAGCCCGGTATCTTTCTGTAACCGCGCTTCGAAAGAGGCTCTCCCGACGTATCGAGATAGATGATGGCCTGATCGCGTTCCCAATACACGAATACCGCCGCGCCGCGGTTTTCCCCTCCGGAGTCGGGACGCCTCTGGCACTTTTCCCTCATCCTGTCGGCTATCGCATCCTTGGTGTACAGGGAAGGAAGCCTGGTATCCCTGATGGTATAGTTGTGCACTATCGATGAAACGGAGAAATATCCGTCCGCCTCGAGAATGTTTTCCCAATCTATGCTGGACGCAAGTTCGTAAAGATCCCTTATGTTGCGGCAATCCGCCCTGAGCAGCGGCACAAGAACGCGATGGGCCGTGCGAAGCTTCAGATTGAGCTTCATCACGTCTCTCATCTCTCCGCGCACGACGACGGTGTTTTCGGTCGAATCTATTATTCTGTACCCCATGGACTCCACCTCCCTGGATGTCCACGGAACCAATTGCCTGGCGCAGGATATTATGATCGGATAGTTTTTGTCCGTAAAAAGTCGCATGGCTTACCCTTCTACCTCTTCCCCAATCCGTTTTCCGTCAATTCGTCCTGAGCGGCATCAGCACGTAAAGAAAAGGAATGGAACACTTGATCACCGCAGGAGAATGCCCGTCGTTAAGCTCTATCCTTACTTCATCGTCGTCTATCGCCTTGAGAGGGTCCATGACGTAATTGGGATTGAACATTATTTCAAGACGCTCCCCTACATACTTGATCGGCACCTCGTCGCTGGCGTACCCTATCTCGTTCATCGCCGAAGTGACCGTGAGCGTGTTGGAATCGAATATGAGCTTGGTGGAGTGCGACTCGTCTATCGTCATCACGCTCGCCCTGTCGAGGGCGTCGAGAAGCATCTGCCTGTCTACCGCTATCTGCTCGCGGCTTTCCTTGGGGATCACCTGCATGTAGTTAGGATACGCATCCTCCATCAATTTCGAATAGATCGTGACTTTTCCGAGCTCGAAGCATATCTGGCTTTTCTGTATTTTGATCTTTACGCTGTCAGCTCCGCTGCCCAGCGATCTCTGCAGCTCCATGACCGCCTTTGACGGAAGCACTATGTCCCTGTCGGCGGAAGGCGGATATTCCATTTCGTTCTCGACAAGAGCAAGGCGGCGGCCGTCCGTCGCTACCATGGTGAGCTTCTGGTTTCTGAAGCTCATGAGCTCTCCCTTGAGCGTGCGGCGCGTATCGTCCTGCGATGCTGCGTATGCCGTCTTCCTGATCATCTCCTTCAGCGTCGCCGCCGGTATGTCGTATGTCGACGCCTCGGCATCCTGCGGGAGCCGCGGAAATTCCTTCTCTCCAAGCCCGGATATGCGAAACCTTGCCGACCCTGCGGATATCGAGGCAATATCCGTCGCATCGATATCAACATGCACCTCTCCTTCTGCCGCTTTGGTTATGGCCGTCACAAGAAGCTTAACGGGCAGCGTAGACGCGCCCTGCTCCTCCACTTTGCACTCGACGCTGCATGTCGTGGATATGTCGAGATCGGTGGTCGTCATCTTGAGCTCGTGTCCGTTGCATTCAAGAAGCACGTTCTGCAGAACGGGAAGGGTGCCCTTCGATCCGACTACGCTCTGCACTGATTTGAGCCCTTCTATGAACACGGACCTTATGATAGAGAATTTCATTTTGTTGCTCCTTTTGTCGACTTGCGGTTATTGTATCAAATACTGTTTTATTGTTAAAGAGGGAAATTACCAGTCAGTAGGTTTGTAGACAGTGTAGACAACTCGCCGGACGCCCGTCTGCATTTGCTGCAGGCGGCTTTTTCATGTTCATTTCCGGTTTCTGCTTTTGAAGACATGTGTAGGCAAGTGTGGTTTGCGTAGACAGTGTAGACAATTTGCGCCTTTGTGTACATGCGTGTCGACAAATCCGTTCATTCTACCGCATCATTCAGCGAGAAGCCGAATTCCGCCAGAATCTCCTCCAGTGTGGTCTTTAGATCGTTCTCGACGTCGAGCCTCTTTTCGATGCTTTTGACCCCGTGTATTATGGTGGCATGCTTCTTGTCGAATTCCGGAGCGATCTCCTGCAGGCTTTTTCCGGAGAATTTCCTCGCGATGTACATGGCCAGCTGGCGCGGAGTGACAAGAGATTGCGAACGGTCTGCCGAAAGTATCTGCTTGACGGTTATCGAGAATTTTTTCGCTACGCTCTCCTGTATTTCCCTGACTGTCAGCTTTCTGAGCGACTGTTCCTTCTCTATCACATCCTTCAGCAGAAATCTCAGGAATTCCGGCGACACCTCCTGCGCCGGATTTATCTGCATAGTGACATGCACCTTTGCCAAAGCGCCTTCTATCGCCCTTACGTGGCTTTTGATGTTTTCGGCAAGAAACTGAAGAGTGGAGAGAGGAACCGACGGTTTGAGGTCTTCAGCCTTCTTCTGCAGAATGGCAAGACGCGTTTCGTAGCCGGGCGCCTCTATCTCCTGCACCATGCCTCCTTCAAATCTCGATATTAGGCGCTGCTCTAGAGCAGGAAGATTTTTTGGAGCCACGTCGGAAGTCATGACTATCTGCTTGTGGTTGGTTGTCAGATAGTTGAAGGTATTGAAAAATTCCTCCTGGCACTGCTTTCCCTTCTGCAGAAACTGTATGTCGTCGACAAGAAGGACATCGATGTTTCTGTACCTGTACCTGAACGTGTCCATATCCTTGTTCTGCAGGGAGTTTACGTATTCGTTCAGGAAAGTTTCG
>JAILJX010000058.1 GCA_024694365.1 Kiritimatiellia bacterium
ATGAAGCGAAGGAATGCGCTTAGGACGGTAAGAAGCGTCACCACGGACAACGGATGCGAGTTCCTCGACCAGAAACGGCTCGACAGAGTGTTCAAGGCCGAAACCTACTACACGAGGGCCTATGCCTCATATGAAAAAGGCGCCATCGAAAACTGCAACCGCCTCGTAAGAAGATGGTATCCGAAAGGAACCGACTTCAACCAGCTCACAAGACGCCATATCCAGCATCTCGAAGACTGGATAAACTCAATTCACAGGGAATCACTCAACGGAGAAACTGCACATGCTTACGATTCACGTATGGCCCAAGCGGCTTAAGGAGTTTTTGCTGACCCATCCCCTTTACAAGTCACCCTCAAGGCGGGAAAGTGGTATCATACGTGCATTATGAAAATCGCGGTAATATACGACAGCAAAACGGACAATACTGCTAAGTGCGCCGGATGGATAGCCGCAGGCGCGGCAAAGGTCGCGGGTGCTGAGGCGAGGGCTTTCCCGATCGGCAAAGTCGACGCGGACTGGGTAAAGGGGTGCGATGCGGTCATCGCCGGCACGCCTACCTACATGGCCGAGATGACTGCCGACATGCACATGTGGCTCGAGCGCGAGGCCCCGAAGCTGAATCTCGCCGGCAAGATCGGGGGCGCTTTCGCGACCGAGCAGTATGTGCACGGCGGAGGCGAGCGGGCGATTTCGTCGATACTCACCTTCATGATGGTCTACGGGATGATGGTCTACTCGGGAGGCGGCTCGAAAGGGCGCCCCGTGATACACCTCGGTCCCGTGGGGATGAGCACCCCCATCGACAGCTACAAGGACCTCTTCACCATCTATGGCGAGCGCATGGCCGCTTGCGCCGCAAAGGCGTGAGCGGGAAGTGGGCTGGAGGATGAGGTCCCGAATGAGGAGCGCGGAGCCCTATGCGCTCCCTGCGATTGCAACTGCCGCAATCGCCTGCGTCATGACGGTTGCGTGGCATCTTTCCGGGTGTCACGAGGTGATGTTCCCCGAAGTCGCTGCGATTGCGATGGGGTGTTTATGGATGGAAAGGCGTCCGTGGAGGACTGACGCGCCGCGGCTTTGGCTTTCGCTCGTAGCGGGCGCTTTGCTCGGCTATGGACTCGTCCATGTTCCGTGGCCGACGGAGGCGAAACTCGTTCTCGCGTACGCGGCTGTACTCGTCTGGCTCTCGGCTTGGCGGATCAACGCGGCGCCGATGATTTCCGCCGCGCTTTTGCCGCTTTTTCTCGGACGCGGCGCGACGTGGCTCTATCCGGTCTCCGTCGCGCTCTGGGTCGGACTCGTCCTTCTCGTGGAGCGCGCCTTTGTTTCCGCAGGGCTCAGGGAGCGGGTCGCATTCGGGCCGATTGTCGAGCCTTTCCGCAAGGAGGCGCTTCGCATCTCCATCCTCGTCGCGGTCTTTGCCGCGCTTTTGCTCCTCTGCCGGCGTTTCGCCCCGTTTGCCGCGGTGCCGCCTCTCGTCGTCGCCTACACGGCGTTTTCGGATGTGCGGCGTCCCGTCAGACTGCAGTGGCGTCTCGGCTTCTGGTTCTTCACGGTGGCCGCGGTGCTGGGCGCGTTCATCGCCGCGCAACCGGATGGACTGCAAGCCGCTCTCATGCCGCTCGCCGTGCTCATCTTCGCATGGCTTTCCCGTTTCGGGGCGTATTTCCTCCCGCCTGCCGCGGCGGCGCTTCTGCTCGCTCCGCTCGCAGGGAATACGTCTTCATACATCTGGCAGGTCCCCATGGGCGCGCTCGTCTTCCTCTCGGCTGGGCGTCTCGTCAGCCTGGCCTGGCGCGCAAATGACGGTGCGAGAAGATGAAGCGTCTTGACGAATCGGATTTTGCAAGCGATGCCGTCGCGTCCGCAAAGGCGCTTCTCGGCGCCTGGCTCTGCCGCCGGTTGGATGACGGAACGGTGATGCGCCGTCGCATCACGGAGACCGAGGCGTATTGCGGCGAGGAGGATACAGCCTGCCATGCGCACAAGGGCAGGACTCCCAGGACGGATGTCATGTATTCGGCGGGAGGCTGCGCATACGTCTATCTCTGCTACGGAATGCACGAGATGCTCAATGTAGTGACGGGTCCGGAAGGGCATCCGGAAGCCGTGCTCATCCGCGGCGTGGAGGGTGCAGAAGGACCCGGCAGGCTGACGAAACTCCTCCGGATAGACCGCTCGCTCAACCGTGAAGACCTTGTTTCGTCAGACCGGCTTTGGATCGAAAGCGACGGGGCGAAAGCGCGCTTCACCGCCTCGCCCAGGATTGGCATCGCCTACGCGACGGCTCGCGACCGGAGGCGCAAATGGCGCTTCAGGGTCGAAGAATCGCCTCCCAGACGTCCGGCTTGAAGCCGGGGCAGACGCCTGATGGCGTCACGAGAATCGGACGCTTGACGAGCATCCCGTCCGTGGCGAGGAGGTCGAGCTGTTCATCCTCGCCCATGCCCGGAAGCTTCGCGGCGAGGCCGAGGCTCTTGTAGAGAAGACCGGACGTGTTGAAGAAGCGCTTGAGGGGGAGTCCTGAGCGCCTCCACCATGTCTCGATTTCGTCCCTCGTTGGACGCTCCTCCTTGATGTGGCGGTCTGTGAAGGGGATGCTCTTCCCCTCGAGCCAGGCTTTGGCCTTCTGGCAGGTGGTGCATTTGGGGTATTCGACGAACAGGTTCATGGCGCTTCTCCTTTTGCGTGCGTTACGGGGACAGTATAGCATAATTTGGCACTGTATTGACGGATCAATTTGGCCGCCGCTTGCAGGTGGCGGAGGTTATGTGGTATAATGACTTGATGCGCAGACAAGAGAAGAAGGAACGTGCATGGGTGTTGTTCTGACATTGCTGGCCGGCGTTGCGATGCTTGCGGTTCCCGTGTGCATCATTGTGAAGGTCATGACGCTTTTCGCCACGCGGAACGATGGCCGGGTCGGGAAGGGCGGCAGCGCCACTCCTTGGTCCGACAATCTTTATTCCGCGGCAAAGAGGGCGACTTTTGCATGGGTCGCCGTGACGCTCTTCTGCGTCGTTGCATATGGCATCCTTGGCTTCAGCGGAGCCGTGTTCCTTCCTTGGAGCGGGCACTTTTGGATGCTTGTCGCCGTTCCGGTTCTTGCGTTTGCATGGGGACTTCTCCGTCCGCGCATCTATGCCGACGGGGTGGATCGGGAGAGAAACGGCCGGGGCGACGCATGGATCGTCCTTTCGTTTCTTCTTCTTCTGGTGTTTCTGCCTGTATTCTTCGTGACAAGAGGCATTGTTCCATTCAAACACGTGGACAAGGACACGGGTATGATTCAGGTGCGTTCCGACAAATGGGACGACGAAAAGTTCAGCATGTTCCCCATAGCCTGCAGAATCGTTCCGCCAAAGGCGTTTGATATCGAATTCGACTTTTCTCCGGGCGTGATGAGACTGGGCGCTTTGGCGGAGCTTCGCTGCAAGGTTGAAAAGGGCGACCTGATCGCCTTCGCCGAGTCGTGCGGATACGAATTCCAATCCGAGTCGATCGACCGAAATTCATGCAAGAACGGCATGGGCGACGTCACCTTTGCGGATCATGTATGGAGAAAGTACAACAAGGGTTTGCTTCCAATTGATTTTTTGGCGTACAACTGCAGATATGCCAATGCTGGAGGGGTCTCGTTTCTGTATGATGTCGCGGCCGGGACGCTATATGCGCAATGGTCCAGCAACTGAAGGGTGCGTGATGAAGAAGATTTTCATTGGACTGCTGGCGCTTGGCGCGCTTTTCGAGATTGCGGGTTGCTGTCTCGTGAACGCGATGATGTTCCATCCCGTGAAGGGCGGCTATGACGAGAGCCTCGCGGGATATGTGGACATCGGGACGAATGGCGTCAGGATCGCCGCGATGACCGTCGGACCCGAGCGCGGAAAGAAGGCGATCATCCGCTGCCATGGAAACGCCGAGGACATGTTCGGCAGCATCTGGCTCTTGAGGGAGCTGGCCGACAGGGGCTACATGGTCGCTAGCGTCGAATATCCTGGCTACGGACTCTCAGACGGAGAGCCGGACGAGGCTGGCTGCTACAGGAACGTCCATCGGCTTTACGACTGGCTTGTCGAAGAGCGCGGATTCAACCCCGGGGACATCATTGTGGACGGCTTCTCGATCGGTACGGGCCCGGCGACGGAACTTGCCGCGACGAAACCTGTCGGCGGACTCGTCCTCGAAGCCGCATTCCTTTCCGCGCCCCGCGTCGTGACGAGGGTGAGGCTTCTGCCGATGGACCCGTTCCCGAATCTCGTGAACATCAAGAACGTGAAGTGTCCGGTTCTTCAGTTCCACGGCACGGCGGACGGTATCATCCCGTTCGAGGACGGGAAGGAGCTGTTCGGCCTTGCACCTGAGCCGAAGCGTTTCGTCACGGTCGAGGGCGCCGGACACAACAACCTCGCTTTGGTCTACGGTCCGGACGCGTATCTCGACGCGATCGAGGCCTTTGCGGAAGGAGCGTCGAAGTGATGACGATCAAGAGGAAGTTCGTCTGGACGGCGCTTCTCGGCGCCGCCTTCGCCTTCCTGACATGGG
>JAILJX010000069.1 GCA_024694365.1 Kiritimatiellia bacterium
AAGATCACGCTTACGAAGGGCTTCTGGCTCGCGAAGTACGAGACCACGCAGGGACAGTGGAAGAGCGTGATGGGCACGAATCCGTCGCACTTCACGGGCGACGACAACCTGCCGGTGGAAATGGTCTCGTGGAAGGCGTGCCGGGAATTCACCGAAAAGGCCGGCGCGGCGCTGGGCGCGAAGATGCGCCTGCCAACCGAGGCGGAGTGGGAGTACGCCTGCCGCGCGGGAACGCGCACCACCTATTACTGGGGCTACCAGGCCCATACGAAGAAGGCCAACTACGACGGTACGGACTCCTTCCATCCCGAAAGGTCGCTCCCGACAATCGGCAAGACCGTGAAGGTTGGCTCATACGAGCCGAACCCGTGGGGCTTCTACGACATGGCGGGCAACGTGGCGGAATGGTGCGAGGACGACTGGCAGGAGAAGCCGTCGGCCGCCAACGAAAAAGACCCTCTCAACAGTAAAGACGGCAGCGTGTTCAAGGTGCTTCGCGGCGGCTCGTGGGAAAATCTTGCGATCTCCGCACGCTCGGCGGCCCGCGAATGGAACACTGCCGGCAAACACAGAAGCAGCAACGGCGTGAGGTTCGTGCTGGAAGACGAGTGATTCAAAGGAAAAAGAGGAGGCACAATGAAAAGTCTTGTACGGGTTGCAATCGCATTGCTGTTCGCGGTCGCCGCCGCGACGACAGCGCGCGCGGACGAGATCGACGACGCCGTGAAGATGTTCACCGCGGACGACGGCCTCACAGCCGCCGAAAAGATTCCCGCCCTGCAGGCGCTCATCGAGGCGCAGAAGGGCAACCCGAAAGTCGGGAAGCTCACGGCGGTACTGAAAGACCTCGCCGCCGAGGCGGGCGTGAAGGTTGAGGTTGCGACAAGCGTGGCCCTCCCGCCTGGGACAACGGACGTCTCGCCCGTTGCGGGGCGCGACACTCCTGTTGAAGACCCCGAAATGAAGGCCTTGCTGGATCGCCTCAACCAACCGCCGCCGACGGAAGAGGAGATGGAGAGGGAGATGGCAAAGCTCCCGCCTCTTCCGCCGCTGCCCGTGCCGAAGATCAAGATCGAGAAAAACTCGATCAGCGACAAGCTCATCAACTCCGCCACGCCCCGTTCGGCGGTCATCAACGTGCGCGAACAGATGCGCCTCTTCATCGGCGAGATGGACGAGGAGGACGAGAAGAAGTTCGACGAGACGTGGGCCGCCGCGCTCGACTTCCCGTGCAAGGAGGTGAACGACTGGCTCAAGTCGGTTTCGCCGCTCCTCGACGAGCTCGTGAAGCTCAAGGCGGAGCTTGACCGGTCCTACGCCGAGTACGAGGACGCGCTGGCCGAGGCGAACATCCTGCGCATGAACCGCCTGTGGATGGCGTCGCACGAGGCGATGCGCCAGGTGCAGTGCGTCGCGGGCTACATGAAGGTCATCAAGACGAGGATGGACGAACTCGCGTCCGCGCTTTCCGCGCTCGGGCCAATGCCGGACGCGGCGAAGTGCAAGGAGGAGCGCGTCGAGGCGCGGAAAGCGGCGCGAAAGGCGGTGACGGAGTACTTCCGCCCGGCGGTCAACGCGAAAATCGGCGGCTGGTACGAAATCGAGGGGAATATCGTCTACAGCGAAATCCCCGAACCGCCGGAGAAGGGCAAGGCGAAGAAAGGCGCAGACGACCTTGAGTGGCGCATCGTGGCGGCAAGCAACCGGGTCGGAATATCGTCAAGCGTCTGGAACCAGGAAAAGTTTTACATCCGACCGCTCGTGAAACTGGGCGACAGCGGGATCGTCGTCGTCTATGTGAACGAATGCGACGACTACCTGTCGCTTAACGCCGACTTCAACGCCCTTGAAACCGAGGGCGGCGGCCTCGACATCTACAAAGGAACGGCATTCGACATCTTGCCCTGCAAGGAAGGCGAAGTCCCTCGGATGAAGGTCACGCACCTGGAACGCATCGCGCTGCGTCCGTTCGTGGACGAGGACGGCAACAACCGCCTGCTCGTCCAGGTTGCGTCATACGGGAAAGGTGGCGGTTCTTGCTTTACGGCGACTTACCGCCCTGCCGGCGGGGAGGATTTGGAGATGCTGCCGGGGGCTTCGAAGCCGGACGTCGTCGAGTTCGCGAAGATGAGGGACGACGTTGACGACGTGCTCCATGCGAGGCGGATGGTGGAGGGGTGGAGAACCAAGAAGTGGACCAAGGAGCAAAAGGAGCAAATGGAGCAGGCATACGGAAAGGACTGGCTCAATTCAGCTGAACCGCAGGTGGCGGCCCAATTGATGAAGCTCCGCACCGACGCCATGAAGGAGGCGATCGAATGCTTCAAGGAATGGTTCCCGAAGGCGCCTTTCACCGCAATGCCGAAGGCGAAGGACGTCTACTACGTGCTCGCCGGCATGGAGCCGATCGACGTCAAGGAGAAGCCACAGGCCGGCGTCTTGTCCGCGCACTACGACAAGACCGATTCGTACTGCGGTGATACCTGCAGCAGGCTGGAGAGAGAGACCAATTCCTCGTGGGACACCAAGGAAACGCTCGAGAGCGTGGTGCAGCTTGCCATGTTCCGATGCGACTTGAAGAGCGTCGCGGAAATCTTCTGCGTCAATGAAAAGACCGGGGCGAAAAAGGCGCTCGACCATGCGACGGGAGAGGTACATCTGAGATGGACGCCCCCCAGCACGATCCTGAAGGCCGAGGACAGTACGCTCACCATGCCGGTCTGGCATAAAATCGCGGTCAATCCGTTCAAGCACGCCAAGTACGAGCCGACGGCCAAGGTTAGCCTGGTGGTGAACGACAGCACGTACAGCTCGCAAGTATACAAGGTCGGTCCGCAGACGAAGGATACCCTGACAACCAAATTGATTGTCACTGGCTGGGGTATCGTCAATCCGGAGGAGACGATCGAGTTCTACGTGAGCCACCTCGCCGGCGGCGAGATGGGCATCCGCTACCGCTACCGCCGCATGGTCCTCACGGAGGAGGAGGCGGCGAAGATCGCGCAGGAGACGAACGGGAAGTTCAAGGACATCATGCGCAAGGAATGGGCGTCGCAGGATTTCGCCGACGCCGAGCGGGTGATCGACGAATACGCCGCCAAGCTGTCCGCCGCGGAGGAGGAGACGGTTGACAAGCTCGACCGCATCGCCTTCATCAAGGAGAACATCCGCTGGCAGGAGGAGAACATGAAGCGCCTGAAGGAGCAGATGAAGAAGGAGCGCGAGCTGGCCAAGCAATATGTCGCGGAAAGGACGACGGCCAACGAGGGCGTCAAGGACATGATGTCCGCGGCCTCGAAGCTTGACGCCGAGATAGAGGACGAGCGGCAGGTCTATTGGTACAACAAGCTGACGCTCAATTCCGGCGGCGCCGAGGAGGCCGACAAGCGGTACTGGGAGGCGAAGTCGAAGAAAAACAGCCTGGAGGTCCAGATCGAGACGGCCTCGGAGAAGGCGGACAAGACGGTAGCCAAGGCGAACGAGAATCTGGTGGGCGCGGCGCAGCGCTACGCGCAGCTGGAGTTTCAGTACATCGCGGCGCAAAGCAACCTCTCGCACGAGAACGACTTGCTGCACGCGGAGGAGACGGGCGTCTACAGGCATACGCGCACGTCATTCGACAAAATGTGCCACCAGCAGCTGCTGGACAGCGCGAAGCGCGAGGTGGAGCGCGACAGCGAGGCCAAGCGCGTGCGCGACCAGGTGCGGGGCGCGATCCAGAAGCTCGCCGAGCAGGAGGAGGCGAGGAAGCGCGGCACGCTCCTGCGTCTCGCGAAGTACCACGACGAGAAGGCGGCGCTGGGCACGTACGAAGCCGCCGCCAAGCACTACGCCGCCATGCCGCCGCCGAACGAGGACAGCATCGAGGAATGGCGCGCGTTCGGCCGGGCCGTCGGGAAGGTCAACTACGGGCGGGCCGAGAACGCGCAGGCGAAGGCGTTCGAAGAGCTCCTCACGACGGAGGAGAACCTCCGGCGCGCCGAGATCGCGAAGACCGGCAGCACGGTCGTCCTGTGCATGGGCGCGATCGGCGCCGGCACGCCGGAGGCCGCAGCGGCGATGCACAACGTCCTGCTCACGAAGTTCGTCGCCGACGGCTACATCGAGAACGGCGTCTCCGGCGCGGCGCTCGGCTACGTGCGCTTCCACTCGATGGCGGTCGACTTCGTCGTCGGCGGCATCGAGGGCTACCAGGCTAACGGCTTGACCGGGCTCGCCACGCACTGCGGCATGACCCTCGCCTTCCACGTGGGCATGCCCCTGCTCGCCAAAAGCAAGTACCTGAAGATGGACATCAAGAAGATTCCCGGCGAAGTCAAGGCAGACATTGCCAGCGGCGCCGCGAAGCTGAAGAAGCTGGTCAATTTCACGCCTAAGGCGGCCGCGCAGGGGAAAACCAAGTCGGCGCAGGAGCTGGAATGCGACAAGTTCATGGAGGAGGGACGCGACGCCGTGAGCGACTTCATCCGGAAGGTGAACAACATCCACAGAATCAACGAGAAGACCATGACGAATGAGCAGATACAGAACTTGCGCAAGGAGCTCGTGAAGGCCACCGCGCGCGTCAACGAGCATCCCGGCGCGAAGATGATTCTCAAGATGGACCCTGCCTACAAGAAAGTCGGGGAGCGCTTCAACGAGGAGGTCGGGCGCATCTATAAGACGACCGAGAACCTGTACTACAAGGAGATGTTCGCGAAGGGGTTCAGCTTCACCAGGATCAAGCAGTTCCGCAACGCGTCCTCCAAGGGGTCGGTGGGCATGGACGCCGACTTCGGCATCGCGGACGAGTCGGTGCCGATCCGCTTCGAGGGGCGGCGCGCCAGTCTCCACGAATACCAGCAGGCGGCCCAGCCCTCGCTCGCAACGGCCTACAACAAGACGTGTGGCGGCGACTTCAAGAAGGCGTGGGGGCAGTTCAACACGTCGAAGTCCGCCGAGGCCTACCAGGACCTCGGTTGGCTCACGAAGACGGGCACGCAAGAGGAGATGCGCGAGCTGCTCAACGGCATGTCGCTCTCCGGGGCGGAGCAGGCGATGGACGTGACATACTTCAAGGCGGCGGAGATGCTGAACAGCAAGGACTTCCCGAAGCTCTTCATGACGCGCGAGGCGTGCCGCGGCACCGTGAAGGACATGGACACGAAGTTCTTCAAGGCCCTCGACGTGCGCATCGCGGACCTGCAGGCGCTTAAGGTGAAGAAGGGCGCGTCGTTCTCGAAGGGCGAGCAGAGGGAGCTCACGCGCCTGACCGGCGCGCGCGAGTACTATGGCGGAGTACGCGAAACCTTGAATGACGTATCCACCGGCAAGCTGCGTCCTGGCGAGTACGAGGACGCCATCCTCAAAAGAACGGGCAACAGGGAACTTCTCGACACGATCAACGACATGCGCGACATGATGAAGTCGCTGGTGTTGCACTAATGGCAGACATGAAGGGCGATATGTCCAATGCAAAGTTGATGATGTGACACGTGGGGTCTGACCCCAGTGGTGGAGTAGGAGTGGTGGAGTAGGCGCAAATATGCTATAATACCCGACATGAGGGGCTTCGGGGGCGATGGCCGGGAGCAACTCGGCGCTCGCTTTCGCTCGGCTTGGCTCGCTATAATCGCGAGCCCCGCTTGCGCGGCGGCTATGCTCGGTCTCGACCTTGAGTAGTTGCAGCTCTTAACTGAAGACAAGGGGCCTTGTTCAGTCAGCCATGCCTGGATAAAGTCTCTGGTTGCGGGCGTAGATCACTCTTACGCTTGCACTCCTCCTCAAGGTCTCACTCGCGGTTCTCCCGCTCCATCACCCCCTTCGCTTAACATCGTTGCTTACGCGACTCCGTTAAGCTCTCCTGCTCGGCTCTCCCTTCGCTTAACTGCCGCTCTGCCTGCCCCCAGCCCCTCCGCTTAATCTCACTGTCTCCCTCCGCTTAACTGCTTTCGTTGCT
>JAILJX010000013.1 GCA_024694365.1 Kiritimatiellia bacterium
GTCGTCACGATCGTGCCGGTCGAGGCCAAGTAACGGCCTCGTTTGCGGCGCGCTCCGCGCCGCAAACATAGGTGAAGAAAAAGGTCCGTGCTTCTGCGCGGGCCTTATTTCATTCCTTTTCGCACCGCAGGCTGATTTTGACAAACGGATTTGTTCGCCGCTACGCGGCTCACCGCCCGATCTGGCGAACGCCGTTAGGCGTGAGCAAATCCGTTTGTTAACAACTTGCTGGCCGCTGGCCCATTACGGGGATTTCCAGAAAAGGGCGGTTGTGATATAATACACGCTTCTCGAAGAAGGACAACAGATGGCAACAGCGAAGGACATACGGCATTTTGCGAATGCCGAGGACTACACGAAGCATTTCATCATCCAGGAGGAGATCGACAAGTACCTGCCCGGCGGCAAGCATTTCATCGACGACGACCTGATCAACCGCACCCTCGCGTCGGCGGACGCCTCGCCCGTCGACCCCGTGCGCATCCGCGAGATCCTCGCCAAGAGCGAGCAGACCTGCGAAACCCTCACCGTTGAGGAAACGGCCGCGCTCATGCGCGTGGAGGATCCCGGCCTCTTCGAGGAGATGCGCGCGGCGGCGGACCGCATCAAGCGCAAGGTCTACGACAACCGCATCGTGATGTTCGCGCCGCTCTACATGTCGAACCTGTGCGTGAACGGGTGCAGGTACTGCGGCTTCCGCGAGGGGAACGAAGCGCAGAAGCGCCGCGTGCTCACGATGGACGAGCTCAAGGAGGAGATCGACGTCGTAGCGGGCCGGATCGGACACAAGCGCCTCATCGCGGTCTACGGAGAGCATCCGACGACCTCGACCGAGTACATAGCCGAGACGATAGAGACGTGCTACGCGAGGCAGGTGCCGGCTCCGCGCACGGGCTGCAAGGTGGGGATCCGCCGCGTCAACGTGAACGCGGCGCCGCTCCCGGTAGCCGACCTCAAGGTGCTGAGGTCCGTCGGGATAGGCACCTTCCAGGTCTTCCAGGAGACGTACAACAGGAAGCTCTACGAGGAGATGCACCCCGCGTGGAGCGTCAAGGGCAACTACGACTGGCGCACGACGTGCTTCCACCGCTGCCTCGAGGCGGGCGTCGACGACGTGGGGCTCGGGGTCCTGTACGGACTCTGCGACTGGCGCTTCGAGCTTCTCGCGACGGTCATGCATGCCCGCGATCTCGAGAGGTGGTTCAACATAGGCCCGCATACGCTCTCTTTCCCGCGCCTCGAGCCCGCCAGCGGGACGAAGGTGCCCGAAGAGTCGCCATGGCTCATCGACGACGAGACTTTCGCGCGGATTCTCGTCATCGCGAGGCTGTCGGTCCCCTACACCGGCATGATCGTCACGGCGCGCGAGAGCGCGAAGAGCCGCGACCACGTCCTAGACCATGGCATGACCCAGCTCGACTGCTCGTCCAACATCGCCATCAAGGGCTACAGCGACTTCGAGAACGAGGCCCACCAGGAGAAGGAGCGCCAGCAGTTCATGCTCGGCGACAACCGTTCGCTGGACGAAATGGTGCGCACGCTTGCGGCGCGCGGAACGATCACCAGCTTTTGCACGGCCGGCTACCGCTGCGGAAGGACCGGAGGCTGCATAATGGATGCGCTCAAGACTGGCCGCGAGGGCAAGTTCTGCAAGATAAACGCCGTCCTTACGTTCCGCGAATGGCTGGACGATTTCGCCTCCGATTCGACGCGCGAGATCGGCGGAAAGCTCATAGACCGCGAACTTGCGGCCATAAAGGAATGGCTCCCCAGGTTCTACCCGACCGTTCTCAAGCAGTACGAGGCGACATGCCGCGGAGAGCGCGACCTGTTCTTCTGAGAAAGGAAATGCCATCATGAAGGCGACTACATTCATTGCGGCCGCATTCGCCCTGCCTCTTTGCGCGGCGGGCGGATACTCCTTCGACGCCGGAGCCGACTTGCGCATACGGCAGGAGATCGTCCGCAACGCCCCGCAGCTTCCGGGAGGGGGCATGACAGGGCGGCCGGGCGCAAACCGCGGCAAGACCAAGAACCAGATGCGGTTCCGCCCGAGAGTCTGGGCCGAGCTCAAGGCCGGCGAGAAATGGCGCCTGTACGGACGCCTCTGCGACGAGTTCCGGGCGGGGATCGTGCAGTCCACGCATGCGACGACATGGCCGGGCGAGGTTGTCGTGGACAATCTTTTCGTCGAGGGCAAGAACCTCTTCGAGGATTCCTTCGATTGGCTCGACGGCGTCGACATCGTCGCAGGCCGCCAGGATCTCTACCGCCTCTACGGACTCGACCATGTTTTCGTGGACGGCACGGCTGGCGATGGGTCGCGCTCGACGTATGCGGACATGGTCCGCCTCGCAATGCGCTTTGACGAGACGACGCGCCTCGATCTGTTCGCGCTCTACAACCGCGACCGCGAGTATATGCGCCTAGGCACCCATCGCAGCTTTGAAAACGTGCAGCTCACGGGCTTCGGCGGGAACGAAACGGAGATGGACGATTGGGGATTCGGCGCCGTTTTCTCCTCCAAGAGCTTCGATATCGTCGATCTGCAGCTCTTCGCCATCCAGAAGAACACGGCGAGTTTTCACCGCCGCGGCGTGAAGCATCCGCGCCGCCAGGTGAACCTTTTCGGCACGAAACTCGTCCCGTGGTGGACGGAGAACTTCTCCACCCCGCTGGAGCTCATGGCGCAGGTCGGGGAGAACGGCGCGGACGAGTCTCTTCGCGCCTGGGCCGCGTACGCCGGCTTTTCGTGGAAGCGCAACGACCTCCCCGATGGCGCGTGGAAGCCGTTCGCGTCCGCCGGACTGCTCGCCCTGAGCGGCGACCGCGACGCCGCCACGGAGGACGGCGGGCGCCACGGATGGGATCCCATGTGGTACCGCGGCGTGGACGACTCCGAGATGATGCTCTACGGCACGACCTACGGCGTGGGCTGGTGGTCCAACATGTACAACCTCAAGGCGACGGCCGGAGTCGAGTTCTCCCGCCACCATGCCGCGCGGCTCATGGCAGGGCCCATGTTCGCGCAGGAGAAGGACGGCCTCGGCGGCGGAGACGGGATGTACAAGGGTTTCCTTGCCCAGGGCAGATATGACTTCCCGATCCTGATAGCCGACAAGGACAAGGGCGAGAGATTCGAGATTTTCGGCCACTTCCTCGTGGAGTGGTTCTCGCCCGGCGACTATTTCGACACCGACAAACCCGCATGGTTCGCAAGATGGCAGATAGACTTCAGCTTCTGAGAGACAGATACCGCGAATACGTCGACACTTTCCGCACGGAAGACGGAAAGCTCCCGCCGATGATGCAGCTCAAGCTTACCCACACCGCCGGGGTCGTCCATGCGGCGCGGCTCATAGCGAAGGGCGAGAACTTCGACGCGAGAACCTCCGTCGCCTCCGAAGCCGCGGCGCTTCTCCACGATACGGGCCGCTACGAACAGCTGAAGCGTTACAATACGTTCAAGGATTCCGATTCCGTGGACCACGCCGTGTTCTCCCACGACATCGTCAGGGAGAAGGGCTGGCTCGACGGATGGGAGGACAAGGAGGCCATCCTCCTCGCCGTGCTTGTCCACAACAGGCGCGAAATCCCCGCCGGAATGGATGCGCTGTCCCTCGCCTGCTCAAGGACGGTGCGCGACGCCGACAAGCTCGACATATTCCGCGTCCTGGAGGACCAGGTCGAACACTGCGACTGGCGCAACGATTCCCGGGCATTCTGGAACCTCAAGACGGACGCTCCGCCCAATCCCGCCGTCTGCGAGGCGATACGCAATTCGAGGCCCGTGGACTACGGCAGCATCACGTGCCTTGCGGATTTCGTGCTCATACAGGTAGGGTGGATGATTTCAGGGCTCGAGTATGCGACCTCGCGCGGGATATGCGCAGATCGCGGTCACCTTGAATTCCGCCGCAGGTTCCTCCACGGGCTTACAGATTCCCCTGCCGTGGACGAGCTCTGCGATTTTGCCGCCCGGGTGCTTGCGGAGTGATTTTCCGCTTCCGGACGGTGGCTTTTCGCGCAATTCCCGCCCGCAGTCCGCAAGACACGGACGCATGGATATGATATAATATTCAATATGTTCAATTCTGTCGAAGACTGCCTTGCGGCATTGAGGAGAGGGGAGATAATCCTCGTGACGGACGATGCCGACCGCGAGAACGAAGGCGACTGCATATGCGCAGCCGAATTCGCAACTCCCGAAAACGTAAATTTCATGGCTTCGCACGCACGAGGGCTCATCTGCATGCCCATGTCCCCCGCCTGGTGCGACAGGCTCGACCTTCCGCAGATGGTCTCCAGAAACACCGACAACCACGAAACCGCCTTCACCGTGTCCATCGACGCAGTGTCGACATCGACCGGAATCTCCGCCGTGGAGAGGTCCGCCACCGCCCTCGCCACCGTCGCCGACGGCGCGCGGCCTTGCGATTTCCGCCGCCCCGGGCACATGTTTCCCCTGAGAGCGCGCGAAGGAGGCGTCCTCAAGCGTGCCGGACACACCGAGGCGACCGTCGACCTGTGCCGGCTCGCCGGACTGAAGGAGGTGGGGCTCTGCTGCGAAATAATGAAGGACGACGGCACCATGGCGCGCCTTGGCGACGTCGCCGCGTTCGCCGCGAAGCACGGACTCAAAATGATGACGATCGCCGACCTTATCGCATACCGGCGCAAGCACGATAAACTTGTCGAGGCCGTCGAGGAGGTGGACCTCCCGACCGCGCACGGGCATTTCCGCCTTCGCATGTACCGCAGCCGCGTCAGCGGGCTAGAGCACCTCGCGCTCATCAAGGGCAAGGTGGACGATGGTGCGCCCGTCCTGGTGAGAGTCCATTCCGAATGCTTCACGGGCGACGTCCTCGGAAGCGAACGCTGCGATTGCGGGCCCCAGCTCCACACGGCCATGGAGATGGTCGAGAGGGAGGGGCGCGGCGCCGTCCTCTACATGCGGCAGGAGGGACGCGGCATCGGCCTTGCCAACAAGCTTCACGCCTACAAAAAGCAGGAGCAGGGCATGGACACCGTCGAGGCCAATGTCGCCCTCGGCTTCGCGCCGGACCTTCGCGACTATGGCGAAGGGGCCCAGATGCTTGTCGATCTCGGCATCAGAAAGCTGCGGCTCATGACGAACAACCCCTGCAAAATCGCGGGACTCGAGGGATACGGACTGGAGATCGCCGAGCGCGTGCCGGTCGTCATCCCCCCGAACAGCTACGACAAACGGTATCTTGACACGAAAAAAGAGAAAATGGGACATCTCATATGAAGATTGCTGTCATCGGAGACGGAGGCTGGGGAACGGCCAACGCGCTGCTTCTCCTCGGGTACGGACATGATGTGACCGTCTGGGGCGCTTTCCCGGACTACATCGAAGAGCAGCGCCGCACGCGCCGCAACGACAGGTTCCTGAAGGGCGTCGAGCTTCCCCCCGCGCTCAAGCTTACCGCCGACCGCTCCGAGGCCGTCAAGGACGCCGAAATCGTCGTCCTAGCGCCGCCGAGCAAATTTTTCGCATCCGTCATGGAGAGCTTCAAGGGACTTGTTACGGACAGGCACCTCGTCGTCTCCCTGACGAAGGGCCTGTGCGAACGCACCAACCGGCGCATGACTGAGCTTGCCAAGGACATCCTCGGCATAGAAAGCGTCGTCGCCCTCGCCGGGCCCACACATGCCGAGGAGGTCGCGCGCGGAATCCCGACCACTATCGTCGCGGCCTGCGAAGACGAAGAGAAGGCGAAGACTGTGCAGCGCGTGTGGTCGGGTCCGCTGTTCCGCGTCTACACCTCGCGCGACCCCGTCGGCGTGGAGATCGGCGGCGCGGTCAAGAACGTGATTGCGATAGCGGTCGGCTGTTCCGACGGCATGGGCTTCGGCGACAACACCAGGGCCGCGCTGATAACACGCGGACTCGCCGAGATGAAACGCTTCGTCCTTGCTTACGGCGGCGCGCCGGAGACGCTTTCCGGGCTTGCGGGGATAGGGGATCTCATCGTCACCTGCACGTCGGCGCATTCGCGCAACCATGCCGTCGGCGAACGCCTCGGCAAGGGCGAGAAGATCGCCGACATTCTAGCCTCCATGCAGATGGTGGCCGAAGGCGTGTGGAATTCCAAGGTCGTCCACGACCTCGCCCGTTCGCTGGGCGTCGAGATGCCCATATGCGATCTCGTGTATGCGCTCTGCTACGAGAACTTCGACGCCCGCAAGGCCGTCGAGGCCATGATGACACGCGAACTCAAAAGCGAATGAATCCGGCCGTTCCGCTGATTTTGCAAGCCGTGTCGTTCCTCCTGGGCGCATGCATCGGCAGCTTCCTGAATGTCGTCGTATGGCGCGTGCCGCGCGGCGAAAGCCTCGTCTCGCCGCCGTCGCACTGCCCCAAGTGCAACGCCCCGATCCGCTGGTGGCAGAATGTGCCGATCGTGTCGTGGCTTGCACTGCGCGGACGCTGCGCCCGGTGCCGCGCGCCCATCTCGCCGCGATACATATTCGTCGAGTTTCTGACGGGCCTGCTGTTTCTCGCCGCCTTCTGGCGGTACGGGTCTTTCGCACCCCTTGCGTGGGTGTGGATATCGCTCATGGTGGCGGGTTCGTTCATAGACTTCGACCATCAGCTTCTGCCCGATTTCACGACCGTAGGGGGGATGGTCTACGGCGTCGTCTGCCCGGCCGCATTCGCCTCCATAGCATGGTTTACGGGTGCTGATCTGCGCGAAGGCACCTGCGGCAGCGAAGCGTGGCCCGTGATTTCCGAATATCCTTTCGCGCCGTCGCTCCCGCAATCTCTCGCCGGGCTTGCGCTGGGATTCGGCCTCCTGTGGCTTGTCAGATGGCTTGGCGGCAAGGCGTTCAAGCGCGAGGCCATGGGCATGGGCGACGTCTTCCTGATGGGCGCCGTCGGCGCGCTTTTCGGCCCCGTATGCGTTGTCGTGACGCTTATTCTGTCTTCCGTGGCCGGTTCGGTCGTCGGCCTCGCCATGGTTCTTCTTTCCAAGGCCAGGCTCGGCGGATTCAAGGAGATTCCCTACGGACCCTACATCTGCATCGGATGCATCGCGTGGATGTTCCGGGGGCCCGAACTTGTCGCATGGTACCTGAGACTGTTCGCTCCCGGCTCCGCATTGGCGTGACATGGCCGCTCTTTGACGCGGCCTTTCTTCATCGTGCGTGCAGCGGGTGCGGAAAAGGGGCGCCCGAAGGAGCTCATGGCGCGTGCCCGTCCTGCGCATCGGGAGCGTGCCGCCCGGGGGCGCAGGGTCCGGTCCCGACATAATCTGGCCTTGAAGCGCCGTCCGTTTCCGGGTAACGCGCCGAGACGGCGCCGTCTTCAATCCCCCCCCCTTGATGTCAACGGCGAACTATGGTAAAATACACTGAAACAGATGGTTTTCACTATGCTAAAGGAGAAATATGCCGCTTGACGTCAACGGATACAACGACACTTTCAGGGCCTTCGTGGATTTCGCGCAGACAAAGGTGGATGCGGGGCATCGCAAGGCCATCGCAGACGTCTCGTATTTGGCCGGCAAAGAGGGTGTGCTTGGCGGCCTTGCGGTCCAGACATCGACAACCGACTCGGTCGGCGGCATTTTCTCGCGGACGGCCCGGCATGTCGAAATCAACGACACGACGCGCAAACTGTTCTTCAATGCGGTCGTGGACATGTTCGGCCGCGAGGAGGACATCCCCGGCGCGGTCAGGAACGCACTGAAGCTCAAAGACTACGGCGTTGGCAAGCCTCTCACCGCCCGCCGCATCATGGCGGTCAAGAATGCGATCGATCTGAGCGGCGTCGCCATGCGTCGCGCGGCCGACGCCAAGCTGGGAACGTTCCAGAGCGGCGAGGTCCGCGCCGCCGCCGCCAAGATGGGCTACACGCAGATCGAGCTGCCGCGCATCGCCCGCGCCGCGCACTTCTACGCCGAGGCGAAGGGGTGCTCCGAGATGGACGCGATGAAGGCGGTCGCCGATCCCGGCAGCGCCGCGAACAGGCTGATGGGCTACGGCGGGCGCTTCCTCGAGAACGCCTCCAACTTCGCCGAAGGCCTCAGGCTGATCGATTCCTTCAAGACGTGGTACGAGGATCTGAGCGGCACTCTCGCGATGAATCAACACCACGACGATCAGACGCTCGCCAAGGCCGACACGCTTTCGAAGCTCAACATGTCCAGCAACGTCCTGACGGCAAAGGCCGGCCGGGGCATGGAGAAATTCGTCTTCGAGGAGCTGGCGAGCAATCCGGGCATGGACCTGACCGAGACCGACCCCGAAAAGCTCTTCGGCTTCGGGAACAACGCGGCGAGCCGCTATGTCGGCCGCGGATTCGCGAACTCGACGCTCTACACCCTCAAGGAAATCCCGCCGGCGAAGCGCCAGCTGCTCTTCAAGGTGTTCGACCTCTTTTGCAAGCTTCCGAAGGACGCCGCAGAATTCAAGGAGGCGACGAAGCCGATGTCGGGGGCGGTGATTTCGGGTGGCAACCGCCCGACGGTAATCGCTCGCGTCCTGCGCCATTTCGAGGCGCTCGAAGCGCTCGAGGCCAAGGGTCGCCTCACGGCCGAAAACGTCCTCAAGACCATCTTCCCGGACATGACGAAAGCGCAGCGCGGCGCCAACGACAGCAAGGCCATCAACGCTTTCCTTGACGGCTGCTCCGCTGCAATCAGCCTTGACGAGGACGAGGGTGGGAAGTATTCGGACGTCTCGAGGGGGATGTGGCTGTTCATGGAGCGCACCGGGACGACGCTCGATGAAGCCGCGGACGCCATGCGCACCGGCAAGACCATCGCGTCTCCCCGCTGGCTGGTGGACGCCTCGACCGAACTCCAGGAGCTCGACGGCACTCCCGCCGGGAGCCGCAAGATCATGGACGGCGACTTGTACCGTCCCTCGAACTACGCCGACACCTTCACCCACCAGAAGGACATCCTTCCCTCGGACGGCGGCTTCGGGTTCCGTTTCCCCGGCGTTCCCGATCGCATACAGACCGGCCCCACCGCGGAAGGCCGGGCGAACGTGGAGCGAGTCGGCGACGAAGTCGAAAAACTCTGCGGCAAGGTCCATCCGCAGCAGGCCTCCACGGTCATGCTCATGCTCTCGCAGTCGGGCATGTCCTATCTGCGCGACGGCCTTCCGGAGATCGGGCTCCACAGCAACGAACACTCCGTGGTCGACTACACGCTTACGCGCGATGAAAGGACGGGCGCCGTCACCATCCACTACGACAGCCCCGAGGGGTTGCCCGCGCGCTTCTCGTGGTCTGCGACAGTTGGCGTGGATGGCAGCGTGACCAAGACCCCGATCGTCGCCGAGCGTCCCGTCGACTTCGACGCCGAGAAGTCCGCGAAGGCGGCCGGCGAAGCCGCCAAGGCGCTCGGGGTCAAACTCGACGCCGCCCAGACGCAAAAGGCGGCCGAGCTCATCCAGACGCACGGCAACGGAATGTACACCCGGAACGCGCGACTGCTCGCCAAGTTCGTCGTCTCCCTCGTCCACGCCGGCATGAAAAACCCCGAAGGGCAAACCGCCGCCTTCGCCCCGCAGCTCAAGCACTGGCGGAACGTCCATTTCGGCGACCCGTCGATGCGCCAGGTCGATGACGCCTTCACCGAAATGCACCAGGATGCAATCCGCCACTTCCTCTCCAATGAAGGCAATTTCGGGGGCGCGAACAATGAAGCGGACATCCACCGGACGATGCTCGACGACGCGCATCGGGCCCAGTACGTCTTCAACGGCCACAAAATCAACAGGGAAGGTCCATCCGCGCAGACGCACGACGAGGTCATCTCCACCTTCCGCAAGACAGTCCCGCCCAAGGCCTACCGGATGATTTCCTCGTTGATGCATCAGGCCTCGTACTCGCCGTTCGTCTATCACGGGATGAACTCGTCGATGCAGTTGCACAACCCGCCCAAGTCAATCCTCATGTCCGGCCTTCCCGGCGGCTCCCGCCTCGCCCACCGCGACTTCGCCGCCGGCATGGGTGCGAATGCCAGGGACCCGACGATCCTGATGGGGACGTCGATGACCTACGCGCTCGACGTGGCGGAGGACGGCAAGTCGGCCGTGCTCACCGTCACGGGCGACTCCAAACTCAGCGCGGACAAGAAGGTGGGCGCGGCGCTCGTCTTCGGCAGCATCCGGCAGGTGCAGAAGATGCATATCGACCTTTCGGGCGAGGAGCCCAAACTGGAGCGGGTGGAGGTCTCCCAGACCCTGGGCGACTGAAGGCGCGAATGACTGCAAAGGAAAACCATCATGCAATATGAAGAACTTCTGAAGGCGTTCGGCGAAAGTCTGGGCCTCGGCGACTTCCCGCAGGAGCATGGACCCGTCGCGATCGATGTCGACGGCATGCCGATCGCCTTCGTCCACAAGCCCGAAACCGACCGGATCGTCCTGCTCGGCACGGTCGGCGAGCCTCCGCCCGAGGCGGCCGGACGCTTCGGCGCGCTGCTCCTGCAGGCCAATTTCATGTTCGAGGCCTCCGAATCCTGCACCCTGGCACAGAATCCCGAAGGCGGCACCTACGTGCTCCAGCGCGAACTGCCGCTGGAATTCCTGGACGTCGGGAAGCTGCAGTCCACCCTCGAGGGCTTCGCCAACACGCTGGAGCGCTGGCGTCGGGCGCTGCTGGATTTCCGCCCACTGGAGGAGTCTGCGGGAACCGTCTCTGCCGGCGAACCCGCTCCCCCACGCTTCGGCGGGGACGGTTTCATCGCGGTTTGAGGGCGCTCCGTCCGGATCGCCACATGGACAGCGGAGCGCTCCGTCTCTCGTTCAAGTGCGATCGGGCGGATCGCGGCGATTCTTTTCGCCCCGTGCCCACGGCGGTCGGAAAATATGGTATAATTCCAATATGAAACGATGCATTATTTTCGCCGCAGCGGCGTTTGCCGCCGCATTTGCGTTCGCGCAGAGCCCCAAGCGCGACATTTCCGTCGTGCGAAACTACATACGTTCCTGCGTCGGGGACGGGACGATAGAGGAGATCAAGAAGCGCGAGGGCGGAACGGACTTCCTCAAAAAATTCTTTGCCGACCAGACGTGGATGGAGGAGTTCGCCGGCTCCGGGACATGGGGCACCAATCCGTGGAAAGGCCTCAACGAGGAGAATGAGCTTTCCGCGAAGGCGCTTCTGGCCCTCGATCTCCTTGTGTGGAACGACGAGGACGGTTTCATCGAGAAGCCGATAGGCCGCAAAATAGCCACAGCCCTCGCCCTTGACCACGGCGCCGATTGGGATGACGTGAAACTCGTGCGGGTCATGGAGTGCTATCGCGAATGGGCCGCGGAGGGCACTCTCCATGCGGATGCGTGGAAGCACGATGTCAGAAAATGGCGCGAAGTGCTTGGATTCGGGCAGAACGCGCCTCTTTCCGTCGAAAACCTCCGTTGGATCCATGATTTCGCCAATGTTCCGGCCGGCCGCTACTATGGCGTATGCTGGCGTTGCGCATACCGGCTCTTCAACTGCTTCGGGGCGAGCGTCCATGGCCCGGAATACTACCGTCCATGGCATCATCGCTGGAATACACAGGAGCTCCGCTATCGCGTCGGCGGCGTTTGCGGAGCTTTGTCCAAATTCGGCTCCCACGCCGCGGCATCGCATGGCATAAGGTCGTTCACCGCCGGACAGCCCGGACATTGCGCCTACGTCCTCTGGGATTACAAGGAGGGCCGCTGGGGAATCGCCTACGCGGTTACCGGCCATACCGCGCCCCACAATACTTTGGGCGGACAAGGTTTCCCCGCGCTTGAGGAGATCGACCGCTACTACGAGCATCCCCGCCGCTGGGAGGCGGAGTATCTGCGCTGGCAGGGGAAGTGGGAGGAATCTCTCCTCGCATGCCCGGGGAACTGGTGCGCCGCCGTTTCCTGGTGGTGCGACATGGGCAAGCGCAACGCCCCGCAATCCGAATACGACAAATGGGCCGCGGCGGTCAGAAAGTCCTTCGCCAACGCCCCCGGCGAAGGCTGGCAGCTGTACATCCCGTACCTCGAGAGGATAAAGGGACGCGACGAGCGTCTCGCCGCGGCGGTTTTGGGCGTGAACGAAATCCGCGAATTCAAGGGAAAGACGGCCGAGGCGCCGTATTTGGACGAAATGGCCTTCAACACCCTCGGCAACAAGCTTTTCAAGGATGACGACGATGCCGCGTGGAAACTTTTCGAGGCATCCCTTGACGGACAGGCCGGGACCCCGACATTCTACCGCCAGACGATTGCATGGGGATCGAACCGCCTCATGAAGGGCCCCGAGGCGACCAAACGCTTCCTGGCGACAGTGGGCAAAAGCGCACAGAAGACCGGCGCGAAGCTGGATTTCAAGAGCATGATCATAAAGGCGTCGAAAAGCGGCGACATCGCGACGTTCAAGCAGGTTTATCAGCTTATGGACAAATTGGAGCCGTCCCTCGCGCCGAAGAAGCGAGCCAACGGCGGATGGCCGGAAGGGGAGTTCGGCGGCAAGCTCCTTTCCGCCGACGGCATGCTGCAGACGTCCGGCACGAGCAACTGGGAATCCCCCGTCACCTACCGCAACGCCCTCGACGCGGCCGATTTCGAGGCCGGGAACGCTTTCCACACGGGCGGAGAGAAGGCGCCGTGGGGAATGGTCATTCTCCCGGGCGTGAGCGAAATCAGCGGAATAATCGTCGCCAACATCCCGGGCCAGAACGCCCACCGCCAGGCCCCCCTGAGGATCTGGGCCAGCGAGGACGGCACGAACTTCAAGGAGGTCTATGCCTCCGATCAGGTTCTCAACGAGTGGCGCTGCGCCTTCACGACCCCCATAAAGGCGAAGTACATCAAAGTAGGCCGCGCACCCGATGCCAAGAGCGAAGTTTTCCACCTGCGCAAGATTCTCGTATATGGCAAAAAACTCTATTGATTTCAAGGCGGTGATACTCGCCGGCGGAAGCGGCGAGCGCTTCTGGCCGCTTTCCACGCCGGAGCGTCCGAAGCAGTTTCTTCGCGTCTTCGGCGGCGAAAGCCTGATACGCCAGTCGGTCACGCGCCTGCTGGGGCTCGTGAAGTTCGAGGACGTGTATGTCGTGACATCAAAGGATCTCGTCCAGGCGACAAGGCGCGAGCTGCCGGAAGTGCCCGCGGCCAACATAATCGGCGAGCCCATGCGCCGCGACACCGGCGCGGCGGTTGCGTTGGGCGTCGGCGCTGCGTCGCGCGGCGACCGCTCCGTCGTCGGATTCTTCCCGAGCGACCAGATGGTTTCGGACCCCAAACGTTTCCGCGCGGCGGTGAAGCGCGCCGTAGGCATCGCGGCGAAAGGCCGCCGCATAGTGACGCTGGGCATAAAGCCGACCTTCCCGGCGACGGGGTTCGGATACGTCAATCCCGAAAACGGCGCATTCGTCGAAAAGCCGGATGCCGCCAAGGCAAGAGGCTATCTCAAAAAAGGCTATCTGTGGAACGCCGGGATGTTCATTGCGAGAACCGACGTTTTCCGCGGCGCTTTCGGATCTTGCGCGCCGGACCTCCTGCCGCTCGCCTCGGGCCGTACGCATGCCCCTTTGCGCGACGTGTACGAAGCGCTCCCGAAGATATCCTTCGATTTCGCCGTGCTGGAGAAATGCGGCGGCGTCGCGGTCGTTCCGGGCGAATTCGGATGGGATGACGTCGGCAGTTTCGCCGCCTTCGACACCTATTTCCCCCACGATTCGCGCGGAAACGTGAGAGAAGGGCCTTGCACCGTCGTCGAGTCCGACTCCAACATCTGTGTCGCGAGATCTGCCCGCATATCGCTTCTCGGCGTCAGCAACCTGGTCGTCGTCACCACGCCCGACGCCGTTCTCGTGGCGGACAAATCGCGTCTTGGCGACATGAAAAAGCTCTTCCGCAAATAAGCGTGTGCGCCCATTGTCGGACAATCGGCTCTGCTTGCGCCAGATTGTCCAACCTCGGCGACTCAGGGTCGGACACCGGCGGCGGAGCAGGAGTGGCGACGTGGCTCTTCGGGGTGAACGTGCGGCTGACCACATTGTGCTCCTTCGCGGATTCCGCGATGAACTGGTGCGGCATGACATTGACAATCTGACAGATAATAGGGTATACTGTCTTCGTTGCTTTCGGGTTGGCGTTTTTCACACCCGTGTAGTCTACACGGTACCCGCCCGAAAAGCAACATTGAATCGCATCCTTCAGGTCACGAATGGGATGCTAGTGGATTTTCACATGAAAATCACGTGGACGTGAAAATTTTAACATGCGCGTGATGATTTCACGGAAATTGACTATGTGGCGGGATGGTCTCCTTACGGGGACAGACCCCGCGTGGGGACAGATCCCGCGTGGGGACAGACCCCGCGTGAGGACAGACTTCTGGTGGGGACAGACCCCGGGTGGGATGTTACCGAATGGGCGCAGGGGGTCTGTCCCCGGTCGGTTGAATTTACGGGTGTGTCGAGATGAAAGCAAAAGCGGAATAACCTCACTTGTGATGAAAAGAGAAATTTTGGTATAATGCGCCTCGGTTATTCAGACGGCATGGATGCGGCCCTCTCCCCTTTGCCGTGAAAACTCCAGGGCACAATCGAAAGGTGGTAATGGTATGCGGTGTAGTCAATGTGGCAATAAAGTTCCTAGTGGCGCTGCGATTTGCGGCCATTGCGGTTTCCGCTTGACATCTTCGGGTGAAAACGAAAATGCGCCAAAGCCGTCAACGGCGGAAGGCAACTCTCGCGAATCCGGAAGTGGAGAGGCAATTTCGGGGGTTCTCAATTTATTGGCATTTGTGTGCTATGGCGCTGCCCTCGTGGATTTTGTCGCCGGGAATTTTTTCCGAGTAGACTTTACCGGTGTGTCTTGGTCTCCTATTGCTCTTGGCCTAGTGGGGGCGCTATTCTCTTACATCGCCGACCGTCTATCACCTAAGGTTGAAGATCAAGACGAGAGCGTCGAGGATGGGGAAGACGATGGCGAGGACGAGGATGGGGAAGACGATGGCGAGGACGAGGATGGCGAAGACGATGGCGAGGACGAGGATGGCGAAGACGAGGTTGAGGAAGACGAACGGGAGTAAGCGCCCCTCCGCCCTGCATAACAGTGGCGGTCACGTTTGAACGACGCTTACATGTTTTCGGGTTTGGTTGATTTGGCTGCGTTCTGCCGATGGCGGACAATGCCTGTATTCTTCCACGAGGCACCATGAGAAGCATAACTGATGCAGGCATGGCGGCAGTCCTGTCGGCCGCTGCTCGCGGGTCTTCGGCACGTGCACGAGAAGGTACAAAATGATTGGACGTCGAGAAATGATTTTTGGCACTGTTTTAACGGTGGCGTGTGCCCTTTTCGCCGCGCCGGCGTGCAGCGTCCGGGGTGAGTACAATGCATGTAAAGCTACCACATGCGTAAAGGCTGGTGCTGCCGCATGCGGGAAGGAAGGATGGAAGGTCGCCGAGCTCAACGGCGCGCCGTGCCTGTTCCGCGACGGACGCCCCGTGGCGCCAATCATGTTCTGGCAGTGGGAGATGGAGGAGCAGGACGCGAAGGCCCTCGCCGGCGCGGGCGTGGATCTCTTCGGCGTGTTCGG
>JAILJX010000049.1 GCA_024694365.1 Kiritimatiellia bacterium
CCAAGGCCGCGCCGCCCGTCGAGATGGCTCCCGCCGTCAAGGCTGCGGCGCTCGCCGGCGGCTTTGTCGAGGCCGAGCTCCCGAAGGTGGCCAAGGCCGTGAAGTTCATCGCCGAGACGCGCGGAATCGACGAGGAGGCGGCCATAGCGAGGCTGCTGACGCGCGGCTCGGAGGAGAGCCGTCTTTTCGAGTACGGCGGCAGGTTCATGGAGAGCGCCGGGAACTTCGCCTCCGGTCTCAGGCTCATCGGCGAATTCCGGGATTGGTTCTCCGCGCTCCGCGACAGCTACAACGCGCACCGCAAAGGCGCGGACATGGATTTGTCGAAGTGCAGATCCGTAGACGAAGCCAACGCGACCTCCAGCATTCTCGCGTCCAAGGGGCATGTCGCCGGCCTCGAGGCTCTCGTCTTCGAAGATATCGCCGTCGACGCGAGCGTCGATCTCGAGCACGCCGGGAAAGAGATTTTCGCGGTCGACAAAAACCGGGCCGTAAGGTATGCCAACGCCGGCTACATCAACGCGACACTCGGCAGCCTGTTCGCCGTCCCCCCGGAGAAGCGCCAGGTGATCTACGACATCTTCGACAGGTTCACCAGGGTCGCGAAGACATTGGACGAGGCGAAGGACATCGCCGAAACCACCAAGGGCGGCAATGCGTACAAGGTCAGGGTCGACTGCCCGCAGCTTCTGCTCGGCAGAATCCTGAAGAACCTCCCGGAGCTGGAGCTGATGGGTAGGCTGGCGAGCGACAGGGACATCATCAACGTGTGCTTCCCGGAGGCGAAGAAGATGCAGGGTCCCTGCGACAACGAGATGCTGAAGAGGATCAGCGACAGGATCGACGACGAACTCAGAGAGGCCTACGAGGACTCCCCCAACAGCGCATGGGCCGCCAGGGACATCATGGAGCGCACCGGATGCCCGGCCAAGGAGGCGATCGCGGCGTACGACGGCAAGGCGATGCCGCCTCTGCCTAAGTATTCGGTGAACTATTCCTATGGGCTGTCCGACCACAATGTCGGCGGCAAGAACCAGGCCGAGATCGATCTTGTGCGCAGCTACAACTACTCGACGATCGACAGGAACGGGAAGGTGCACGACGACGAGCCGCTTCTTCGGCCCGACAGCGTCTTCTTCGGGGTGAAGTTCCCCGACGGCACGGAATGCAGGGTGAATGCGACGCCCGAGCTCATGGGCAACGCGAAGATCGTCTCGGAGAAAGTCGGAGAACTCTGCGGCAAGGCCCATGCGCGCCAGGCGAACATCGCGCTTTTCTGCCTGTCGCAGTCCGGGCTTTCGGTGATGAAGCGGCGTCTTGTCGATATGGGCGTCTACTCCACCGAGCATTCGGTCGTCAACTACTCGATATCGAAGGACGCGAAGAGCGGCTCCGTGAAGATTGACTATTCGAGCCCTGACGACCTGCCCGTGAAGTTCAGCTGGTCGGTGACGATCGACGTGAACGGGAACATGGAGACCTCGCCGTTCGCTTCCGGCCGGAAGTGAGGCCGGCGGCGGGGAGGCCCGCTATTCCACGGCGATCGTGGAGAAGAGCCACTCGCCGTCCTCCTTTACAAGCCTGGCGGAGAAAGCGCGCTTCAAAGGAGGCGGAAGCGCGAAAGACGGATCGCTTCCGGAGCAGTCCACCGTGCCCTTGACGAACGCTTCGCTGCCTTCGGTGATTATCTCCAGATCGCCGAACGATATGCGGATTGCTGCGTTGCTTCCTTCCGTCACGGCCAGTATCATCCTTGTCGCATCGCCTCTGCTGCCGAACTTCACGGATCCATGGTCCTTGACGCCTATGGTGAAGCCTTCCGGAACCATGAAGCCTGAGAGCTTTTCCGCTTTCGCGAGGACTTCCATGGACGTGTCGTCCGCCTCGCGGCGCAAAAGTTCCGCCGCCTTGTCGAAGCGCTCCCGTATCCTGTCGGCTTCGGAGCGCACGAAAATCCAGGCTCCCAGAAGCGCCAGCGCGGAAAATGCGGCGGCGAGCAGTGTCTTTTTCCCGGGTTTCATGGGGATATTGTAGCATGCCGGGCCGCGCAGGTCAATGGCTGCGGACCTGAACGGATGCGAAGCCCGCCGCATCGGCGGGCGGGAAGACATGGAGGGGGAAAAATGGTATAATGTAGGGCACATATGGAAAGCGCAGCGAAAATAGACGTCTCTCTCGAGGTGGCCCCGTTCGTCAATCTCGCGTTCATCCAGAACGGTCTGCCGTTCGCGCGCAACCTCAGGATTTCCAATCTTTCCGCCTCGCCGCTCGCGGACGTCGCCTGCTCCATCCGGTCTGACGCCGGGGTCGTGATTCCCTGCGAATTTTCGTTCGGGGAAATCCCTCCCGGCGGAAGCTGCGGGAGGCGCGATCCGTCCGTGCGCATAAACCAGGGGATGCTTGCGGAACTGCGCGACACCCTGAACGCTTCCGTCTTCGTCGCCGTTTCGTCCGGAGGGGAGGAGATCTGCCTCAGGGAATATCCGGTCGCGGCGCTTGCGGCCGGCCAGCATGTGTGGTCGGCGGCCTATCCCGAGCTTCTTTGCGCGTTCGTCCTGCCGAACGCCCAGCTCGTGGACGAGCTCCAGGCCGAGGCGGCCGTAGAGATCGGGAAGGCGACCGGCTCCCCGTCCCTCGAGGGGTATCAGGGAGGACGCAAGCGCGTTCTTGAGATGTGCGCCGCGATATACCGGGCGATCCAGAAGCGCGGCATATGCTACGGCAACCCGCCGGCCTCCTACGGAACGCCAGGACAGAGACTGCGCCTTCCGGACGAGATCGCGAAATACAAGATCGCGACATGCATAGAGACGTCCCTTCTTTTTGCCGCGGTCATGGAGAAATGCCAGCTTCATCCCGTGCTGATGCTGGAGAAGGATCATTGCTACGCAGGCTGCCATCTGGAGGACGACACCATGGACGAGGTGGTGACGCGAAGCCTGCAGACGATGCGCAAGCGCGCCGATCTCGACGAATTCGTAGCGGTGGAGACGACGATGGCGACCGGCGACGCCCCGTTCAACGACGCCGAGCGCGCCGGCAGGGCCAGGCTGAACCGCGAAGAGGATTTCACGATGGCGATCGATGTCGTGAGAAGCCGCGAGAACGGCATACTGCCGCTGTCGCTCGGCGGCGGATTCCCTTCGGACTACGTTTCGCAGGGCCGCGACGTCGCAGAGTCCGGCGTGGACGGTGTCAGGGACGTCCAAGGCGGTATAGACCTCGAGGCGCTCTCCAAGGCGGAGCGGGCGCGCGGGAGGATCGAGAAGTGGACGCAGAGGCTGCTCGATTTCACGGCAAGGAACAGGCTGCTCAACATCCCCGCCAGATCGAAACAGGTGCTGCGGTTCCTCTGCCCGGACATCGCAGCCCTCGAAGACCGCATCGCCGCCGACGAAATGATAACGGTGAGGTCGGTCGAGGAGTCCCTCGGCGCGAAGGCTCTCGAAGACATCGCCGAGGGCAGGCTTGCCCCGGAAAAGGAGAGGGAGCTGTTCAATTCCGAACTTGCGCATCACAGGCTCTGCGTCGCCATGCCGCCCAAGGAGCTGAAGAAGCGCCTGTCGGACCTCTACCACGGCTCGAAGACGGAGTTGGAGGAGAGCGGCGTCAACACGCTTTTCCTGGCGATAGGCCTTCTGCAGTGGATGGAGCCGGGCGACGGGGCGGGGCGCAAGAGCTATCGCGCGCCGATATTGATGGTGCCCGTCAGGCTCGAGCGCGCATCGATGGCCGAAGGCGTGAAGATGTACAGGCTCGACGAGGATACGACCATAAACGCGACGCTGATCGAGTTTCTGCGCACGCAGTTTCACATGTCGATCCCCGGTCTCGATCCTCTGCCTACGGACGGCTCGGGCGTGGATGTAGGCACGATACTGCGCATAATAAGGAAGGCGATAGAGAACAGGGAAGGCTGGGAGGTCGTTGAAGAAGCCGTCGCGGGATGCTTCTCGTTCGGAAAATTCGTCATGTGGCGAGACATGACCGACCGCGCCGAGGACCTCCGGCGAAATCCCCTCGTCAACCATCTTGTCGGCGGAGGCGGCGATTTCGACGACGGAATCGAGGTTTTCCGTCCCGATGAAGTGGCGGACCATGTCCGGCCCGGCGAGCTGTACTGCCCCGTAAGCGCGGACTCTTCGCAGCTGGCGGCGGTCCTGTATTCGGAGATGGGCAAGACGTTCGTTCTGCACGGTCCGCCCGGAACGGGAAAATCCCAGACGATCACCAACATGATCGCCCACAACCTCGCGAAAGGGCGCAGGGTCCTCTTCGTCTCGGAGAAGAAGGCCGCCCTGGACGTCGTGCGCGAGAGGCTTGACAGGATAGGGCTTACTCCGTTCTGCCTCGAGCTCCACTCCAACAAGACGGAGAAGCGCAGATTCTACGCGCAGATAAAGGAGGCTCTGGACGTTCCCGAGACGGCCATGCCGGCCGAATGGGATCGTGTCGCCGCCGACATCTCCAAATGCCGCCTCGAGCTCGACCGCTACGTCGAAGCGCTTCACAGGGAGTGGCCGAACGGGCTGACGGCGTACGGATGCTTCTCGAGGGCGATAGGACACGGCGGCGAGGCCCGTCCGGAGCTGATCGGCGCGGATTGCCTGACGCAGACCAGGGCCTCATACATGGATTCGCGCCAGACGGCGATCGATCTGCTCAACGCTTTCAGGTCGGTTTCGGAGGAGGCCCTGAAAACGATGCCTGCGCTCAAGCTCGACGCGTGGTCGCCTGTGGCCGAAAGACGGCTCAAGGCGTCCGCCGAGGCGCTCGCAGGATCGATCGAGGCGCTGATTCCGGCGATCGAGGATCTCGCCGGCAGGTTTGGGATGTCCGCCGATCTCTCCGCTCGGGGCGTCAGGGAGCTGGCCGATCTCGCCGGCAGGGTTTCCGCGCGCGAAACGATCCCCGGCTCAATCATCGGGACCGGCGGGGACGGGAGGGACGCGAAACGGCTCGCATGGCTGCTGGAGGCGTCGGACGCGCTTTCGCGCCTCGAGGGGAGGCTTTCCCGCTACAGGCTGGAGACTCTCAAGGAGTTGGATCTGGACGGACTTGCCCGCAGGATGAGGGACAACCGCAGGTCATTCTTCGTTTTGAGGTTTTTCAGGAACAGGGCTCTGCTGAAGGAGCTTTCGTCCATCGTCAAGACCGGGGCGGAGAAGCTCACCGTGGCAGGTCTGAAGGCCGATCTCGACGCGATGCGCGAGTACCTGGAGCTTGAGAAGGCGTACAGGGAGAAATCGGGATGCGAAACGGTGGAGCGCGTCGCGGTCCCCGCTGCGCTGAAGGAGTCGGCGGAGACGTTCGCCGGCCTTCGCGAAGAGCATCTCTCCAAACGCGCCGCCTTCATGGAGTTCGCCGACGAAAAGTCTCTCGCGGACGGCTTGCGTGAGACTGCCGAAGCGTGCGCCGCGCTGCTTTCCGGCATGGATGATCTGAGAGGCGTCATCCGCTACCGCAATACGCTGTCGCGCGCGAAGGGGCTTGGCGTTGGCGCGTTCGCGGATTACATCGTCGCAAACGACGACGGCGCCATGGATGCAGCGGAGGTCTTTGACGACTCCTACGCCGCGAAGATGCTGGAGGGGATTGTCGCCAAGATCCCTGTCCTGGCGGAATTCACGGGCCTCAACCATGAGGAGAGGATCGAGAGGTTCCGCGCGCTGGACAGGAGATGGACCGCTCTCGCGAAAAGGGCCGTGTTCGCGAAGCTCGCGGCGGCGCTGCCGCGCAGGAGGGGCGGACCTTGCCCCGACGGGACCGAACTCGGCATGCTGAAGCGCGAATGCGAGAAGAAGACCCGCCAAAAGGCCGTCCGGCAGATGCTGGCCGAGTCCACGACGCTCATTCCCGCGCTCAAGCCGTGCTTCCTGATGAGTCCGCTTTCGGTGGCGCAGTATCTCCCGGTGGATTCCGCACCTTTCGATCTTGTCGTGTTCGACGAAGCGTCGCAGATACCCGTGTGGGACGCCATCGGCGTCATCGCGCGCGGGAAGCAGCTTGTCGTCGTCGGAGACCCCAAGCAGATGCCGCCGACGAACTTCTTCATGAAGGGCGATGCGGAGGAGGATCTTGACGACTGCGAGATAGCCGACCAGGAAAGCATTCTCGACGAGTGCCTCGTCGCAGGGGTCTTCTCCACATACCTCGACTGGCACTACCGCAGCCGGCACGAATCGCTCATTGCGTTCAGCAACGGCCGCTACTACGCGAACAAGCTCTGCACCTTCCCGGCGGCCTCCGGTTCGCCCAGGCTCGGGGTGAAATTCATGTTCGTGGACGGCGGATTCTGCGAGAAGGCGGGAAGGGGACCCAAGGTCAACAGGGCGGAGGCTGCGGCGCTGGTCGATTACATCTGCAGCGAGGTGAAGAAGCCCGGCTACGTCCGGCGGTCCGTGGGCGTCGTTACGTTCAGCATGCCTCAGCAGGCGCTCATCCGCACGATGATCGAAGAGCGCCGGGCCGAGGATCCCGAAATCGAAAGACTTCTCCCCGAGGAGGGCCCGGGCGCGTATTTCGTCAAGAACCTGGAGAACGTCCAGGGCGACGAAAGCGACGTCATACTTTTCTCGGTGGGATTCGCTCCGGACGAGGACGGCAGATTCGCCATGAACTTCGGTCCGCTAAACCGCTCCGGCGGGGAGAGACGGCTCAATGTCGCGGTGACGAGGGCCCGGGAGCAGGTGGTCGTCTTTTCGTCCGTCCATTCAACACAGATCGACGCCGGCGAGGATGGCCGCACCAAATCCGTCGGCGCGGAACATCTGAAGGCTTTTCTCGAATATGCCGAACGCGGACCCTCCGCCGGCAGGACGGCCGGTGCCGTCGATTGCGCCGACGGCTTCGCCGGCGCGGTCGCCGGCTTCCTGGAGTCGAAAGGCTTCAGGGTCGAGAGGAACGTCGGGTGTTCCAAGCACCGGATCGATGTCGCCGTGTGCGACCCTTCATGCCCCGGGAGGTACATCCTGGGCGTGGAGTGCGACGGACCCTCCTACGCCGGACAGCGCACCGCGCAGGACAGGGACGTGAACAGGGCCGGCGTTTTGAAGGGGCTCGGCTGGAACATGTGCCGAGTGTGGAGCCTCGATTGGGCGTACGACCGCAAGCGGTCCGAGGAGAGGCTTCTCGCCAGGATAAATTCGATATTGCGGGGGGAGAAGGAGCCCGAGCCGGAGGAGCTTCCCGAAGCCGACGGACCATCCTCGCCCGCTCCGCAGACCGCCGGCGACGCGGCTTGCGCATACAGGCCGTGGACGGGCGGCGCGGTGCGCGAGCATGCACGCTTCTACGATCCGGCGGCGCGGCGGGAGATCGCCGCTGTGGCGAAAGCTGTTCTGGCGGCGGAGTCTCCCGTCTGCGAAGGGCTGTTGCGCAGGCGCATCGCGAATGCCTGGGGCGTCACGCGCATAACGGAGAACGCCGCGAAGGTGCTGGACGCGTGCATGCCTGCCGGCTGCACGGTTACGCATCATCCTTCCGGGAACGCATATTGGGCGCCCGGCATGGACCCGTCGGCCTATGAAGGGTACAGGACGGCATCTGGCGACCCGGAGTCCAGGCGCGCTCTGGACGAAATCCCGCTCGAGGAGATCGCGAACGCCATGGATGCCGTTCTGCGCGATTTCGGCGAATGCGACAGGGATGCGCTGTACAGGGAGACGGTCAAGGCATTCGGTCTTTCGGTTCTTACGGCCAAGGCCCGCAGATTCCTCGATGCCGCCGACTCCGTGCGTAAGGCGCGCGGACGCGGCTGAAGGGGCGCTTTCCGGAGACTGAAATTTTTTTCAAAAACCCCCTTGTCAAGCCGGCGGAGATTATGATATACTATGCACCGTTTTCGGGTAACAGGCGAGCTTAACTCAGTTGGTAGAGTGCCACCTTGCCAAGGTGGTTGTCGAGGGTTCGAGTCCCTTAGCTCGCTCCAACATCCGGAACAGTGAAATGGGAGCGTAGCTCAGCTGGTAGAGCAAGTGACTCTTAATCACTGGGTCCAGGGTTCGAATCCCTGCGCTCCTACCATTTCAACCGATGCTTGTGGCTAGGTAGCTCAGTTGGTAGAGCAACGGACTGAAAATCCGTGTGTCGCCGGTTCGATCCCGGCCTTGGCCACCACTCATACCCCAAGATAAAGCCCGCCGCAAGCGGGTTTTTGCGTTATTTTGCGTAGATATGCTATGTTTTGGGGTGCTTTGCCGTGTTTCTTGCCGTTCGCCCATTTCTGCAAATAATCCCAAGGGGTAATCCACCAATTATCCACCAACTATCCACTAGCCAAAAATACAACGGGGATTACACCGCCAATTATCCACCAATTATCCACCAGACACCAGCTGCCACCGCAGGCCCGGCGCAGGGCGGGGAGCGGGCGGGGAGCCTGGAAGGGCGGCGAAGGCGTCCCGCAGGCAATCCCCGAATTTTCTTTACCACACCCCCCGGGCCTTTGGGCCGTGACACCCCTATGATACCCCGCGCTTTCGCATGAGCCGAAAAAAATTACCCAAAAACCACCCCCCTACTTTTTGGATAGGGGGGTATGCCGAAAAATTGCGCCCCAAAAATTGGGTTTGCTATTTTCGCGCCTAGTCCATGACGGCCCTCACCCCCGCAACAAGGGCTCTATCTTCGGCGGCGCGTGTGCCCCGGTCGCCTTTGCGGTAGTATGAGCGGATCCAAGCGGCCTCCTGCTCAGGCGTGAGCAATCCGGGGCGGACGTGCGTCGAGACGACATACCCAACGGCGCGTTGGCACCTATCGCGCTCGTGGACGTTTCTTGACCGCGTGCAGCATCCCTCGGCATACTCGTCGGCGCGGCGGTAGTATGCCGCCATTGAATCGGGCGCGGGGGCGGGGTCGATGCCGCGCTCGGCCTTCATCTGCTCCAAGACGATCTCGGCAAGTGGCTTGCCCTCGATGCGCTCGATCTCGGCGCGGGCGGTTGCCCCAAGCTCATGGTGACCGCCGGACATTTTCGCCAGCCAATCGGAAATGTGCTTGCGCCAGCGCTCGACGCGTTGCGCTTCCCTATCGGTCGGCGCGGGGGTCGCCGTGAATATGCGCCGCGCTCCCGGCGCGATGCTTCGCCCGGTGTAAAGGCGGTTGAATCTCGCCTTGACCTCGGCGGGGGTCGTGCCCCGCTTGGCGGCGAAGCGGCTTATTTCCGCCTCCACCTCGGGCGGGTACAAGCCTCCCTTCGTCGCATTCGTGGTTGTCCCGTTCGCCTTTGCTATCCGGGCGGCGGCTTCCCGCGCCCGCTTCGTGCTTCTCGTTCTCATGATGGTTGCTCCATGAAAAATCCCGCTCGATGAGGGGTAAGAAGTGCCAACGGGATTGGCAGGCCCTCAAAGAGCGGGAAAATCGGTTTTTGCTCCCGTGTTGATGTTCGCGGCGGTCTCGGCTTCTTACCTCCTTGGCCGTCACGGGGGATATGATACCACAATCGGCGGATGATGGCAAGGGCGGAGAGGATAGGTTGAGGGCGAGGCGACACGCGCGCGAGGCTTTATGATTGTTCTGATACCACTTGCAAGAGCGGCCAGCATTATTTTTAAGTTTTCTATTTCTGCGCCCCCTAAAGGGGAGCGCAGAGAAAACATAAAATATAAATATGCTTTTATAGTTTCTATTTTCAGTGCTTTCCGCAAAAGTAGAAAATATAAAATATAAACGGCTCACACGGGAAGCGTGTTGAAGTTCGATAGATACCTGCCGATTGCTTCGGGCGTCCCGATGTACTTGCAGCCTCCCGATTTCTTGGCCCGCTTCTTCGTGCCTCCCGTCTTGGGGTCGCGCTCCAATTCGGGTTGCTGAATGAGTGTGCCGTCTGCAATCCTTGCCTCAACATACTTTCGCACCTTGTCCGATGAGAGCTTTGATGCCCGTTCCATTTCGTCGTGGAATGTCGTCGAATTGCAGTAGCCGTGTATCTTCTCGATGACCGCCGCCAGCGCGTCGGCAAGCCGCCGTTGCTCGGTCTCGTATTTCTCGGCGTCCCGCTTCTCCTTGTCCGCCGCGCCTCCTCCTCGGCGCTTCGTGGACATAGAATCCCACTTCTCCTGCGCGGCCTCATGGTCGAAACCGGGGATTGGATTGTATAGCATTGTTTCGGGGTCGAGGCATACCGCGCTCGGCGGGATTGCGGGGCCGTTGTTGTGCTTCGCGTGGATGATTTCAATCTCCGATCCGAACGCGCTCGGGTCGGCGGTCTCCGGCGTGGGCCGCAGGTTGAACACGTTGCGCACCTGCGAGAAGATGGCTTTGGAGTTTCGGCCGAAGTTCCCGGCTTCGCTTCTGGCCTTGGCGAATGTCTCGTTGCCCATGCGCGAATGATTCAGTATGAATACGGCGACATTCTTCTTTTGCCGTCCCTCATCGTCCAAGCCGCACCGCGCCGCATCGCGTATCGTCCTCATCGTCCGCCGTTGCACCTCGTCCTTTAGCTCGTCCGGGCATAGGTCGCCCCACGGGTCGAAAACTACAACGTCGGGCGAATGTTCCAAGATGGTGAGTTGCAATTTGAAGCGGTTGCAGGAATCGTCATCCAGAATCATGTCGGTGTCGCCGTCCTTGTCGGGCGTCGGGAGCAATAGATGCTCGCCAAGCGTCCATCGCTCTTCCGGGGTGAGCGTTGCCGATATTCTCTCGGCGTCGGCTTTCCACCTTCGCAGGGAATTTTCTGTGCCCAGGAACAGCCATTTGAGCGGCTTGTCGGCCTGCTTGTAGTCCTCGCTTGGATATGGTCGGCCAAGTATCTGCGCGATGGCTACATTTAACATGAAGCGGCTCTTGCCAAGTCCGGGCGGGCCGATCAGCTCGCATACTTCCGCATTGTCGAGCGTGACGCCTCCCCATGCGAACACGGGCGGTGCGAGCGGCTTGTCGATTATGTCGCTGAAGCTCATGACCGTGTACGGCTCGATAGGGTGCGGCGCTTCGCCGTCATTGGCGTGCTGACGCGAGGCGACAAGGCTGGCGGCTTGGTAGATGGCCCCGTAGCGTTCGCGCCTCGCCGCCTCGCGCCGGGCCTCTCGCGCCCGCTCTTCGACTACAGATTTAACCCGTCCATTGTCGTCGAGGTCGTCGGCCTCCAAGACGGGGATTTCGACTTCACCGCTGATGGAGTTGATCCATTCGCTCATGCGCGGCCTCCAGTCTTTGCGGGGGTGCGCCTCGGCGTTTCGCAATGCCGCTTGACGAGCGCCCGCAGGATGTGGGCTCGCTTAAGGTTTCTGTTATAACGCGGTTCGCGCAAAGTTATGGTTCGCATAGGAAAATTCCTTTCAGTCAATAGATTGTAGATGTTTAGAGCGGAAGCCAACCAAGCACCAATCGTCCACCTCGACAATCGGCCAAAGCGGGGTATGGTCTCCTTCGATGTTGTCGGGGGCCTGTGGCCTCGGCGGATAGTGGCGGCAGTAGCCGTCGATGACCTTCTTGCCCTCGAAAATTCGCGGCTCAAAGGCGCGGCAGTTGCGGCAAGTCGTGTCGGAGCAATCACTCATGAGCGGCCCCCCTAATGTAGTCGTCGAGGTCGCTCGCAGGCGTTGCGAACAAGGGCGGCTCCTGCTTTGTCTTGATTTTCCAGTCGTCGCCGCCGCCCGAGCCGTAGGGGTTGTCTTTCGCCTTGGGTTCCGCCGCGGACTGGGCGCCTGCGCCCGGCTTGAGATTGCGGGCTCCCAGCACAAACCCCACGTTGGCGCCCGGCTGCTCTGCGGCGGGTTCCGCCTCGTCGACGGGCTCGTCGGACGCGGACGGAGAAGCGAGGGGCTGATAGTTGTCGTAGGCGGCCATGTAATTCTTTATCTCTTCGGAGGTGAGGGGCCGGTCGCCGGTTCTTGTCCCGGACGGGTCAAATACAGGCATGGTTCGGGTCAAAAGTCCGGAATAGAACTTCATCCGGGCTCTTTCCCTCTCCTGCTCCGTCTCGCCGCCGCCCATGCCGGGCACCCGATACAGTTCGCCGTTCGCCTTCCTCCCGTAGCCGCCGTTATTCCTGGCCGCGTTGATGTCTTCGGCCACGGTGCGATCGCCCTGCTTGCGCTGATACACGTAATTGGACGGGTTGCTCTTGACGCCCTCTATCAGTGCTATGGCCATCTGGCCTTCTTCGGAATCCTCGCCGTACCCTATGTCCTGCCATTTGTTCCAGCTGTCCTCGTAGTCTTTCAGCTTTGCCTGGGCGGCGGGGGTGAGGACATACTCCATTTCGCCCCTGTCTATCTGGTCTCTCTGCACCTTGGACAGGCCCACGCCTCTCGGAATCTGATGCGCCTCGTACCACGCGTCCACCTCCGCCTTCTCGGCGCGGCGGCGCTCCTCCTCCCGCTTTTCTTCGGGGGAGACGTAGTTGGGGTTGTTGACGAGCTTGCGCAGTGCCGAACTCCACTTCTTCCTGCCCGACTCGATGTCCTTCCATTCGCTGTCGGAGAGATGCTCGCCGGCGGGTATTCCGTAGCGGGAATTGCGCTGATTGTTGAGCCTTTCGGCCTCCTCCTGCTCGCGGGTCTTGTAATCGGGGTTCCTGTAGATCCCGCGCTTCTGCGTCTTCGCCTCCCTCCGCGCTTCGCGCAGGGCTTTCGCCGCCTTGTCGAGCTTGTCTTTGTTAAAGTCGTTCTCGTGTTCGGCGTAAGCCTGTTTGTAGAAATCGTACTCGTCCTTGGCGTCCGCCAGCTTCCCGCGGAAAACGCCGTCGGTATAACCCCACTTGAGTTCGTCCGACTCGATGCCCTTGCGTTCGCCGTCGGAGAGACGGACGCCTTTGTCGACTCCGTAGCGGGAGTTCCATTCGTCGTTGAGCCTTTCGGCCTCCTCCTTCTTGCGCTGTTCCGCCGCCATCTTGCGCTGTTCGGCGGCGGCGGCATCGTCGAGTTGCTGCTGGCGCTTGAGCGCGGCGGCATCCTGGGCCTTCTGCTCCTCGCTCCTCCAGCCCGTCGCACGGCGGTAGAGGGCGCGGTCGTGGGCATTGAGAGTACCGCCAGCACCCCCGCGCTTTATGATGGCGTCCATCTCACTTTGGTTGCCGCGCTTGAGAACCGTCTTTCCGTCGCCTGCGCGGACTTCCCAGTTGCCCTTGCCGTCCTTGAACACCTTGAAGTTGTCGTCCACGGCGGCGGGCGCATTCGGGTCTGTCTTCTCCTTGAATCCGCCGGGGGAAGTCGGGGCGGAGGCGGAAGGGCTGACGCGCTTGTGTCCTGCACCTCTCACGGCGGGGGCGCTCATGATGTCGGCGCGGGCCGTGACGAGTTGCGCCGCAGGCCCGGTCGAGGCGTGGACGAGCGGAGCGGCGGAGCCTGCGGAGGGCCGCGCCAATGTCGTGCGGGCGCGCTTCATGCTGCCGCCTCCGCGGAGCGGCCGGCGAGAAGGGCGCGAACGGACGCCGCGGAGTAGCCAGCGGCCCGCTCGCCCATGCCAGTGTAAACGGCGCGAATCTTCCCGGCTTTGGCGAGTTCGCGGATGGTTTTTGTCGTGCGGTTGAGGAGCGCAGCAACCTCCTTTGCGGTGAGCAGGCGATCAAGGCCGCTCTTTGTTTCCGTGGGCATTTTCCCGTCGAGTATGTCGAGGGCGGCGACGATGGCCGCCTCGCTGATGGTCGGGTCGGTGCTGAAAATAGCCCGCGCCGCCGTTTTTGTGGACTGCATCATGTGCGTGATTCCTTTCGTTTGCCGGGCTCTCGGCGTCTGGTCGCGCCTGCGGCCAAGCCGCCGCCGGGAGTTTCCCTTGCAACGCGAGTATTATCCCGCGTCGAAAAAATGTTTTTTCGGGGAGATGGGCGGCGAAAAGAAGAAAGGCCCCCGAAAATCGGGGGCCGCACAAGAGAAACGGAAGGGGAAAATAGTCGAAAAAACTAGCGGGGTTTTTTCCCCCATTCGGTCAAGAATATGCGATACTTGGCTTGCACCCGCTCGGCTTCTTTATCGTCGGTTTTTGCGGTCGGCAAATCCGGCAAGCCGTTAGCCTTGAGGAGGTTGTCGACGCCAATCCTTAAAGAGTCGGGGTTGTCATACCTTTGGCCGCCTTCCCATGTCCTAAAGACTTGGGCGGAATAGTCGGTTTTGTGTTCGCGTAGGTGTTCTGCAGCATACTTTATGACGGCCAGCCTCTGCACCGCGCCCGGATCTTTGGTTGGCGCTCCAATTTTAGTCGGCGGCGCAGCCTCCCCCGCTTCTATGCGCTTGGTGCTTTTGTAGATCGCCGTCACTTTGGAGGACATATCCTTCATGCCTTTAAGCGTCCCTTCCACTATCTCATTAACCATCTTTGTTTCATGCGGCGAAAGGCTCTCGGTATGATTGGCTTGTGATGTAAGGCCCTCGGTATGATTGGCTTGTGGAGCAGGGTTTTCGGAGTGATTGACTTGCGGAGCGGGGGCCTCGATACAATCGGCCATGCGCGTTAGACTGTCGGCCAAAAGTCTGGCGTTTTCTTCTTCGCACACTCCAGATTTCAATTGGGTATGGTACTTTTCGATCGCCGCCTGCAGGCCGTCAAAAGGCTTTTGCAGGCTCTCCGGAATGGAAAATCTAGCCGCGTCGAATAGGTCGCGCCTCATGTACGGCGCACCCGCAAAGTCGATTGCGGCCTCCAGCAAATCCGCGTTGAGCTCGCAAGGTTTGCGGTCGGCTATCCCGTTCGCATATTCGGCGCTCTTGCGCAGAATGTCGACTAGCTCCTTTTGTGCCTTTGTCATGGTCTTGGCCTCCTTTTCAATGCTGCTGCATGTAGTCTTTCGCCCGTTCGCGCTCATCCTCGGTCGCTAGGGCGTCCCAAGCCTCGCAGAACGCGCGAAAACGGCTCTCTGCGGCGCTCTCGCCGTCCGTGAGGGTGTTTGCCTGCGTCGGGGCGGGAAGGGCGTCTAGAGCCTCCTGCGCGGCTCCTGCGCCGTCCGCCAAGGCGGAAACGGCGGGAAGTGTGGCTATTGCCTCCGCGAGCGATGCGGCGTTTTCGTGGAAGTAATGCCCCGTCATGCTCTCCTTGGAATGGGCAAGCATCTTTTCCACATAGGCGTATTGAACGCCCGCATTGAGCATTATCGAGGCGAATGTATGCCGCAGGGAGTGGAAGCCCGCGAGGGTTCGCGCCTTCTCGCCGTTCACCGCCTTGGTCGTGGTCTTTATGCCCGCCGCCGTGAGGATGGCTTGCACCCGGTTGGTAATCATAGACGGCTCATGCTCTAGGTATATCTCCGCAAGGGTCGGGAGAACATATCCCGCTCTCGCCTCGGCGGGTGTCGCCGCGAGGATTGCGCCCAATGTCGGGTGAATCGGGATTATGACTCGCCGCTTGTATTTTCTCGCCGTCTTTCTCGGCTCGGTGTCGATGATGCCGCGCACCATGTCAACGCATCCCCAATCGAGTGTGGCGCAATCCCCAAGGCGCAGGCCCGTATATATGCCTATGGCTAGGAGCTTAGCAAGCTCCCGGCGCAGGTCGATGACTTTCGCCGCCTTGCGCCCGTCGCTCGGCTTTAGGGTGACGGAAAGCGCCTCGCGCATATCCTCGGAGCCGATGACCGCGCCGATCCGGGCGAGTTCGTCCGCCGTGAGTTCTTTGTGCGCTACCTCGTCGGGGGCTTGCGTCAATGTCCGTATGCCGTCCCAAGGGTCGATGGTGAGTTGGGAATCGGGGTGCCAGCGCAGGACGCGCCAGAAAGTCCGCAGAAATATCAAGTACTTGTTGCGGGTGTTTCTGCTGCGGGCCTTCTCGATGTGGTCGATAAAAGCCTCGGCCATTTCGGGCGTGAAGTCGCGCATCTTGACGCATTGAGGGCGGTATGTCCGCACCCATTCGGCAAAGATGGCGTATTGCCCTCTATACCCGGCCAAAGTGGTATCTCCCGAATCGGGCCGTTTCTTGCTCTGCTCGTAGAAGGGGAAGGCGTCCGCGATGGCGATCGCCTTGGCGTCCCGCTCTTGGGCCTTGCGCTCGGCGTCGGCCTTGGCCTTCTCTTCGGCCTGCGCCCTCGCCGCCGTGTCTATGCCCGCAAGCTCATCATGCACCCGTTGCAATTCCCTCTCGCGGGTGAACACGGCGCCGCCTGCGGAAAGCTCCGCAAGCTCGGCGCGGGCCTCCTCCACGGTCTGCGCCGATAGGAGCTTGGTCTTGCGCTTGCGTTCGCCGTCAATGTGGATGTAGTATCTGGCAAGCCAGCGGTCGCCGCGCCTTTCCAGTGTCCCGGTGCCGTTCTTGCGTCTGCGGGCTTTGCCGTTGCCGTCCCGGTCGCCGTTCGCTCTCGCTCTCTTGTCCTTCTTACGTGACATGATTGCGCCTCCGTTCGTTTTATCGTCTGCGGCATGGGCAATCCCGTATTGCCACTATCTGCCGTAGATGTTTGGTATTGTATCATATCGGGGCGACGATTGCAAGGGGTAATCCACCAATTATACAAAAAATTATATTCGCCCAAAAAAGCGAAATGCGTTTCGCCCAATAGATAAAGGGGTTTGAGCGCATTTTTGGCATATCGTCCACAAAGACTGAAAATCCGTGTGTCGCCGGTTCGATCCCGGCCTTGGCCACCAAATGTACGGCTCGGCAAAATCGAACCGGGCAGTCCGTGCAGATGATGCGCGGACATTGTTTTTTCAGGGGGTTGCTGCCGAATTCTTGGCGTTGTATTCGGCGATGTAGGCGGCCACGGAATTTCTGAACTCGCGCATG
>JAILJX010000057.1 GCA_024694365.1 Kiritimatiellia bacterium
GAGCTTCTTCATCTCCTCGAGCTGGTCGGCGGAGAGGAACTTCGCGATCGGTCCCTTGAGCTCGCCCTCCTTCGTCCAGCTGATGTAGCCGAGGCCCTTGCCGCCGTTCTCCTTGACGAAGTGCTCGCGCTTGTCGAACCAGGTCCTCGCCTCGACGCCGACGATTCCCTTGACGAGCAGGCCCTTGACGAGGCCGCCGTTCGCGACGCACGAGGCGAACGCCTTGAAATCGGCCTTCGCGAAGAAGTCCGACATGTTTATCCACTTGAGGGGGTTCCTCAGATCGGGCTTGTCGGAACCGTAGTCCATCATCGCGTCGCGGTACTTGATCCTGGGCCACGGCGCAGGCGTGCACTCCCATTCGGAAAACTTCTTGAAGGTCTTGCCGACGACATCCTCGACGACGGCGAAAATCTCGTCCTGCGTCGCATAGGACATCTCGATGTCGAGCTGGTAGAACTCGCCGGGGGAGCGGTCGGCCCTCGCCGCCTCGTCGCGGAAGCACGGAGCGATCTGGAAGTATTTGTCGAAGCCCGACACCATCAGCAGCTGCTTGAACATCTGCGGCGCCTGCGGGAGGGCGTAGAACATACCGCGGTGAACGCGGCTAGGGACGAGGTAGTCGCGCGCGCCCTCAGGCGAAGAGGCGGTGAGGATGGGCGTCTGGAATTCGTTGAAGCCTTTCTCCCACATCTGCTCGCGCAGGAAGCGGATGACCTGCGAGCGGAGAACTATGTTGTTGTGCAGCTTTTCGCGGCGCAGGTCGAGGAAGCGGTACTGCAGGCGCATCTCTTCCGATTCGTCCGCCTTTTCGTCGGGGACGTAGAGGGGCGTCACGTCGGAGGCGGACTCCATCACGAGCTCGTTCGCCTCGATTTCGACTTCGCCGGTCGGCAGGTCGGGGTTGATCGTGTCGGGCGTGCGGAGCTTCACCTCGCCCGTCACGGTGATGACGCTTTCCAGATGGGCCTTTTCGACCAGGCCGAAGAAGCTGCGCGAAGGGTGTACGACAATCTGCGTGAGGCCGTAGTGGTCGCGGAGGTCCACGAAAAGGATTCCGCCATGGTCGCGCAGGCGGAACATCCAGCCGGAGAGTTTTACGGTCTTGCCCGCGTCCGAGGCGCGGAGTTCATTGCAGGTATGCGTGCGGTAAGGATGCATTTTCTTTCTTTCTTTCTCGTGAAAACGGCGCGTATTATATCATATTTGGCGGCCGGACGGAAGAGCGAGAAGCTCTTCGCGGATGAATTTGCAGGCGAGCGCCGTGGAGCGTCCGCCGGGGTCCAGCGGAGGGGAGAGCTCCACATTGTCCAGCGCGACCACGTTGAACCTGGAGAGGATGCCGGTCACCGCGCTTCTGAGCTCGTCGTAGCGGAGCCCTCCCGCCTCGGGAGTGCCGGTTCCCGGGAAGTCGGCAGGGTCGAGAACGTCCATGTCGATGGTCAGATAGACGGGCGTCCCCTCCGGGAACGACAGGTTTTTCGCGTCCGAGCAGCTGAAGGGCTGGGTCGTCACGCGTCCCGCCTTCATGAAGGCGAACTCTTCGCGCGTTCCGCTCCTTATGCCGAACTGCCATATCCTCCCGTCGCCGAGAATGTCGTGGCAGCGGCGCAGGACGGACGCGTGGGACAGCTTTTCGCCGAGATAGTCGTCCCGGAGGTCCGCGTGGGCGTCGAAATGGATGATCCGCAGGTCCGGGAACCTCGCCGCGGCGGCCCTCACGGCGCCGAGAGTGACGAGGTGCTCGCCGCCTATCATGAACGGTATCTTGCCGGCGTCAAGGATCTGCGCCGTCCTCTCCTCGATCAAGTCAAGCTGCTTCGCCGGGGAGCCGAACGGGAACTCGAGGTCGCCCGAATCGAAGAACGCGGCGTCTTCAAGGTCCCTGTCCTGGTACGGAGAGTACGTCTCTATGCCGTAGCTTTCCGCCCGTATCGCCGCGGGGGCGAAACGGGTCCCCGGCCGGTAGGATGTCGTCGAGTCGGCCCCGGCGCCGAAAAGGACCGTTTTCGCGGCGCCGAAATCGCCTTTCGCCCCGATGAATTCGGCTCTTGCGGCACGTTCCATCAGCCTTCCCCCTCTTTGAGGATGTCCAGCACGTAGTTCGGCAGCGCGAAAGCGCCGCGGTGCAGGGCGGTGTTGTAGTAGCGGGTCGAAATCCTGAGCTTGTTCCATCTGAGCTCGCCCAGATTCCCGATCGGATGGTATTTCTTGGACGCGAAGCCGAAGAGCCAGTGGCCCGACGGATAGCTCGGGATGTGGCACTGGTACACGGTGGACACGGGGAATTCCATCGCGATGTGGCGGTGGGCGTCGCGAACCGATTTCTGGTGGGCGGCGTAGAAGGGGGATTCGTGCTGGTTGATGAGAATGCCGTCGTCGCGCAGGGCCTTGAAGCATGTTCCGTAGAACTCGCGCGTGAAAAATCCCTCGGCGGGTCCGTAGGGGTCGGAAGAGTCCACTATGATAAGGTCGTATTCGGCCTTTTTGCCGCGTACGTATCTGAGGCCCTCCTCGAACCATATTTTGACGCGGCGGTCTTTCAGCTTGCCGGAAGTGAAAGGAAGGTACTTCTTCGCCAGGAGGACGACCTGCTTGTCGACTTCGACGAGATCTATCGTCTCGATCGACTTGTACTTCACCAGCTCGCGCACCGTTCCTCCGTCTCCGCCGCCTATCACCAGCACGTTCCTCACCTTCGGATGGACGGCCATCGGCACGTGCGTTATCATCTCGTGGTAGATGAATTCGTCTTTTTCGGTGATCATCAGCCCCCCGTCGAGGACGAGGACTCGTCCGTACGCGGGCGTGTCGAGTATGTCGATCTGCTGCACGGCGCTTTTCTTGGATGCGATCTGCTCGGAGACCTTCATCGAGAAGCGCACGTCTTTCGTGTGTTCGTCTGTGTACCAGAGTTCGGTCTGCATTTCCCTGCCTCTCCTTTACGCCACGACCTGGAGGAAGTCCAGGTTCATGTCCTCGGTGCCCGTCATGAAGCATCCCTTGTCCTTGGCGAACAGGATGTGCTGGAGGATGTCGGGCGTTATGCGCTCCCCGGGGGCTACGATCGGGATCCCCGGGGGGTAGCTCATGACGAACTCGCCGGCGACGAGTCCGACGGACTCCGTCATGGGCACGCGGCGCTTTGCGGCGTAGAACGCGTCCTGCGGGGCCATCGCGATCTCGGGGTCGATGTATTCATGGTCGAAGAGTCCGGCCGGGCTTCTCTCGTGCAGGCGCTTTATCTCCGCAAGGGCCGATATGAGGCGCTCGACGTCCATCATCCGGTCGCCGGCGGAGAGTATGGCAAGGAGGTTGCCGACGTCGCCGAATTCAATCTGGATTCCGTAGTCGTCCCTCAGGTGGTCGTAGACTTCGATTCCCGCGAGCCCGATGTTGCGCGTGTGGACCGACAGCTTCGTGCGGTCGAACGCGAACACGGCGTCTCCGTCCACGAGCTCGGGGCCGAACGCCAGGTATCCCCCGAGCTCGTTTATCTCGTCGCGCGCGTAGTCGGCGAAGTCCATCGTCTTCTGGTACGCCGCGCGGCCCTTGAAGAACAGGTGCCTGCGGGCGATGTCGAGGGAGGACAGCAGGAGGTAGTTCGCGCTCGTGGACTGGGTGAGCGTGATGATCTGCCGCACGTAGTCCGGATTCACGGGCTTGCGCGTCAGGAGGATCGAGCTCTGCGTCAGCGAGCCTCCCGTCTTGTGTATGGAGCACGCCGCCATGTCGGCCCCCGCCGCCATCGCCGATACGGGAAGGTCCTCGTGGAAGGTGAAATGGGTGCCGTGCGCCTCGTCCGCGAGGACCAGCATGCCGGCGGCGTGCGCCAGCTTGACGATGGATTCGAGGTCTGAGCAGATTCCGTAGTACGTCGGATTGTTGACGAGGATCGCCTTCGCGTCCGGATGGTCCGCAATGGCCTTGCGCACGTCCGCCAGGCGCATCCCCAGGGGTATGCCGAGCTTTTTGTCCTGGCCGGGGTTGATGTACACCGGCACGGCGCCGTTGACGACGAGGGCGTTGATGGCGCTGCGGTGCACGTTCCGCGGAAGTATTATCTTCTCTCCGCGTCCGGTGGCGGCCCATATCATCGTCTGCACGGCGGATGTCGTGCCGTTGACCATGAAGAAGGCGCTGTCCGCGCCGAACGCGTCCGCGGCGAGCGCCTGGGCGTCCTTGATGACCGATACCGGATGTCCGAGGTTGTCCAGAGGCTTCATGGAATTCACGTCCAGTTCCATGCAAAGCTTGCCGAAGTACTCGGGCAATTCGGAATTCATGCGCCCTCCCTTGTGGGCGGGAACGTCGAAATGCGCAAGGCGGTTGATCCGCTGCGCGTTCAGTGCCTCGGCGAGAGGCGCGGCAGACTGTTCAAGTTTCAATTGAATGCAATCCCCGGGACAGGCTTTTCCGCCGGGGGCGTGGCCTCCTTGCCGTGCACCCGCACGCGGAGAGTCGCCTTTAGCGGAACGATCGGGACGGATTGTACCATAGACGCCACGCCGATTTCAAGGAGAAATTTCCCTCCCTCCCCGGGCGACTTGCCTTCCGCGGGAGAAAGTTTCCCCGCACGCGCGGAATTTTTGCTATAATAAGGCAAAACGGCGGAGGTCGCCGTTGAAATTCCTTAAGGAGAAAAGGGGTCATGAAAGTCAAGAAACTCAAGGGACTAATCGCGGCGGCTCACACCGCCTTCAATCCTGACGGCAGCGTAAATCTGGACGTCATCCCGAAGCAGGCGGAGATGCTCATCAAGCAGAAGGTGACCGGCGTCTACGTAAGCGGAACGACCGGCGAAGGCGTCCACTGCTCCACCTGCGAGCGCAAGGCCGTGTTCGACGCGTGGGTCAAGGCGGCGAAGGGCAAGCTCTTCCTCATCGCGCACGTGGGCTCCCTTTCGCTGCCCGACACGCAGGAGCTCGCCCGACACGCCCAGGAGTGCGGAATGGACGCGACATCCATCGTGCCGCCGTGCTTCTTCCGCCCCGGCTCCATCCAGGGGCTCATCGACTACATCAACGAGGCGCTCAAATTCGCGCAGAAGATTCCTTTCTACTACTACCACACCTCGATGAGCGGCGTGACGTTCGACATGCAGAAGTTCCTCGAGGCCGCCGACGGAAAGATACCCAACCTCGCCGGCGTCAAGTTCAACTATCCCGATCTCTACATGTTCCAGCGCTGCCTCAGGTGCTGCGGCGGGAAGTTCGACATCACATGGGGCATCGACGAGTGGTTCTCGGGCGCGGTGGCTCTCGGGGCGCAGTCGGCGATCGGCTCGACCTACAACTACTCCGCCGGGCTCTACTACAAGGCCTGGGACGCCGTCAAGAAGGGCGACCTCAAGACGAGCGAGAAATGCATGAAGAAGGTGTGCGACATCGTCGACATCCTCGTCGAATACGGCGGCGTCGCGGCCGGCAAGGCCATGTGCGCGGTCTGGGGCGTCGATCTCGGCACGGTCCGCGTTCCTCTCAAGGCGCTCACTGCGGACGAGAAGAAGTCCATCGTCGCGCGCCTGAAAAAGATCGGCTACAAATAAGCCGCCCCTTGCCTAATCCGCCGCGAAATTGTATAATATTGCGCGTGAGGAAAAACAGCAGGATAAAGTACGGCAGGATACTGCTGAAACTGTCGGGCGAGGCCCTCGGCAACCGGGAGACCGGCGAGTGCCTCGACCCGGCGCATCTCGCCTTCATGGCGGGGCGCATCAAAAACATCCGCGGGATGGGGGTGGAGGTCGGCGTCGTTCTGGGCGGCGGCAACATCTTCCGCGGGCTCGCCGGCGCGGGCAAAGGCTTCGATCGCGTAACCGGAGATTCGATGGGGATGCTCGCGACCGTCATAAACGCCCTCGCCATGATGAACGCGCTCGAGTCGGCGGACGTGCCGGCGCGCGTCATGACATCCTTCCCGACGGTCGGCGTGGCCGAGCCCTATTCGCGGCGCGGGGCGCTTGAGCATCTTGCGGCCGGGCGCGTCGTGATCTTCGCCGGCGGCACGGGCAACCCGTATTTTTCGACGGATTCCGCGGCTGCGCTGCGGGCGTGCGAAATCGGCGCCGGAGCTCTTCTGAAGGCGACGAATGTCGACGGCGTATACACGGCGGACCCGAAGAAAGACCCCAAGGCGAAGAAATACACGACTCTCAAATACGAGACGGCGCTCGAAAAGCGCCTGAAAGTCATGGATTCCGCCGCATTCGCCCTTTGCATGGACAATTCCATACCGATAGTCGTATTCGACTTTTTCGACGGCGACGCGCTTGAGCGCGTAGTGAAGGGCGCCGGCGCGGGCACTTTGGTAAACTGAAGAATTCATCAACATCCACACCAGGAACAGCATATGGAAACAGTCAGTGAAGTTTTGAACGACGCAAACGCGAAGATCCAGAAGAGCTTCGACGCCCTCAAGGCCCAGTTCGCCGGCCTCAGGACCGGCAAGGCCAACCCTGCGATGGTCGACGGCATCAAGGTCGATTACTACGGCTGCCCCACGCCGATCAAGAATCTCGGCACGATCTCGACCCCCGAGCCCCGCCAGATCAAGATAACGCCGTTCGATCCGACGGTCCTCGCCGAGATGAACAAGGCCATCCTGGCCGCCAACCTCGGCGTCACGCCCCAGACCGACGGCAAGGTTCTGCGCATCACCGTTCCCGAGCTGAACGAGGAGCGCCGCAAGGAGATCGTCAAGGTCGCCAAGACCCAGGCCGAGGCACAGAAGGTCGCGATGCGCAACGTCCGCCGCGACGCGAACGACGCGGCCAAGAAGCTCGAAAAGGACAAGAAGATTTCCGAAGACGACCTCAAGCAGGCCCTGGACAAGATACAGAAGGCTACCGACGCCGGCATCGCGAAGATAGACGCGGAGCTCAAGGCGAAGGAGTCGGAGGTCATGTCCGTCTGACGCAAGCGACACGGAAAAGACACAACGCACAAGGAGGTAGACGATGGCAGAAGAGAAATTGAGCCCGATAAGCGCACCAAAGCCGCCTGCGGTCAACCCGCTCGGTTCGGCGACGGCGTCGCACGCTTCCACGCTGAAGCTCAAGCCCGTCATCCGCAAGCCGACGATCGGCGGCGCGAAGCCGGCGCTCAGGCCTGCGATAAAGCCATCCTTGACGCCGGCCAAGCCTGCGGCCGCCGCCCCCGCGCCCGCCCCGGCCGGCGGCGCCATGGAGCAGCTCAAGACCGTCACCCAGAAGCTCAAAGGCGTCACGCAGCAGATACCACAGCAGGCCATTCTCCACAAGACGGGCATCATAGCCGACCAGTCTCTGACCGATGCCCAGAAGCAGGCGTCGAAGTCCCGCACGGCGCGAATCTCGCTTTCCGACGCGATCGGCGTGGCCCCCGTGAAGACCGAGGCCGCCCCGATGAAGACGATCCGCATCAAGCGCCCTGCGGATCTTTCCGGGCAGCCTTCCGCCGCTCCGGCCCCGGCCGCCGCTCCGGCTCCCGCCCCTGCCGCGCCGGCGGATGCAGGGCAGTCCGTCACGCAGAGGAAGACGCTGAAGATATCCCGCCCCGGCGCAGGCGCCGTACGTCCCACGGGGTCGAAGTTCACCGTCAAGAAGCCCGGCGCCGAAGCCGAGACGCCGGCCGACGCCGGCGCTGAAGTCCCCGAGATCGCCGACATCCCCCAGGATGCGGTCTCTACGGCCTCCAAGCAGCCCGTTTTCGCGCCTCCGCAGTCGGATCGAATCCCCGACGTCCCCAAGGGTCTTGCGATATTCGATCTTCTCCTTCAGATTGCCGCCTGCGTCGCCATCGGGTTCCTCGCGTATCTCCTTTACGTGGATCTTGAGCGCGACTGGCTGGGCGATCCGCCTCCTGCGGCTGAAGAGGCCTGATGAGACGTTTTTGGGCGATCGTCAGGGCGACGGCACTCGAAACCATATCGGAACCGCTTGCGCTGCTGCTTACGCTCGGCGCGGCGGTCATGATCGTTTTGCCGTCGGTGTTCAGTTTTCACCAGTTCGGCGAGCCGACCCGCATGGCCCGCGACGCGGGCCTTTCGTCTCTCATGGTTTTCGGTTCGGCATATGCCGTGTTTTGCACCATCAAGGTTTTTCGCCGCGAGATAGAGTCGGGGACGGCGCAGATGGCGCTCTCCCACCCCGTGTCGCGCGCAGAATTCCTCTGCGCAAAGGTCGCCGGCGTGGTCGCCGCTTCGTCCGTTTTCGCCCTTGCAGTGGGAGGCGTCGCTGCGGCCGTGATCTCCGGGGCTGAAGCCGGGGGGTGTGCGGCTACCGCCGAAGGCGGCTTGACCACGATCTGGAATCCGGCGCTTTTCTCCGTCGTCGGCGTTTTCGCTGCGTCTCTAGCGATCGCGGCCGCCCTCAACGGATTCTTCCGCTTCCGCTTCACCACGACGGCGTCGTCGCTCATGGCGTTCCTGAGCCCCGTCACGGCCTATGCCGTATGGCTTGCGGGGCGCAGTTTCGCAGCCTCGAAAATGGCCGCTTCCGGCTTTTCCTCCGGCGTCCCGTTCGACACGTCGGTCCGTTTTCTGCCTGCGGCCGTCGCCGTGATACTTCCCGTCCCGGTCTTCGTCTCCGCCTCCGCCGCATTCTCCGTGCGCTTCAAGGACCACGCGGCGGCGTCGCTGTCGTGCCTTCTTTTTCTCGTTTCGCTGCCCGCGATGGGCAACTACTACATGTCCGAGGCGCTTGCCGACGGCGGAACCGTGCCGTGGACGCGGGTCGCCCTCGCGTGGGCGGCCACGCTGCCGTTCCTGGCCGCCTTCCTCCTTCTCGGGACATGTCTCTTCAAAGACCGCGATGTGGGGTGATAGGCCATGAATGTCGTCGAACTTTCCGGTGTCCGCAAAACTTTCATAGACTTCTGGATGAGGCCTACCGTCAATGCCGTCGACGGACTCGACCTCGCCGTGGAGAAGGGGCAGGTCTTCGGGCTTCTCGGCCCCAACGGCAGCGGCAAGTCCACCACGATAAAGATGATTCTCGGCCTGTTGAAGCCCACTTCGGGCGACGTGCGGCTCTTCGGGCTGTCTCCGCGCTCAATCGAAGCGAGAAGGCGCCTCGGGTATCTTCCGGAACTGAGCTATCTTCATCCGTTCCTCACCGCGCGCGAGACGCTGCTGTATTATGCGGGCCTTTGCGGGCTTCCCGGTCCGGTCTCGCAATCCCGCGCCGACGCACTCCTTGCCATGGTGGGGCTGACGGATGTCGCGAACCGCGCCGTTGGGGGCTTCTCCAAAGGCATGGCGCGCCGCATAGCTCTTGCGAGCTCGCTCATAGGCAAGCCTGATCTTCTGGTGCTGGACGAGCCGACCAGCGGACTCGACCCTGTCTCCACGAACGAGGTGAAGACGCTCGTCAAGACGCTTGCCGAAGGCGGCATGACGATTCTCATGACTTCCCACCTTCTTGCGGACGCCCAGGATGTCTGCACGCGCTTCGCGATCCTCAACCACGGCAAGATGGTGGCGGGTGGGAATGTGGACGCGATCGGCACGTCGCTCGAGGAGTTCTTCCTGGCGAAGGTCGGGGAAGGGCGCGATTTCGAAGTCGCGGAGTTCCTGAAGTGAAGGCGTTCTGGGAGATATTCCGCCTCGAGTGGCGCGCGGCGACGAGGTCCAAGGCCTTGCCGGCCACTGCCGTCGCGTCGCTCGCGTGGATGATTTGCGCGCCGTGGGTGCTGGTGGGGGACGGATTCGAGTTTTCCGTGCGCTACACACTTGGCATCGTCTTTGCCGTCCTTTTGATCGCCCTGTCGGCCTCCGCGGCCGGATCCGTCGCCAAAGAGCGCGCCGGCAAAAGGCTGCAGCTTACGCTTGCAAGGCCGGTGAGAAGCTTCACCGTGGCGCTCGGCCGCATGGCCGCGTTCGCCTCGATGGGCTCCGCCGTGCTTGCTGCATGCGCGGCCGTGCTGTGGATGCGCACGCCGTCCCGCAGCTGCCACCATGTGATAGCGCCCGACATGGAGCCCGCCGAGGCGGTTGTGGACCGCGCCTTCGCCAAGTACATGGCCGAGAGCCAGGCCTTCCGCGAGAGCGTGGAAAGGGATGGCGAAGGGCCCTACCGCCGCTATCTTGCGACCCATCTCGGCCTAGTCGAGGATTTTCAGCGCATCGGGCCGGGCTCCTCCACAAACTGGACCTTTTCGGCCGGCTCCGTCTCCGCGGGCGTGCCGCTCGGCGCGGAAATCCGCTTCATGGGCATGTTCGGGCTCCACAACGACGTCCGCGGAGTCCTGCGCCTGGGCCCGCTCGAGTCTGCCGTAGACGCCGACAGCCAGCGCGTCCTGCGCATACCGTTGGGGACGCCGGCCTCCCCCGCCGGCGCGGACGGGAAAATCAGACTTGAATTCGCCAACGCCGGCGCGGACGCGCTTATGGTAAGTCCGCGCCGCGACGTGCGGCTTCTTGCGGACGCCGGTCCGTTCGGGATGAATCTTTTCCGGGCATGGCTGCAGCTTTCCGCGCTGCTCGCTTTCGTCGTCTCGCTCGGCGTGTTCCTGGGGTCGTTCCTCGGCCGCAGCGTCGCCGTCTTCACGATGATGTCGTTCCTGTTCATAATGACGCTCAGTCCGGAACTCATGGATGAATACCCCGACCCTACCGGACAGGACGCGCTGGACCGCATCTGCACGAGGATCTCGGAATTATCCGCCTCCGCGGCGAGTCCGTTCTCCTCGTACCGTCCCATAGGCCTCCTTGTCGAGGACCACTGCGTGGAATGGCCCTCGACGTTTCGCGCAGTCTCCGTGAACGCCGTCCTGATACCTCTGCTGCTGTCGCTTCTCTCCGGAGCCGCCATGCGCAGGACGGGTGCGCAGGATTGAGCCGCGCGCGATTGACAGATGCCGCCATATGTGGTAATCTAACGCCACCATGGAAAATTTCGAATTCGAGTCTCCGACTCATTTCGCGTTCGGCAGGGAATCCGAGAAGAGGACGGGCGAGCTCGTCAAAGCTTTCGGCGGCACCAGGGTGCTGCTGCATTTCGGCGGCGGAAGCATAAAGAGGACCGGCGTCTACGGCAAGGTCGTCGCGTCTCTCGAGGCGGCCGGCGTATGGTTCGTCCCGCTCGGCGGAGTCAAGCCGAATCCGCGCGAAGCGCTTGTGAGGGAGGGGATCGGTCTCGCAAGGCGCGAGAAGATCGACTTCATACTTGCCGTCGGCGGAGGAAGCGTCGTGGATTCCGCGAAGGCTATCGCGTGCGGGGCCCTCCATGACGGGGATTTCCGCGATTTCACGTTCGGGAAGGACTGCAAAAATCCGCCTGTGGTGAAGTCCGCATTGCCCATAGGCGTCGTTCTCACGATCGCGGCCGCCGGAAGCGAAGGCTCGTGCAACTGCGTGATCAGTCTCGAGCCGGACAATCTCAAGCGGACCATAACGGGCGACAGGCTGCGCCCGCGGTTCGCCGTCATGAATCCGGAATTCACTTTCACGCTCCCTCCGTACCAGACGGCGTGCGGACTTGTCGACATATTCGCCCACGTCGTGGAGCGATACTTCACGCCTTCGCGGGATGTCCGCGCGACCGACGAACTGTGCGAAGCCGTGATGCGGACCGTGGTCGCGGAAAGCGCGGCGGTGATGAAAGATCCGTCGGATTATTCCGCCAGGGCGAACATCATGTGGGCCGGGACTCTCGCCCACAACAACGTGTGCGGAGTGGGGCGCGTCCAGGACTGGTCCAGCCACGGCATAGAGCACGAGCTCTCGGCGCTTTACGATTGCGCCCATGGGGCGGGTCTTGCCGTTGTGATGCCGGCATGGATGGAGTATGTGATGCCTTCCGGCGTCTCCCGCTTCGCGCGGTTCGCGGAGAAGGTCTGGGGCGTCGCGCCGGGCGACGAGGCCTCGATGGCGAGAGAGGGCCTTTCACGCTACCGCGCCTGGCTGAAATCCATCGGAATGCCGGCGACATTCGCGGAGCTCGGCGCCAAAGAGGAGGATATCCCGCTTCTCGCCCGGAATCTCGGGCTAAAGGACGGGCAGACCCTCGGCTCTTTCCGCAAGCTGGCGACAGCCGACGTCGAAGCCATCTTTCGGCTCTGCGTCTGATTTCCGGCTGCCGCTACGCCCCGATCCTGTCGCAGCAGGCCATGGCCGACGCGATGGCGGCGTCCATGTTGAAATATTCCCACTCCGCAAAGCGTCCGGCGAGATGGAAGCCCCGCCGCTCGAGGCTGTTCTTGATGGCCGATACGCCTTCGCGCGTGTCGGCATGCTGCACCGGATACGTGTGGCGGCTGTAGCGGCTGGAGAGGCGTTTAGGGTGGAAGGGCATCAGCGACAGCTGCCGTTCGATCTCATCCTCCTCGATGGAATCGGTGAATTCAACCGTGCAAGTCATCTTCCCCGGCGCGTTGTTGGAGGCCGCGAAATTGCCCGTGCAGATGAAACGGTGGCTCTGGTGAGCGGGGCTTGGCTGATAGAACCAGCTGTATGGGATCGGGTCCGTCTCGCAAAGAACCGCCGTCGTGCCGTGGCTCGGCAGCCTTTCGGCGAATTGCGCCATTCCGCCGTCCAGCGCCGTGCCCAGGAGGGAGGGCAGGTTCTTCAGGTTGCCGCAGAACACGACCTTGTCGAAGTCCCGTCCGCATATCCTCCATCCGCCGCCGGGCCTCTCTTCGATGGAGCCGATTTCCGCTCCGAAGACGATGTCGAGGCCTTCCGCAAGGGTGTCGGCTATGAACTGCGACCCTCCCGCCTTGGGGTACCAGAACGACGAGTGGACGAAGCTTTTCTCCCTGGAATGGTTGATGTTCGCGAGAAGCATCTCCTCGACCGTGGGCATCGGGAGTTTTCCGTCGAGCCACGAGAGCGGCACGTTCCTCAGATCGCAGCGCCAGACCTTGGCGTTGTAGGGCCTGAAGTACAGGTCGTAGAGCGTGCGCCCGAAACGGCCACGCAGGAATTCGTCGAAGTTTGCGGGGGCCGCCTTGGCGGATGATGCGATTTCGAGCATGTCGGCGAGGAATGCGCGCTGGACGGAGCCGTCCATCTGGTAGACGTGGTTTTCCACCGGATAGTCCACGAAACGGCCGTCGTCCATGCACACGGCCGATTTCCGGTCCGCCTTGGTGAAGTCGCGCTCCCTGTCGAAGAGCGACCAGAACCATTTCTCCACGCGAGCGTTCTTCGTGTTGAATACGTGTCCGCCGCAGATGTGGAAGAGGTTCCCCTCTATCCTTTCGCAGCGGACGAGCCCGCCGGGCTTCTTTTCCTTCTCGAAGATTGTCGTTTCGAACTTTTCCGAGAGGAGCCGCCCGCAGGCGAGCCCCGAAACGCCGGCTCCTATCACGGCTATCTTTTTCATGGCAGGCTCCCTACGGCTTCGAGGATATCCTTTACCCGTGCGCTCGTCAGATGGCGGGCGAGGTACTTCGCGCTCTTTTCGATGTCCGCTTCGCCGGCCCGTGCCTTGTCCAGCGCAGCCTCGAACTCCCCGTACGTGTCAACCTTCGTGGACATCGACTTCATGTCATACCAGTCCGTGTCGGGATTGTCCGCATACCGCGAAATGACTTTGCACCCGCACGCGAGAATCTCCAGAAAACGCGGCGTCACCTGATTGTAGCCGTTCGCCGCCTGTCTGTCGCCGTCGATGCTCTGCGTTGAATACATGGAGACCTTCGCCATGCGCAAAAGGCCGAAATACTGCTCCCTCGTGTCGCAGTAGCCGACTTTTTCGTTTTTCTGGGTCACTGCGACGGCGTAGTGTTTTTCCGTGTTCAGGTACTGGCGCATGACGTATACGAAGCCCGGGTGGGAGTCTGCGTACCGCTCCAGCCATTCCGCCATCTGCTTGCTGGGCCTGCCCGCATTGAGAACATCGTATTTCTTCTCGAACTTCGCGTCAGGCTTCAGGGCGTACTTGTCCGGCAGGGACAATCCGACATGGCGTATGTTCAAAGGGCAGCGCTTTTCCTTCAGGAATTCGTACGCCTCGCGCGACGACACCAGGACCAGCGGATTCCTCGAGAACGCGTTGTAGAACGTCTGCAGCTCTTCGTCCGTCCTGAGATAGAAGTCTATGATCCATGGCACGACGTCGCGCCTGTTGGAATGCTCTGCCTGCTTTGCCTGCAGCTTGAACGTCAGCGACAGGCCGCCCCCGGCTCCGTCCGGCGGAGCGGAGGTGCATTTCCTGCAGTCGGCCAATTTGGCGTTCAGGGCGTCTGCAAGGACGTCTTCCCATTCATATATGATATCGCGCCAAGGTTCCTTGTTCAGAAACCTTGCCGTTATTATGGATGTGATTCTGTTCAATTTTTCTGCCCCTTCCATCTTTTTGCACCATATCTTCGCTGTTGGGAACCGTAAAATAGATTGAAGCGCATTTGACAAAGTTCATCAGATTTGGATGACGACTATTTTAGCATTTCCCCTATTCCAAAGAAACATGGAGAAAATCACTTTTTTTGGCAAAATGGGCAAAATAGAAATCGCATCTCATGCCGCGGACCTAAAGCCATTGCTGACAATTTGACGGCCTCTTCCGCTTTCCGTTTTTTTTTGTTATAATACCTTGCAGTTACATACGCCAACGAAAGGAATGACGCCATGAGAAAACTCGTGTTTGCCGCGGCTGCGGCGGTTTGGTCGCTTTGGGCCGCTGCCGCCACTCCCGCTCAGCTTTATTCGGCCATCGGCAGCCCCGACGGCGTAACCGTGCTCGGCACGAGCGACTGGGACGTCGGGACCGATGCCACCGTCGGCCTCGGCTCGAAGTACGCCAAAAGTTCGAATGCAGGGGTCGGTTCGTCGCAAAGTTCGCTGAATTTAGAGTTTACGGGCGCGCATTACCTCAATTTCGCCTACAGCATATCGAGCGAATCGAACTACGACAAGCTTTCGCTCGTGGTGGACGGCTCCACCATCAAGACGTTTTCCGGAACCGAGAATTCAAGCTGCTCCCATCTCGTATCCGGAACCGGAACCCACAGCGTGACGCTGAAGTACTCCAAAGACGTCAGCGGCGACGTCGGCTTGGATATGGCCGCGATCGCTTCGCTGTATATTTCCGACGCGGCGACTCTCATCATCCCCGCCTCGGTGACGTCCATCGCCGCTTCCAAATATGCGAACGAGACAACCTTCAAGAAGGTGGTTTTCGAGTCGGGGTCCAAATTGACGTCTGTCGGCGACAATGCTTTCAAAGGCTGCACCTCGCTTGAGAGCATCGAATTCCCCGAGGGGCTGACAACCCTCGGCGACGGCGTATTCGACGGTTGCTCCTCGCTTACGCAGATCGCTCTGCCGTCCACGCTCGAGTCTCTCGGGACGATCGACGTGTCGACGACCACGGCCTTGGCCGATTCGTTCGGCGACGGATACTGGGTGACGTGCGGCTGGGTGATCGGCTATCGCGGCGACTGTCCGGCCGAGATCCCCGAAGCGGACAGGATCCGCGGTTTTGCGAAGGGTGCGCTGGAGAACTGCCAGAGCATCGAAGTCTTCGCCCCGGGAACGAGCGTTCTCGCCGGCATCGGCGCCAACGCTTTCCGCTATTGCTTCAACCTCTCCTGGGTCGAGTTGCCTTCGTCGCTGAAGTCGATCGGAGCGCGGGCTTTCGAGGGATGCACCAGCCTCGAGGAGATCGCGGTCCCCGGCAGCGTCTCTTCCATCGGCGAGGGCGCTTTCCGCTATTGCTACAGCCTTCAGTACGCGGCGATCGCCTCCGGCGTCGCCTCCATCGGCTACAGGGCGTTCTACGACGACTACCTCCTCCAGGAGATAGACCTGCCTGCGACCGTGGCGACCATCGGCGACGAGGCCTTCGGCGGCGATTCCTCCATCATCCGCGTCGGCGTGCGCGGAGACTTGAAGGTCTTGAGCAGCATCTTCTCCAACTACCGGTTCATCCGCGAGGTGACCGTGAAGGACGGCCCCGGCACGTTGAAGACCGGGCTCTTCGCCGGATGCGACGAGCTTGAGGACGTCCGCTTCCTGGCTTCCGCCGCGCCGGCGCTGGAGTCCGACACGGCGTCTCCTTTCACGGACAAGGTCCCCAAGACCTGCACCGTCTACGTTCCTTCCGGCTCCACCGGCTGGTGCGCCATCGAAGGCGCCCCCGGGCTTCCCCAGGCGTGGCCGAAGAACTCCTCTTCCGAGCGCCGTTCGATCGCCTACTGGAACGTTCCGACATATCTCGTCGAGTTCGACTCCAACGGCGGCAGCCTCGGCGTGCAGACCACCTACCAGAAACCCGAGACGGCGTTTCGCCTGCCTCCGCAGCCGGTGCAGTCGGGCTACACCTTCGGCGGCTGGTGGACGAGTCCCGTCGAGGGCTGGCAGGTTACCTCCGACACGGTCTTTCTCGAGGGCGTCTACACGAGGCTCTATGCCCATTGGATACGTCCGCACAGGATATTCCTCAACGCCAACGGCGGAACCGTCACCAATTCCACCGTCACATACGTCGAGCAGACGGTGTACGGCGTCCTGCCTGCGCCCGTCCGCACAGGCTATGCGTTCGGCGGATGGACCTACCAGGGCGAGACAGTCGTTCCCGACATGCAGTTCCTTGACGATGCGGACCACACCTTGACCGCACAGTGGAAGGCCTACCGCTATTCCGTCCACTTTCTCCCGAATGGAGGGTCCGGCTCCGCGATTGCGCAGGAATTCAAGTATGACACGATGCAGTCTCTCGAGAAATGCACTTTCACGCGCGCCGGCTACACATGCGTCGGATGGGCGAAGACTCCCGGCGGAGCCGTCGCGTACACCGATGGACAGATGGTCAAGAATCTTACGGCCCTTCAGGGCGGAATCGTAAACCTGTATGCCGTCTGGGCGAAAAACTACACGATCGTCTTCAACAAGGGCGACGGCTCGGGCGTCAAATCTTCGCAGACGTTCCCCTATGGTTATTCGCGCCGCCTGCCTGCGATAAAGAACGGTCTTCATTGGGAGCGCACGGGCTTCAAGTTCAAGGGCTGGGCGACTTCCGAGGCGAAGGCTAAGGCCGGCACGGTATGGAAGGCGAATTGGTCGCTCGTGTCCAACGCGACGGCCGCGGGCAAGACTCTGAACGTCTATGGCGTGTGGGAGGTCGTGTCGCCCTATTACGCGATACGCTACAACAAGTACGACGGCTCGGACGCGTTCCGCACCCAGGCCTACAGGTACGGCAATCCGTCCCATCTCGCCTCCATCAAGCATGGCCTTGGATGGACCCGCAGGGGCTTCATCTTCAAGGGTTGGGCGACATCCGAGGCGAACGCCGCCGCGGGCAAGGCCTGGAAGGGCGATTGGGGGGTGATCTCGACCGGCGTACCCGCGGGTTCCCTCAAGGACGTCTATGCAGTCTGGAAAGTCGACTCTAGCGCCTACTACGCGATCAAGTTCATGAAGAACGACGGCACTTCCGCCTGGCGCACGGTCGGCTTCAAGCATGGCGTCTCCAGCCATATGCCGACATGCAAGAACGGTCTCGGCTGGACGCGCTCCGGCTATGTGTTCAAGGGCTGGGCGACGAGCGCGGCCAACGCCGCCGCCGGGAAGGTGTGGAAGGCCGACTACGGCGTCGTCGCCTCGCCGGTGGGCAAGGGCTCTACGCTTGTCGTCTACGCGGTGTGGCAAAAGTCGTCCACGACCAACGCCGCCGCGGCGCCCTCGGTCTCCTGCGAAGCACAGCGCGCCGCATCCTCCGGCGACGGGACTTCCGCGGAGTTCGCGCCGCTCTGCGTGACGGGCGATCTTGCGGACGGATCGGGCTCCTACATGCTGTGCCTCGAGTCGGTTTCCGCCGATGGCTCCATCGCCGGACGGATCGTCGTCGAGCGCGGCGACGCCGTGGAAGTTTGCATGTGCGACGCCGTCCGCTTCTCCGGCGGATTCCTCGTCGAGACCGCCGACGGCTCGATCGCCGAGATCTTCGCGGACGGGTCGGCCGCGTTCCTGTAACCTTCCGCCCTGCCGAGTGTACACAGGGTGCACGACGCAAACGGAAAAATGAAGGAGCGGCATCATGGCTATTGACACTGTTTTCAACAAGTTCGTTAAATTCGCCGACGAAGCGGTCAATACGGCCGCCGGTGCGGACACTCTCGCGCGGGCGGAGGTGAAGACCGGCAAGCTCGGCAGGCATACGCTCTCCATAACCGCCCAGACCGGCGACAAGATCGGCTTTTTCGCCGGGCTTGCACGCTCCGCCGACGTCGAAGAGGCGAACAACATGACGAGGGACATATTCCTTTCGTCCGTCTTCAAGCTCTTCGGCGGCGAGGCCCGCGTGCCGAAATCCGTATGGAAAGCCCTGCAGAAGGAAGATTTCTACTGCGGCAAGCCGCTGTCCGCCCGCCGGATTCTCGCCGTGCGCGACGCGGTGTGCGCGACGGGCGTGCTCGCCGCGGAGAAGAATATCTCCTTACCAGTAACCTTGCTCTTATCGCGCATACCCTGGTCCACGAAGTCCCAGATATAACCACCCTGGTAGTGAGGCTCCTTGCGAATCAGGTCCCAGTACTCTTTGAATCCACCCATCGAGTTACCCATAGCGTGGGCATATTCGCACTGAATCAATGGCTTCTCAACCTTACCGCCAGTTACTTCGCCCTTCGAGTATTTCTCGCACCAGTTGTAATCGGCATACATAGGGCAATAGATATCTGTAGCGCCCTCAATGCCAGCACGCTCATACTGGCAAGGACGAGTCTTATCGTAAGCCTTCACCCAAGCGTAAGCCTTCTCAAAGTTGGCACCGTAGCCAGCCTCGTTACCCAAGCTCCACACAATAATGCTGGGATGGTTCTTATAAGTAATCATGTTACCCTCCTGACGCTCAATGTGAGCCTTCTCAAAATCAGGACGGATAGCCAGTGTCTTCTCATTGTAACCCATACCATGGCTCTCCAGGTTGCTCTCGGCAGTCAGGTAGATACCATACTCATCGCACAGGTCGTACCAACGTGGATCGTCGGGATAGTGACAGGTACGTACAGCATTGATGTTCAGCTGCTTCATAATCTTGATATCCTGAATCATGCGCTCCACACTTACGATGTAACCACCATCAGGATCCAGTTCGTGACGGTCGGCACCCTTAATCAGGATAGCCTTACCGTTCACCAGCAGCTGTCCGCCCTTAATCTCAATGTGGCGGAAACCAATCTTCTTCTTGATAACCTCAAGTGTCTTGTTGCCCTGCTTCAGATATATATATAAGGTGTACAGGTTTGGTGTCTCAGCAGTCCAAGCCTTGGCATTAGGTACATTAAACATTAAAGATGAAACATTAAATTTCAGACCTTCAGCCACTGCATTTCCCGCAGCATCGTATAGGCTTGCTTCAAGGTTAGCCTTACC
>JAILJX010000070.1 GCA_024694365.1 Kiritimatiellia bacterium
CGACGGGGCGTACATATCGACGCCTGTCGCGGCGGGCAAGACGCTTACCGTCTACGCGAGGTGGCAGCTGAAGAGCGGCTACTACCAGATCCGTTTCAACAAGAACGACGGTACGGGCAAGTGGCGCACTCTCGGCTTCGAATGCGGCAAGTCGACGAAGCTCTCCACGATCGCCGCTCTCGGTTGGACCAGGAGCGGGCATGCGATGGTCGGCTGGGCCTCCAGCAAGGCCAACGCCGACGCCGGCAAGGTGTGGAAGCTCGACGGCGCGTGGATCAAGGACGGCACGGCCGAAGGCAAGACGCTCAGCATATACGCGATCTGGAAGTAGGGCGCAGACAGAAACCAAAGGGTCCGGAAAACGCTGTCGCCTCCGCATACCCAAAAGGGTGATAGGGGGTGACAGCGTCTGTCTTATTTGGTATAATACCTTTTGTCGACGGCAAAGTCACCCCTTGTCGGTGCCTTGCGCATCGGTTTTGGCATGTATTCCCGCCGGCAGGCGCAGGCAAGGAAAGGCAGAAAGTTGATAATCGACCCGTACAGCGGCACAAAGATACTCGTCGTAGACGACGAGAGGCTCATACTGCTTACGATGAGCGCGAAGCTGAAGAAAGGCGGCTACACGCCCATCGCCGTCAGCGACATGGACTCGGCCGTGAAGGCGGTAAAGGATAATCCCCACTCGTTCAGCGCGATCATCACGGACATCATGATGGGCGAGATGGACGGCTTTATGCTCCGCGACATCGTCCGTGGACTCGACACGACGATGCCGATGTTTTTCCTCACAGCCCTCGATCCCGAGGAGGGCGGACGGTTTCTCAAGCGCATCCTGGAGGATCCGCAGAGCTACTATCTGCCGAAATCGGTCAATTCCGACGTGCTTTTGAAGCGGATTCAGCGGATCGTCGCCTCGCGCAAGATCGAGCGGTTCATCGAAAGCAAAATGGAGGACGACCGCAAGTCGCTGGAGCTGGCGGCCAACATCCAGAAGAGCATGCTGCCGGCGAGAACGCTGATGACACCGCGCGGATGCTATTCGGCGTGGTGGCGCCCCATGGACGTCGTGAGCGGCGATCTGTACGAGGCCGTGCCGTTCGGCCTGGGCTGCTATCTCTACATAGTCGGCGACATCCAGGGCCACGGCACGAGCGCGGCGCTGGCGATGACGGCGGTGCAGTCGTTCCTGAAGCATCTGTCCAACGGCCAGGGCAATCTCGACATGGGCCCCGCGGACATAGCGAACCTCCTGCAGGGGTTTTTCCGCACGAATCTCGCCGACGTATCCTACATGACGGCTGTCATCTGCATTCACCGTCCGCTTCAGAACGTGGAGAACCGCGCGAGCTGGATGAGCGGCGCCACCCCCGACAAGATAATCGTGAGAGAGGGCGAAAGACGGCTCGTCTTCAAGGAGAAGACGCCGGGCGACGTGCGCTGGATCAGCTGCGGCGCGCCCGATCTCGTCGTCGTGGACGGCGGCGCAGCGCTGGACATAAACCCGGAGCGTCGAGGGGGCGTGCCGATCGGGCTTTTCCCGGATACCGTGTACACCGCCGCCGACGAAGTGTGCACCGGGCTTTCCGATTCGGCCGCGTGCATCCTGTTTTCGGACGGCCTCATGGACGTTTCGCGCGACGCCGAGGGGATCGAGAAGCTGCCGCCGAAAACGGCGCTCAAGATCGGGACCGAGCTTGTGGGCGCCGCCCGCGACGACGGTTCTCTCGTCGCGGTCCTCCCGAAGTTCATCGCGGCGTGCGAGGCGCTCGGCTACGGCAAGCCGCAGGACGACATGACCCTTCTCATATTCGGCGCGCGCCATGCGCTCGACGGCGTCTGCGAAGGCACGATCCCGCTTACGCCGGCTGACATCGACCGGGCCTCGCAGGAGCTCGCCGGCTGGTGCAGGGCCGAGGGGTGGAGCGATTCCCTCGTATGCCGGGTGCAGCTCGTCTTCGAGGAGAAGCTCATGAACGTCCACGACCACGGATTCGACGACCGCGACAGGCTGCGCGAGAGGGCGAGCTTCAGGCTGCGCATGCGCCGCGGTCATGCGGAGCTCACGGTATGGGATTTCGGCTCGGAGGAGCCGAGCATCCAGGTCGTGGCGGGCGACTCGTCGACGGTTTTCGAAAAGGCGAACATGGCGCTCAGGGACCACGGCCGCGGCAGGCTGATGGTGCGGGAGCTGTGCGACGGAATAGAGAGGAACAGGTTCGGCGGAATGAACGAATCCATATACCACATACCGGAAGGGGCCGCTCCGGCGGCGAAAAAATGAAGGAATGCTGCAGAGAATACATGTTGGAGCAGTTCGGAAGCTCCGGCGTCGCGGAGGAGATATACGGCGAGTACGTCTCGTCGGTGGATGCGAAGATGGCGGAGGCCGGGAAGGCTCTCTCCGCACGGGACTGGACGGCGCTCGACCGCGTCGCGCATACGGTGAAAGGCAACGCGCTCGCCGTCGGCGACACGGAAATGTCCGAAACGGCGATTGAGCTGCGCAAGAAGGCCGCGCTCTCCGACGAGGCGGGCGCAAGGGCGCTGCTCGCGAGGATCGGGGAGCTCAGGGCGCTGCTTTGACGGGACGCGGATGGAGAGTTTCCTCGAGAGATCCAAAGATGCCGACCTGGCCGGGCTCGTGAAGGAGCTCGCGGCGAGGTCCGGGCGGAACAGGCGCAGAAGCCTGAGGCTGCTCGCGTGGCGGCTCACGGTCTCCGGTTCGTACGCCCTCAAGCGCTTCATGGACATCGTCGCGAGCGGACTCGGCCTGCTTGCGCTCTCCCCCTTGTTCCTTGCGATCGCCGCGGCGATAAAGATCGCGGACCGCGGCCCCGTGTTTTTCAGCCAGATACGCGTCGGCCGGTACGGGCGCCATTTCAAGTTCTACAAATTCCGCAGCATGCGTGCGGACGCGGAGGAGCGCAAGGCCGAGCTGATGTCGAAGAACGAATCTGCGGACGGCGTCATATTCAAGATGAAGGACGATCCGCGGATCACGAAAGTCGGCCGGTTTCTGAGGCGCACGAGCCTTGACGAGCTGCCCCAGCTGTGGAATGTGTTCATCGGCGACATGAGCCTCGTGGGGCCGCGTCCGCCCGTGCCTTCGGAGGTGAGGGAGTACACGCTCGAAGACCGCAAGCGGCTCGACGCCGTGCCGGGGCTCACGTGCCTTTGGCAGATCAAGGGCCGCAGCGACATACCTTTCCGCGAGCAGGTTGAACTCGACAAGGCGTACATACTCGCGCCGGGGGTGTGGTGCGACGTGAAGATACTCCTGAAGACGATCCCCGCCATAATCGGCGGAAAGGGGGCGTATTGACGGACAACCTCCTCATCGTGCCGGCGACGCGCGACACGGAATGGATAAGGGACGTCCTTCCCGGGACGAGCCCTGCGGAGCTCCCCGTCGCCGGGCGGCGCTTCGTGGACTACGCCCTCGAGCTTGCCCACGGATTCGACGCGGTCTTTCTGGAGATCCTCGACTCGCATTTCTCCCCGCGCCTGGAGAAATCCTTCAGCGAGCCGACGGCGACGGGATTTCCCGTGTTCTACGCGAAGGGTCCGGACGCGGTCCCCGCCGGGCTGCGCGACATCGAAGGTTTCTCCTCGCCGCTCACCGGGACGCTGACCGACGGCCTTTTCGTCGTATGGGGCGTTGCCATCACGCTGGACGGGGTGGCCGCGGACTCTTTCGAAGAGCTCCCCGAAAGCGAGGTCCTGGCGACGCCGCCCGGGCTCTACCGCCGGCGCGGCGGGAAATGGTGGAGGTGCGTCCCCGGGGGGATGTCCATCGACGGGCTCAAGGCGTGGCACAGGCTGAATTTCGCCGTCCTCCACCATCCGGGCCTCTTCACCCTCCCCGGCTATTCCGCCGAGCGCAACGTGCATCTGGGGCGCAACGTCGTGCTCGAGCGCGGCGCGACGGTGAAGCCGCCGGTGCTGATCCAGGACAATGCATGGTGCGCAAGAAACGTCTCCCTGGACGGGGACGTGATCGTCGGGGCGGGCTCGTTCATATCCGAGGGCGCGACGCTGAGGCGCACGGTGGTGTGCGATTCGACGTTCATAGGAGAGGGGCTGGAGCTTGACGGAAAGATCGTGTGCGGCGGCAGGATAATAGATCCTTCGGCAGGCGTGTGGACCGATGCGGACGACGCGGGCGTCGCCTGCAGGATCGGCATGGACGGGTGCGGGAGGGGCTTCTTCGGGAGGCTCTTCGGCGCCGTCGCCGCGTTTCTCCGCGGCAGATGGTGGGGGAGCGCCTGATGGGGAGGTTCGTCGCGGGAGATGCTCCGGAGGTCGACCGGCTCGTCGGGACGGCGATAGCGTCCCTGGGGGAGTCGATCGCCGCGATGCGCATCCCGCGTCTTGCGGGCGTCGTGCTCGGCGGCGGATACGGCAGGGGCGAAGGCGGTGCGCGGAAGCTCCCCGGCGGCGCGTACGCGCTTTCCAACGACCTTGATTTCCACGTCGTGGCCGAGGACGGCTCGACGCGCCGCGAGCTTGCCGCGATAGACGCGGCGCTGAGGCCGCTCTCGGAGGAGTGGACGCGCCGTCTCGGGGTGGACGTCGACTTCTGCACCGCGAAGACGCCGTGGAGATTGCGCCACGACAGCTCGCGGCTCATGGTGCAGGAGCTCCTGCACGGCTATGCGGACGTGGCCCTCGGAAAAGGGGAGAGTCTGTTCGCGGCAGTGCCGAGGCTCGAGCCCGGCGATCTCCCGGGGATGGAGGCTGCGAGGCTTCTCATGAACCGCGGGGCGGGGCTTCTCCTGTCGCTCGAGGGGGCGCCGGCGGACTTCGTCGCGAGAAACATCAACAAGGCCGCGCTCGGCGCGGGCGACGCGAGGCTGATCGCGCGCGGCGCCTACATGTGGCGCGCGGAGGACCGCGCCCGCGAGCTCGACTCCCCGCTCTACACCGCCGCCCTGGAGTGGAAATTCCGTCCGCGCCAGGAGCCCGTATGCGGCTGGTGCGAGGCGAGGGATGAATGGCTCGGCGCGGAGGCGGAGCTCCGCTCGCTCCGCGCCCGCGAGCTCGGGCGCAGGTCGCTGCGCGAGGCGGCGAGGTGGATCGCGAGGCGGCGCACCCTCGGGGATCCGGCCTCGTTGGGGCTCGACCCCGTGGCGAGGACGCTCGCCGGGATCGGGCCGAACCTGAAGGCGCGAAGGCCGATGTCCGCGGGGCTCAGGCGCGACTGGGAGATTTTCAGCTGAGGCGGGGAACGGAAAACGCAACACCAAAGAAAGGAACAAGGACATGGGATGGAACATAACCGAAGACGGCGACGTGCTGAACGTGGCGATGGACGGCCGCCTCGTCGCGGCCGTGGCGCCCGCGCTGCGCGAAGAGATACTGCCGAGGATCAGGCCGGGGATGAACGTCCTCTTCGATCTGGCCCACATGGTGCACATCGACTCGAGCGGACTCGGCGTCCTCGTGCAGGTTCTGCAGAAGGTGAAGGCGGGCGGCGGCCGCGTCGTGCTCGCCTCGCTGCAGGCGGGTCCGAAGATTGTGTTCGACATAACGAAGGTGAGCCGCGTCTTCGAAATCGTCGACAAGGCCGGCGACGCCGCATTCTGAGGAGGAGGGGATGGCAGGGATGTCGAAAACGCTTGCAGCCGCCGTTGCGCTCGCCGCCGCGCTCGCGCCGGCCGCGCCCGTGAAGGTGGCGGACTGCGTGAGGGACCCCAGCCTCGACTACTGGGCCGCGGCCGACTCCAGATTCTCCGTCGCGGTGATGGAGCGGGTCTTCGCGAAGGCCGGAATCGAGACCGAACGCGTCCCCTTCGGCGAGGACGGCATGATCGCGCCGGCCGCCGCGGATGTCATATGCTCCGCGTTCCGCACGGACGAACTTCTCGAGAACTACGATTTCCCGCTGCAGCCGATGGGGCGCATGCACTACGCGCTCTACGCGACGCCTTCGCGCGCGATGTCGATGATGTCGGTCAAGATAACCGACTGGCCGCGGCTGAGGGTCGGGTACTCGCCGGTGTCGCAGGGCCAGTGCGAAGACAGGCAGCGGTATTTCTCCCACGCGAAGCTCGATCCCGAATACGTCGAATACAGGACCAGCGCGGGGGCGGTCAAGGCGCTGAACGACGGCGAGATCGACGCGCTCTTCCTCTACACCCCGTTCGGGAAGCGCCCCGAGGGCGTCGTGGAGATCGTGCCGATAGGGGACAGGAACGTGTATTTCGCCGTGCGCAAGGACCGCGGCGAACTGATGAAGACCCTGAATACGGCGTTTCGCGAATTCTACATCGACGGCGTGGAGACCATGGACCGCCTCAAGGAGACGATACTCGGAATACCCAAGCCCGAGAGGCGCGTCAGGGTGGCGGCGTATTCGCGCGGCGACATGTTCAGCGTCACCCCCGACGGGGAGATGAGCGGGGCTCTCCTTTCGTGGATGAGGACGATATGCGGGCACACGAGATGGACGCTCGACTACGTCTACGGCGGTTACGACGAAAGCCTCGCCGACGTCGCCGCAGGGAGGCTCGATCTCATAGCCGGCATCGGCTTCTCGCCGCGCCGCCGCGACGCCTTCCTTTTCCCGCACACGCCCATCGGCATGATACGCGTGTACCTCTGGGCCCATCCCGGCAGCAGATACCGGCCCGGGCGGCCGTCGACGTGGAGCGGCATGAAGCTCGGCATCCTCTCGGGGTCGGTGAGCGCGGACCGCGTCAAGCGGCAGCTGGCCGACGGCAGGCTCGACGTGAAGATAACCGAGTTCTCCCGCGACGGCGACATGCTCGCGGCGTATTTCGGCGGCGAGATCGACGCGTGCGTCGACGTCGAGATGCCCGAACTCGCCGGCGAGGTCGCGCTTCACGTATACACGGCGCATCCGATGTACATATGCGTTTCGGCGAAGCGCGCCGACCTGTTCGACGATCTCGAGATCGCCCTCGAGACGGTCTGCGAGGACTCGCCGAAATACCGGCGCATGGTGACCGAGCACCGCTACGGCCGCCACAGCGAGATGGCGGCGCTCACGATGGAGGAGACGGAGTGGCTCGCGAAGCGCGTGCAGAATCCGGCGCCGATCGTCCTGGACTTCTCCCCGTGGCCGTTCCCCGTGGTCGACGAAGAGGGCAATCCGGACGGCCTCGCCGAATCTTTCATCGGCGAGATGTCCCGCCGTACGGGGCTCAATTTCGCACTTCAGCCGCAGACCGGCATACAGACGGCCGAAGCCCGGTTCATGCGCGGCGAAACGGATCTCTGGGTTCCGTACCCCGCGGCGGGAGGCGCCGCCGTGTACGGCGCGGCGCAGGTGTACGCCCAGACCGCGCCCCCGGCGGCCGTCGAGGCGTACGGCTGCGAAGATCCGTTCAGGGAGTTTGAGATGTACGCCCGGCGCGGGCTGCCGCCGGAGCTCGTCTCGATAATGCGCAAGACGCTTTCCGACATCGACCAGACGCGGCTCGGCGAGATGGTCATCGCCGACATCTCCGAGAGGAACGTCGAGCATCGCCTCTTCGGCCTCACGGGCGAGGAGCTCAAGGCCCTGATGCTCAAGGCCGTCATCGTCATACTCGCCATCCTGGTCGCCTTCGCGACGGTCATGGGCATCCTCCTCAAGCGCCAGGCCTCCCGGGCCAACCGCGCGGCCAGGGAGGCCGAGAACCACGCGCAGGCCAAGACGCGGTTTCTCGCGATGATGTCCCACGAGCTCAGGACGCCGCTCAACGCCGTGATAGGATTCGCCGAGTTCATCGCCCGCGGACCCGCCGGCGAGAGGCAGCTGAAGGAATACACCGACGGCATACTCCTCAGCTCCAACGCGCTTCTCGCGCTCATCAACGACATACTCGACCTCTCCAAGCTCGAGGCCGGGGCGATGGCGATGCTTTCCGGCATGTGCGACATGGACCGGCTCCTCAAGGAGCTGCCCGCCATATTCGGCTACCGCGTGAGGAAGCACGGGGTCGTGCTCAGGATCGAGGCGCCGGCGCCCGGCGAAATCCCGCTCCTCGCCCTTTCGCAGGAGGGGATGAGGCAGATACTCCTCAATCTGGTGGGCAACTCGGCGAAGTTCACCGAGCAGGGCGAGATAGTCGTCGCCGTAGGCTGGGACGCGCAGTCGCGCACGCTCAGGCTCGAGATCAGGGACACCGGCCGCGGCATCTCGCGGGAGAAGATGGACAGGCTGTTCGATCCGTTCGTGCAGGACATCGGCAGCCGCATGAAGTCGAATTCGGGAGAGGTGAAGGGGACGGGCCTGGGGCTGCCGATAGTCAAGCGCCTGGTCGACGCCGCCGGCGGGACGATCGGGGCCGAGAGCGCGCCGGGCAAGGGGACGCGCTTCACGATAGAGCTGCCGAACCTCGGTACGCGGGCCCGGGCGGCGGCGGCGAAGTCCGGCGCGGAGACGATAAGGCAGGTGCTCCCCGACCGCGTCCTCGTGGTGGACGACATGGCCATGAACCGCAAGATCCTCGGCATCCACCTCGGCAACATGAAGATCAAGGACGTCCGCTTCGCGGAGAACGGCTGCGAGGCGATGGAGCTGATGAAGGAATGGACGCCGGACCTCGTCCTCACCGACATGTGGATGCCGGAGATGGACGGCACCCAGCTCGCCGAGGCCATGCACCGCGAACGCTCCCTCGCCGAGATACCCGTCGTCGCGGTCACCGCGGACGTCGACGTCGGCTCCACGTACGACATGACGCTTTTCGCGAAGGTGATCTCCAAGCCGGTCACGGGCGAGAAGCTCAAATCCCTCTTCGGGGACGTCGCCTGAGAGGGTCCGCCGCATGAAGATACTGGTGTCATGCATACCGTACGACGGCGGAAAGAGCGGAATATCGACATACGTCCGCGAAACCGTGCGCGCGCTGCGCGACGCCGGCCACGAGCTCACGCTTATCGTCGAGCCGGACGGCGCGGCCGAGAGGGATCTCGCCGGCTGCGGAAGCTTCTTCAGGGCTCCGGGTTGGACCCGCCGCGCGCCTTTGAGCATGCTGTGGCACCTCCTCTTTCTCCCTCGCATCGTCAAGAGGCGTTTCGGCGGCTTCGGGGGGTTTTTCATCTGCGCGGCGAACAGGCGGGTATGCTCGTCGCATCCGCTCCCCACGGTCGCGACCGTCCACGATCTCGCCAATTTCCGCATCAAGGGAAAATACTCGCGCTCCAGGATGTTCTATCTCGCCCACGTGCTGCCGCATTTCGCAAGAAAGGCGCACCATCTCGTCGCCGTGAGCGGAGCCACCAGGGACGACATGGTGCGCTTCTGGCGCGTGAAGCCGGAGGACGCGACCGTTCTCTACAACGGCCTGCCGTCCATCCCCGCGGGCGGCGCCGGGAAGGGGAAGAACCTCCTCTACATATCGCGCATCGAGCATCCCGGCAAAAACCACGTGCGGCTCATAGAGGCGTACGGAAAGCTCCCGCGCGATCTAGCGGAGAGGCATCCCCTCGTTCTTGCGGGGGCCGACTGGCGGGACGCGGGGGCCGTCCGCGCCGCCGCGGCCGCGTCGCCGCATGCCGACCTCATACGCTTCACCGGTTTCGTCCCGGAGGGGGAGATGGAGAGGCTGTGGTCCGAAGCGGGCTTCTACGTGTTCCCGAGCCTCTTCGAAGGGTTCGGCCTGACCCTCGCCGAGGCGATGGCGCGCGGGGTGCCTTCGGCCGCCTCGCGCAACGGTTCTCTCGGTGAGATTGCGGGCGACGCCGCGGTGACGTTCGACCCGTACGTCGTGGACTCCATCGCAGACGCCCTTTCCAGGCTTTTTTCAGAGACGCCGGCCGAACGCGCGGCCAGGATATCCCGCGGCAGGGAAAGGGCGAAGATGTTTTCGTGGTCCGCCCACGCCCGCGGCGTCGCCGGCCTCCTCGCGCGGCGCGATCCCGTGAAGCTGTTCGGCATCCCCGTCTCGCCTCTCAGGGAGGGCGAAGCCGTCGGGCGCATCGTCTCTCTCGCGGCGGAGCGGCTCGCGAAAGGCGCTCGCCCCGCGTTCGTCGCCACCCTCAACGTGGATTTCGTCGCGAACGCCGTAGGCGCTCGCCCCTTCGGGGGGAACGGGGAGCTCTGGGGATATCTCAGGAACGCCGATCTCGTGACGGCCGACGGCATGCCGATCGTCCTGCTCTCCCGCCTTCTGGGCAAACCCCTCCCGGAGCGCGTGACCGGCGCCGACATGGTGCCGGAGATCTGCCGCGCCTGCGCGGCGAAGGGGCTTTCGGTCTACGTCCTCGGCGGCGACGCCGGGGCGGTCAAGGAGGCGTTCGCCAATCTCGCCGTCCCCGGCCTTGACGTCGCCGGGATCGATTCCCCGGCCGTGAGGCTCGACGCCGAGGATCCCGGGGTGGTCCGGCGCATAAACGCCGCGGGGCCGGGAGTCCTCTTCGTCGCCCTCGGCAATCCCAAGCAGGAGCTGTGGATGGGGCGCCACGCCGGGGAGCTGCGCGCCGGGGCGATGATAGGCGTCGGCGGCACGTTCAATTTCATCGCCGGCAGGGTGAAGCGCGCGCCTGCGTGGATGCGCCGCTCGGGCCTGGAATGGATATACAGGATGATCCAGGAGCCCGGCAGGCTGTGGCGCAGATACGCCTTCGGCCTCGTCAAGTTCTCGTGGCTCTCCCTGATCCACCTTTGCGGGGGGTACCGCAGATGAGGATCGCCCACGTCATAAGGCGCATATCCTTCTCCGACTGGGGCGGCACCGAGCAGGTCGCGTGGAGCATCGCAAAAGCCCAGAAGGCGGCCGGGCACGACGTGAGGATATTCGCGACGTCGGCGCTCTGCGGCGAAAAGGAGGAGACGCGCGAGGGCCTTGAGATATCGCGCTTCGACCCGGTGTATCCGTGGTGGCCGATGCCCGCGGAGCTGAAGGCCGCGCTCGACCGCAAGGGCGGCAATCCGTTCGTGCCGGGCCTCGCAAAGGCGCTCGCCGGCTGGCGGCCCGACGTCATCCACTCCCACGCCATGGCGAGGATCGCCGAGCTGTGCCTCAGGGTCGCCGGGAAGACCGGCGCGAAAAGCGTGGTCTCCCTCCATGGCGGCGGCGCGAACGTCCCCGCCGAGGAGGCGGCGAGCCTCAGGGCCCCCACGAGATGGAGGCTGCCGTGGGGCAAGGCCGTGGACATCCTCCTGCGGCGCACGCGCCGCGTTCCGCTCGATTTCGGCGGGATCGTCTGCGTCGGCGAGGACGAATACGTCCGCTACCGCGACATCCACCCGCACGTCCTCTTTCTGCCGAACGGGGTGGACGCCGGCGCGTTCGCTACGTGCCGCCCGGCGCCATCTCCAGGCAGGCTCGGGACGGTCCTCTGCGTGGCGAGGATAGACAGGCAGAAAAACCAGATGATGCTCGTCGAGGCGCTCGCGCGCCATCCCGGGCTGCGCGTCCGCCTGGCGGGTCCCGTGACGCAGGAGGACTACAGGGAGGCGCTCCTCCGCAGGGCGGCGGAGCTCGGCGTGTCGGACAGGCTCGTTTTCACCGGGGCCCTGCCTCCCGGCGGCGCGGAGCTCAAGGCCGAATTCGCGCGGGCCGATGCGTTCGTCCTGCCGAGCCGCCACGAGCCGTTCGGCATAGCGGTCCTCGAATCGTGGGCCGCCGGCCTCCCCGTCGCGGCGAGCGCCGTCGGCGGCCTCGGCAGGCTCTGCGCGGCGCATCCGGGCGCGGCTCTCG
>JAILJX010000085.1 GCA_024694365.1 Kiritimatiellia bacterium
TCAAGGACGGCAGCGTCTCCAAGGGGAGCGACGCCGTCTGGATGTGCGACTTCAACTGGGAGAGCGCGTGATGCAGGCCGCGGGAAGATCGTGCCTCTGGAACGGCGAGAGGACCGGAACGGAGATCGTCCTCAGGATGACCGCCGAGACGGGCCTCTACATCGCGTTCCTCGTGAGGCCCTGCAGCGCGGAGAACCCCGTCTACGTCACCTGGGGCGACGGGGGCGGCGCGGAGAGGGTGTGGTTCGGCGAGGACGACCACGCGACCGCCGCGCACGCGTACGCGAAAGAGGGGACGTACCTCTGCACCTTCCACGGCGCGAAGTCGGTGGGGCTCAGGGTGCTCGCGAACACGGCGCACTACGCCTACGAGAAGTCCATCATATCGGTGGTCGACAGGTCGGGCGAGATGACGCAGATAGACTCCGGGGCATACCGCTTCGCCTCCAATCTCGAGAAGTTCCTGGCTCCATGGTCGCAGTCCGTCGGGCAGAGCTCGTTCGCATCGTGCTACGCCCTGAAGACGCTGAAGCTCGGGGCGCTCAAGATCGTGTACGACGCCGCCTTCGCGGGGCTCAGGGCCCTCGAGGATTTCGAGACGGTGTCCATCGACAAGGCCTGGAACGACATCTGGTCGTGGTCGACGGGGGTCAAGGTCCTCAAGCTCGGAAACGTCAACCAGTTCGGGATGGACGTCCTCTACGGGACCACCAACCTCACGGACGTGTACATCCAGGGGAAGACGGTCCTCCAGATACAGGGGAAGGCCCCGTCGGGGAACCTCAAAAGCTTCTACGCGACGAGGCGCTTTCCGTGGGACGCGAAATCCACGGTGCGCTTCCACGGCTCCGACGGCATAGTCCTCGGGAACGGAACGATTGTGCAGCAATAAAGAAAGGCGGCAGGAATGAACATGAAATACGGAAGGCTCAAGGGCGGCTCCATCGAGTACGCGCCCGACAACATCGTCAAGGCGGACGGCTCCGTCGTCTCGAACCCCTCGGAGGAGACCTATCTCGCGGCGGGGTGGAAGAGGATAGCGGGCGAGACGCCCGCCGCGGAGGAGGGGAAGAAGGTCGAGGAGAGCGGCTGGAGGGAGACGGAGACGACCCTCGAGAGGGTGTACAAACTCGTCGAGGACGAGGCCGAAAAGCCGGCTCCGAGGGTCTTCTCCAAGCTGAAGCTGGTCGCGGCCCTCAAGGCGGCGGACAGGTGGGTCCTCGTCAAGACCTGGATCGAGGAGAAGGGCTACTGGGACTACTACCTCGCGGCGCAGAACTTCCGCGAGGACAACGCGATGTTCACGGACGCGCTCGAGGCGCTCAAGTCCTACACGGGGATGGCGGACGCGGCCGTCGAGGCGATCCTCTCAAAGTGCATATGGGAGGAGGATTGAGATGCCGCCCGAGAATTCGTACTTCGAGCAGCTCAACCGCATCGCGGCGGCGCTCGAGAGGGTCGACGTATTCCGCTCGATCCTGAAGGGGCAGTCGTTCGACTTCGCGACCGACGACGGCGTTAGGGCCGCCGCGGCCGCGGTCGCGCGCGCCTTGGGGGCGGAGGTGGCCAATGCGTAAAACCGTATTCGCCGCCGTCCTCGCGGCCGCGTGCGCGGCCCTCGCGCTCGATCCTCCCTCGCGTCCGCCGGACTCGAAGGGCGGCGACGGTGCCGCGTACGCGCGGCGCGGAGCCCTCGGGGCCGACGACTACGTCGCGACGAACGTGTACCCGAACGCCTACCGCCTCGCGCGCTCCGAGGGCGGAGCGCTCGCGGACAGGGCGGTCAACTCCGCCGCGATAACGGGCACCAACGCCGTCTTCACGCTCCCCGAGAGGCGCGCGGAGGGCGGCTACGCGCGGGCGTTCATCCTCTTCGTCGACTCCCGCACGGACGCGACCGTGCGCTTCGCGGGGGCCCGGCACGTCTACACGACCGACGCCGCCGACGAGTACAGGATCACGCCGGGGCGAAGCATCTTCACGGCGGTCGAAATCGCCGATGACGAGTATCTCGTCGAGTGGCGGGAACTCACGGAAACCAGAAACTGAAAGGAGAATGGAAATGGCAACCGAGAAAGAGATACGTGAACTCCGCAGGCTTTGCGAAGAGTACAAGCTCGAAGGCAGGGAGATCCTCGAGAAATTCACCGACGGGGAACTCGCCGCCACATACAACGGAATCGGCCCCGAGGCGTTCCCCGACTGGCTGAGAAAATGCATCGACGCCCTTCACCCTTCCCTCGAACCCGTCGCGTTCATACACGACATCGAATGGAGCCAGGAGGACAAGTCCCCTTTTCTTTTCGCCGAATCGAACGAGCGGTTCAAAAGGAACGGCTGCAAGGTCGCGAAGGCCAAATTCGGATGGTGGCGTCCGAGGCGCTACATCGTCATGAACCAGGCGAGACGCTTCGGCAACGTTTGCGGCATCTTCGGTTTCTCCGCATGGAAATCCGGAAAAATGAAAACCCCTTCCCGCACCGGCGCCGAAAAGGAGGAGCCATGAAGACCGCGGCAGCATTGACGCTGGCAAGCGCCCTTCTTGCCGGGTGCGCCTCCCAGGAAATCGTGGAGCGCCACTACTACGAGCCCACGTCGGAGACGGCCCTCAAGCGCGATGACGGACTTACGGTGGGCGCGGTCAAGGCCGAGGTCATAAAGACCGGACAGCCCGACTGGAGCGCCAAGACGATCAGCATCATAAGCGTCGGCAAGTGACCGGCGCCGTGCACGGAGACCCACACAAGAGAAAGGACAACCAAGATGGAAACAAAAACAGGAACGGACGGTTCGTGGCCCCTTCTGGCGCTTGCGGCCGCCTCTGCCGTTTTCGCCCTTGCGGCGATATCGCTCACGGCAGGATGTGCAACGCAGGACGGAACGTCCCGCAGGCAGGAGGCTGTCGCCCTTCTCAGCGCAGCCTACGATCTCGGCGGCAAGGAAGCGGTATCCAACCGCATCGAACGCCTCGTCGAGGACGGAAAGATCACCCGGAGCCAAGGCGACCGGCTGCACACAGTCGCACAAATCGCCTTCGACGAGGCGCTTGAACGCCTTGAGGGTGAAAAGGACGCAGCCTGCGGAGGTTGCGCCAACGCGGCCGCAGACGGCGGTTGCGGAAACTGCAAGGCCGAATAGGCCCGTGGCGGATGCGCAGATCAAGCCGGCTGCGCATCCGCTTCTTTTTTTTGCGGCGAAATGGGCGACCCTGGCTTGAGACCCTATCCCAGCATCCGTATGATACCATAATGTTTCAAGCGATTGCAAGCGCGATAATTGATATTTTCAATATATAACAGTTGAAAAATATATCAAAATACCCCGTTGCTATTATCGGAATATTACGGCATCATATGGTCAACCAAACGGGAAAAGGAGTACCGCAAGGGGCAAACCGAAAACCGGAAGAAAGGAAAAGGACATGAACATAGAACTGGAAACGGACGCGAAGCACGCGGAAATCGCGGCGCGGCTCGCGAAGGCCGAGGCCGCCAAGGAGAAGGCCGCGAAGGCGGGGTGCAGGCACACGGAAAAGACGGTGCGCAAGTGGCTCAAGAACCTTGGCCTCGCGGGCGGCTTCCGCATCCATTCGGTCAACGCCGAAACCGGCGCGACCCTCTCGACGGGCCCCGACGCCGACGGGCGGTACGGATACATCGACATCAACTGGGAGCCCGGCATCATCGAAGCCGCGGGGGGCGCGAGGTCGCGGACGCTCGAGATCGAAGTGCGCCAGCTCAAGGCTTCGGAGGAGAGGCCGCAGGACGCGGCTCTCGCGCGGGCCGCGGGGAGGCTCGCCGAATCGCTCGGCGGCATCAAGCGCGACCTCGCGGCCCACGACTGGAGCGCCTACGACGGGGCGAGGCGGAGCGCCATGGACATCCGCGCCGAACTCGAGCGCTACGACAGGGGGTTCGTCAAGGCGAGGCTCGCGCCGGGGGCGAAGATCGGATTCGGAATCTACGGGAGCGCCGAAGTCGAGAGGCTCACGAAAAAGCGCATCATTTTCGCGGGCGGCGGATACGAGGACATCGACGAGACGCTCGAGAAGCTCGCCGACGGGCGGTGGAAATACCTCTGAACGGAAAAGGGAAAGGGACGGGAAGCATGAAAAAGGCATACGCGATAACAGACCCGAGGGGGAACTTCTTCCGCGACTACACGGAATCGATCCCCGCGGTCATACACGCCTTCACAGACACTTAGGAGTACGCGTGGAGGTTCGAAACCCTCGAGGAGGCGAAGCGCGAGAAGGAGAGGCTTCTTGAGCGCCTCTACGATTTCGGCGGCAACGAGAAGGTGCCGAAGGACTACCTCAAAATCGTCAAGGCCGAACTCAAGACGGTCGGCTGAAACGGGAAACCAAAAAAAGAAAGGAACGGAAAAATGGAAACGGTACTGATAACGGACAAGGAGGGGCTCGACGCCCTCTACAAGGATTCCGCGTTCACCATCGAGGGGCT
>JAILJX010000087.1 GCA_024694365.1 Kiritimatiellia bacterium
GCTTATGTTCGACACTGCGAGGCTCGCGACGCCAGGGCGTGTCGGCGTATTTGCCGCGGTCGGAGTTCTCCTGATCGCCGGCGCGTTCCTGTATCTCAAGTTTAAGTCGCTCTTCGAGGAGGAAGGGAAATGATAAAAGACCTTGCGAAGTCAGTCGCGAGAATCGTGTTCTTGGTTGCCGTGGCAGGGCTGCTGATCGGCACAGGGTGCGTGAATTCCCTGATGTTCCATCCCGTTAAGGGCGGGTACGGGGCGAATTCCAGAGGATATGTCGACATCGGCACCAACGGCGTGAAGGTGGCTGCGATCGTCCTTGGCCCGGAGCGCGGCAAAAAGGCGGTCATCCGCTGCCATGGCAACGCCGAGGATGCTATGGGCACGCTGTATGCGCTCGAGAACCTTGCCTACGAGGGCTATACGGTCGCGTCTGTCGACTACCCGGGATACGGACTCTCCGACGGATCGCCCGATGAAGACGGCTGCTACCGCAATGTCCATCGCCTCTATGACTGGCTCGTCGAGAAGCGCGGCTTCAAGCCGGAAGACATCGTAGTCGATGGCTTTTCGATCGGCACTGGGCCCGCGACCGAACTCGCGGCGACGCGTCCCTGCGGAGGACTCATCCTCGAGGCGCCGTTCCTCTCGGCGCCGCGTGTGGTGACTCGCGTGAGGATACTGCCTGTCGACCCGTTCCCGAACCTGAAGCGCATCGGCGACGTGAAGTGCAGCGTGCTGATGATTCACGGCACTGCCGACAGGGTGATTCCATATTCCCATGGTCGGGAGCTCTTCGGCCTCGCCAACGAGCCGAAGCGCTTCGTCCCCGTCGAAGGCGGCGACCACAATACGCTCGTCGACGGCATTGGCTTCGACAACTACTACTCTCTCGTGAAGAACTTCATCTACGGAGATGATTTGTCCGCAAAGGAGGGGCAATGAAGCGGCTGGTTGCGATTATATTGTGCGCTGGGTGTGTTTGTGGTTGCACGACAGCCTATTGGCAGGATCGTGGATACGATGCGGCTGATATTGCCACGCTTACCGTTGGCATGGGCGGAGGCGCGTTTGTTCAGGTGGGCCCCAAGCCAATTGGCTATGGGTTTATCCTGGATGCGGCTGGAGTGGAAGATGGCAAGATTGGCTCCGTTCCGTATCTTACCGCGCTTGAAGGTGTTGCAAAGCGTTTTGCCGTCTATGATTTTGACGACATCCGCGTGAAGCGCGGCAAACTGCCGCCGTTGCTGAAAGGAGACGACGAAGGGAAACCGCTTCCAGTCATGGCCCATCATTGGACGCAGCTCAGGCTTTTTGCCGGAGTGACGCTACTGTCGATGTCGGTTGGCGTAAATCCCGGGGAAGCCGTGGATTTCGCCCTTGGCTGGTTTGGCGTAGACATATTTGGTGACGATGCGGGCGCTGAGGCCCGCCACCCCGAGTTGAAAGGGGTCGAAAAATGAGAGAAAACAATCTGCCAAAAAAGCATCGCCCGATGCTTAGGAACAGGAACATCAACTACAAGCGCGGCACTTTCTTCGTGACGATCCAGGCGGCGTTCAACAAGACGATATTCGGCGCGATAGCCGGTGCCAAGTGCGTGTTGAACGAGCTTGGCCTTGCCGTCGAATCGTCGCTCGGGTCGCTTGGCGAGCGGTACCCCGGCGTCGAAATGGATGAGTTTGTGGTGATGCCGAATCACGTTCATTTCATCGTCAAGATCGGTGTGGCGGGGCTCCGCGCCCGCGATGAAGAAGCGGGCGCTGAGGCCCGCCACCACGATCTCGGGGCGGTGGTCGGCCGCTTCAAGAGCTGGATAGCGAAGGTATATCGCGGCCTGCTGGCCGAGGGCAAGGCCATTGACGTCGGCTCGACGCCTTGGCAGCGCGACTACTGGGACAAGCTCGTCACGACTGCCGAGCAGCTCGAGGGCTATCGACGCTACATTCGCGAGAACCCGGCTAAATGGACCCGCGACAGGTTTGGCGCCGTTACGGCCTACACCTACGGCAATGTGGCGCTCTTGAACTCTAAGCTCGTGGGCTTTGTCGCGTCGCAAGGCGCCCTCGCAAGCGAGCTTAAGCCGCGAAAGTTGTGGTCGAAGGCGGGCGCTGAGGCCCGCCACACCGAGTTGAAATTGCCCATTATTTCGTGTTTCACCAGCGCCCAGGAGCGGGCGGTGTTTGCAAAGACATTGGCGGCTGGGCGGCGCTTCGTCAAGATTTGCCCCGGCGGAATACCTGATGAGCGAGACCTTGACGCGGCGACAGTGGAGGCCTGCAACGAGGGACGGGGGCTCTTGATATCGCCTGCGCCGACTGGCACCGGCATCAACAAGCAGCGGGCCGTATGGTGCAATGAGTATATATTGCGGAACGCCGCCGAGCTTTGGGCGGGCGACATCACGCCCGGCCACACACTCGCCTCGCTCGTGACGGCGCTGAGTCCGAATGGCCCGATCGGGGTGGCGGGGCTCCGCGCCCGCCCAACCGTGCCCGCCAATAAAGGAGCAACATAATGAAACCTAACAAGACATTTTTGCCGCTTTACGCGACTAACTTTTTGGGGACTCTCAACGACAACTTCCTGAAGACGCTGGCGAGTTTTACCGTCATCGGCTGGCTGCCGGACGAGCGCGTCAAGTCTATCGCCATGGGGGTCACGGCCGGGGCGCTCGTTCTCCCCTACATTCTCTGCTCGCCGCTCGCCGATAGGCTTACGGCTGTATTGTATAAGCGCCGCATCGTGAGGTACGCGAAGTGGGCGGAGCTTCCGATAATGGCGGTCGCCATTGCCGGATTCGCGCTCAAGTCGCCATGGCTCGTGATAGGCGCGGTTCTTTTGATGGGGCTTCAAAGTTCGCTCTATTCGCCCGCGAAATACGCGCTCGTACGCGATATCGGCGGGGAAGGGCGAATCTCTACAGGAATGGGCGGAATGGAGGGCGTTTCGTTCCTCGGCGTTCTCGCGGGGACGATCGCGGGTGCTATCGTGTCCGACATGGCCGGGGGGACTTTTCTCGGATATCTTCTCCTCGGCGCATTCGCGGCGCTTGGACTTGTCGCGAGCTACACGGTGAGGGCCGACGAGGAGCTCAACCGCTCCTTGCATGCGATAAATCCCGTCCGATACATCGCTAGAGCCTATAGGATGGCGAAACGCTATGACGGACTCAACGCCGTCATCTTTGCGCTTTCCGTCTTCTGGTGGGGGGCGGCGATGCTGCAGATGGGGCTCCTTGTATATGGCGAGGCGGTTCTCGGCCTCAGCTCCAAGGGAACGGGCGCTCTCCTTTGCGCGGCGGCGGTTGGCATTGTCGCGGGACAGGTCATCGCCGGTCTTGTCGACAAGAAGCACTTTCTCCTGGGTGCGACAGTCTTGACAGGCTGGATCGCTTCGGCGCTTTTGGCCGTTCTGTACTTTGCGCCGCTTTCGCCGATTGCCTTCGGCGTTGTACTGGGGCTTCTTGCCTTTGACCTAGGATTCTTCAAGTTGCCTTTCGACGCCGAGATTCAGAAGGTCGTGAAGGGTCCGAAGCTCAACACGATGCTTTCGTACTTCAACCAGGTGTCGTTCCTCTTCATGCTTGCGGCAAGCGGGTGCTACGCCGCGGTCAGCTGGGCGTTCGGTCCGAAGGCGTTTCTTCTGCTGCTGGCGATCGCGTTTCTCGTAGTCCCGTTCCTCTTCGTCTTCTTCTATCGCTCGGTGCTTCTCTGCGCCGGCAGGTGGATATTCGCGAGGCGCTACAAGGTGGAGGCCGATGGCCTTTCGGCCATCGCACAGGACAAGACGCTTTTGGTACTTCCAAACCATCCCGCCATGGTTGACCCGATGCTCGTCGGCGTCACTTTCTGGAAGACGCCCTTAAAACCGCTTAGCGACGAACTATTCTTCCATGCCGGCGTCGTCGCTCCGCGCGTCTTGAAGACTCTTGGCGCCGTCGCCGTCCCCGATCTTCGCAAGCACCGCACTGCGAAGGGCGCTTCGATTGCGCGCGGACTTGGCGACATCGTCAAGTCGACCCTTGCCGACGGCGGAAACGTGATCTTCTATCCCTCGGGCCACATCCAGACCGAACCCGAGCACGAAGACATCGGGACGCGCCAGCTCGCCTACAACATCTGCGGCGACCTGCCAGATGGCGTGCGCGTGATCGCCG
>JAILJX010000100.1 GCA_024694365.1 Kiritimatiellia bacterium
GCCATTTTCGCATGCCGCAAGGAAACGCCTCCGCGTTCCCAAAGCACGTTTTTCACTTATCGCAAAGTGAAAAACGCAACTTCACCCTTTGTTTTCAGGCGTGCGGCTTTTTTAGCACCCTGAAAACTGGGGAACCTCCAACGGCTTCTCACAGTATTGGTACCGCAATCGGCGCGGACGAGAGCGACAAAACTACTCCATGCACTTCTCGAGATTCAGCTTGGCCTTTTCGTATCCTGCGGCGGCGGACTTCATGAACCACTTTTTTGCCTCCGCCCTGTCTAGAGGCACCATCTCGCCCAGGTAGTAGCATTTGCCGAGGAAGTTCTGCGCGGCCGCGTCGCCGCTCTCGGCGGCTTGGCGGAGCTGCGCCATGTGGTCCTCGGTGAGGCCGCTCGGCGAAAAGCCCTTCTCCCGCGCAAGCCTGAGCCAGTGCTGCGCCTTGACGAGATCCTTCTCCACGCCGAGTCCGTCCCGGTAGCTGGCGCCAAGCCAATACTCCGCCTCCGCCAGCCCCTTCTCCGCGGCCTTGCGCCACCACTTCACGGCTTCGGCGTCGTTCTTCTCGACGCCTATCCCGTTCGCATAGCAGTAGGCGAGATTGTTCTGTGCGCCAATGTTGCCCTGGGTGGCGGCGGACAAAAACAGCCTCACGGCCTTGGCGATGTCCATCTTAACCCCGGCTCCGCGGAGATAGCATGTGGCGAGAACCGCCTGCGCGTCGACATCCCCCGCGTCCGCCCTCGCCTCCACGTAGGCGATCGCATTCGTCGCCGCGATCTCCCCGGTCTCGCCGAAAGCGAGAAGCGGCAGAAGAGCAAGCGCCGGCAATATCATATTTTTCATTTTCATTCCTTTCATCCTCCGCATCTCTTGCATGCAACACCTTCGTCTTTGCCGCAAGGACGCCCCCGCGTCCTGCGGTAATTCTCGCATTTGCTGTTGTGGCGCTTGTTCGAGTTCGTCGAAAGCCAATATCCTGTATCTGGAGACTCCCGATTCCTCGGCTTCTGGCTCTTCGACCAGTCCCATGCCGAGGCGTCGAACGAGCTCTTGAGCGCCGCGCCGTCCGCAAGCTCCGGGAAGAATACGAGCCCCGTCGCCTTCTCGATGTCTGATACAGCTACGGCGCAGTGCTTCGCCTTGCCGCTTATGGGCGCGTTGTCCACCATGAAGCCTATCATCTTCCCCGGGGGCGTCTCGGAGTAGACGACCTTGTAGAATCCGTCCGGCACGGCGACGCGTCCCTTGCCGATCGTTTTCTTTGGCGGCTTCGACGTCACCGGGCCCGTCACCACCCATACTGCGCCCTCGCTGCAGGCGAAACCGCGTACGGTGTTTTCGATGTCGTTCCATATGTCGGAGTTGTTGGCATGGTCCTGCGGGCACATGTTGGAAAGATAGAAGCATTCCTTCATGGCATTCCGAGACCACTTCATGTCAGCTGCCGGCGCCATGTGCCCGCGATCGTATCCGCTGCCGCGGTAATCTTCGAGTTGCGGTCCCTCCGGTATGTCTGGATCGGGCGCGAAATCGTTAATGCGGCCAGTCTTCTGGTCGGTCACCTCATCGGCCGTGAGCCTGTAGGCGACCCACCTCGGGATTTTGAGCTCCGCATCATATCCCAAAGCATACCCCTCGCGGTCTACGATCCGATCGGCGGCGCCTGGTGCGCCGAGGTCAAGGTTGTCCCCCGCCCGCGCAAACGCCGCGACACATACAACCGCCAGCGCGATTATCGCATTCTTGAGCCTCATATCTCCTTCTCCGGCAAATTTTGACTTGGGCAATCCCCGTTATTTCTCACAGCAGACCATTAAGTCTACCTTTTGTGCTGATAATTTTAACTTTTTTTGATTGGGGATATTATAGCAAATTTCTAGCTAGCGGTGATGCCGTACAAGAGAAAAACGTCATTTCAAAAGGTAGACTTTTTGAATATATAATACATTTCAATGCTCTACCAGACAAAGTCCGGATCAAAAGGCGGCCTCACACACCGCCTGAACGAAGCGAACTGACATCGCCGCACTCGGCAAAGCCTTTTTCCGCTTCCGGCTTCGCCACCTAATCACTTCCCATAAAGGGAAAAATTACTGGATTAAATGCAGATTCTGTTTGGCGCGGTTTAGACCGCGCCGAAATGGCATCACGCCTCCCGCTTCGGTTTCGTAGTCCCGAACCGAGCGTATTTTTCCTCCCGCATCGGCATGCGCTTCTCCGGTTTCGGATTGACCGTTACGCCGGCTCGAAGCGCTTCATCTTCTTGCCGCCACGCTCGATCGTCTCGAAAAACATCTTGGCCGGGCGCACCCAAAGACCCCCTTCGCCGTAGAGCGCCCTGTACACGACCATCTCCTCCAGAGTCTCGGTGTGCTTCGCGAAACCCTCGAGCCTGTACCGTCCGCCCTTGAAGTGGCGAAACTCCCTGCCTATCAAACTCTCATCCATAGATGAGGAACCCAAGATTCCGGCCGCGGCCGGATGCGGCATTTGCCGCACCCGCGCCTGACCCTGGGGCGAAAAGAATCAGAGTCCGAATCCGAAATATCTGTTCGCGTTGTTGAAGGAGATGTCCTCGACGACCTTCCCCAGAAATTCCATGTCCGCAACGACCTCCCCATCCTCGACCCAGCGCCCTATGACGCGGCAGAGGATGCGGCGGAAATATTCATGGCGGGCATACGAAAGGAAGGACCGCGAGTCCGTAAGCATGCCGACGAAGCCGGCGAGACAGCTCAAGTTCGCAAGATCCCTAAGCTGCTTCTCCATGCCGAGCCGGTGGTCGTTGAACCACCAGGCCGACCCGACCTGCACGCGCTGGGGGAACGAGCCGTCGGTCTGGAAGCATCCGGCCAGGGTGCCCATGATTTCGTTGTCGTTCTGGTTGAGCGAATAGAGGATCACCTTTGGCATCGAGCCGGTCTGTTCGAACGAGTTGAGGAGGTTCGCGAGCGCTTTCGCCCCGCGCGTGTCGCCGACGGCGTCGAAACCGGTGTCGGGACCCAGAGCGGCCATCATCCTGTCGGAATTGTCTCGGATGCATCCGTAGTGAAGCTGCATCACCCAACCATGCTTCGCGTATTCGCCGGCGAGATGCTTGAGAACGGCCGTGCGGAACTTGTCGCCGGTTTCGACGTCGATCTTCGCTCCCTTCCTGCCGGCGGCGAGTATCCTGTCCAGCTCCTTCTCGGTCGCTTCCGCGAATACGGCGTAGTCGAGCCCGTGGTCCGAGACCTTGCATCCCTTGGAGGCGAAGAATTCGATTCTCGCGGAGAGAGCCTTCCTGAGATCCGCGAACCGGGCGATCTTGAAGCCAACGGCCTTCTCCAGCTTTTCGATGTATCCGGCGAACGGCTTCTTGTCCACATTGAAGGCCTTGTCGGGGCGGAAAGCCGGGAGGACCTTCACCTTGCAGGTTTTGTCCGCGGCGATTTTGTCGTGCCACTCGAGAGAATCGACGGGATCGTCGGTCGTGCATATGAGCTTCACCTTGGACTGCGAGATGAGCCCGCGCACGCTCATGGACTTCTGCGCGAGCTTTTTGTTGCACTTGGCGTATATCTTTTCAGCGCTTCTGCCGTTCAGCGGCTCCGTTATGCCGAAGTAGTTCTTGAGCTCGAGATAGGTCCAGTGGTAGAGAGGGTTGCCGATGAGCCTGGGGAGCGTCTGCGCCCATGCAAGGAATGTGCGGTAGGGATCGGAATCCTTCGCGCCGGTGATGTCGCTCTCCGGGAATCCGCACGTCCTCATCTGGCGCCACTTGTAGTGGTCGCCGCCGAGCCAGACCTCGGTGATGGTCTTGTACCTTTTGTCCTCTGCGATGTCGCGCGGGTTGATGTGGCAGTGGTAGTCGATTATGGGCATCTTCGCCGCATGCTTGTGGTAGAGCTCCTTGGCCGCCGGAGTGTCGAGGAGAAAATCCCTGTCGAGAAACTTTTTCATTTCGTTTTCCTTTTCTGGTGTGTTTTCCGGATCAGCGGTCGACGCGCGCGCCGCCTCCGCCGACCATCTTTTCGATGTCCGCCTTTGTGGCCATGGACGTGTCGCCCGGCGTGGTCATGGCAAACGCTCCGTGGGCCGCGCCGTAGTTCACGGCCTTCGCAGCGTCGTCGAAGGTCATGAGGCCGTATATGAGCCCTGAGGCGAAAGAATCGCCGCCGCCCACCCTGTCGTATATCTCGAGGCCGGGGCGGCTCACGGATTCGTGGAGCTCGCCCTTGTACCAGCAGATCGCCGACCAGTCGTTGACCGTTGCGGACCTGACGCTTCTCAGCGTCGTCGCGACGGCCTTGAAATTCGGATATTCCGACACGGCCCTGCCGATCATCTTCCTGAAGCCGTCCACGGGGAGCGTGGTCAGGTTCTTGTCGACGCCTTCGACCTCGATCCCCAAAGCCGCGGTGAAATCCTCCTCGTTGCCGATCATGACGTCGACATACCTGGCGATTTCGCGGTTCACCTCCTGGGCTTTGGCCTGCCCGCCGATCGACTTCCACAGGCTCGCCCGGTAGTTGAGATCGTAGCTCGTGACGGTTCCGTATTTCTTTGCGGCCTTGAGGGCCTCGATCGCCACTTCTGCGGAAGTCTCCGAAAGAGCCGCGAAAATGCCGCCTGTATGGAACCACCTTACGCCCTCCCCGCCGAAGAGCCCGTCCCAATCGACGTCTCCGCGCTTGAGCTGGGAAACGGCGGTGAGCCCGCGGTCGGCGCAGCTTCTCGCGCCGCGGCAGCCGTACCCCCTCTCGACGAAGTTGAGTCCGTTCCTGACCTCTCTGCCTATGCCGTCGAACTTGCGCCAGACGATGTGGCCGGTGTCGACGCCGCCCTGAAGCATGAAATCCTCCACCAGGCGCCCGACGGGATTGTCGGCGAACGCCGTGACGGCCGTCGTCCTGAGGCCGAAGCATCTGCGAAGGCCCCTCACGACATTGTATTCTCCGCCCCCTTCCCAGACCTTGAACTCGCGGGCGGTGTGGATGCGCCCGTCTCCGGGATCGAGGCGAAGCATGATTTCGCCCAGCGATGCCGCATCCCAGCGGCATGATTCTCTGCTCCTCAGTTTTATGGCTTCCGGCATGGAATTTCTCCTTTCAAAACGTGCATGCGTGAATTTTACCACAGAGGAACCATCGATGTCACTACCCTTTAGGGGGAAGCAAGGGATTTCCGCCTTGCTCCGGCCGCTATCTGCGCTTCGCGAGCATCTCGTGATACTCGGAATAGCTGCCCTCGAACCATGTCGTGCGCCCCTTGCCTTCGAAGGCCAGGATGTGGGTGGCGATGCGGTCGAGGAACCAGCGGTCGTGCGACACGACCATGACGCAGCCGCCGAACTCCTGAAGGCCCTCTTCGAGCGAACGCAGCGTCGCGACGTCGAGATCGTTCGTCGGTTCGTCGAGAAGGAGAAGGTTGCCGCCGCTCGTCAGAAGCTTTGCGAGATGGACCCTGTTGCGCTCGCCGCCGGAAAGAACGCCGACCTTCTTTTGCTGTTCCGGTCCGCGGAAATTGAACCTGGAGCAGTATGCCCGACCGTTCATCATCGAGGAGCCGGCAAGACGCACGAACTCTCCGCCTCCGGTTATGGCTTCATAGACGGTGTCGCCGTCCTTGAGCTCGCTGCGGGTCTGGTCCACATAGGAGAGCTTCACCGTCTCCCCGACGGTGAACGTGCCGGAGACGGGCTTTAGCGCGCCCGTGATGAGCTTGAACAGCGTCGTCTTGCCGGCGCCGTTCGCGCCGATCACCCCCACGATTCCGCCGCGCGGGAGATCGAAGTTCAGATCTTCGTAGAGGACCTGGTCGCCGAACGCCATCTTCACGTGCTCGGCGCGGACGACAAGATTGCCGAGCCTGGGGCCGGGCGGGATGCGGATGACGAGATCGTCCTCTCTCGTGGACACCTCCTGCTTCTGCAGCTCCTCATAGCGTTCGACGCGGGCCTTGGCTTTCGCGTGGCGTCCGGAGGGGTTGGTCTGTATCCACTTGAGCTCGTTCTCGAGCATCTTCTGGCGCGACTTCTCGACCTTGGCCTGGCGCTGGAGCATCGCCTCCTTCTGCTTGAGCCACTCCTCGTAGTTGCCTTTGTAGGGATAGCATATGCCGTGGTCCAGCTCGAGTATCCAGTCGGTCACGTCGCTCAGGAAGTAGCGGTCGTGGGTCACGACGATCAAGGTCCCCTTGAAGTCCTTGAGGTACGCTTCGAGACGGAACGTCGTCTCCGCGTCGAGGTGGTTGGTCGGCTCGTCGAGAAGAAGCACATCGGGGTTCGAGAGAAGCAGCCTTGCGATGGCGACGCGGCGCCTCTCGCCGCCGGAGAGGACGGCCACCTGCTTAGAGCCGTCGGGGCACCCCATGTCGGCCATGCGCCGTTCGACGAGATTCTCGAGATTCCAGTAATCGTTCTGGTCTATCAGCGCCTGCAGCCTCTCCATTTCGGCCGCGGCCTTCGGGTCGTCGAGCTCGCAGCAGAGGTCTTCGTACCGCGTGACCATGGCCTGGGCGTCGGCGACGCCCTCCATGACCGTCTCCAGCACCGTCTTCGAGTCGTCGAGAGAGGGCTCCTGCGGGAGATAGCCGACCTTCGTCCCCTTGGCGACCTGAACGGTCCCCATGAGATCGGTATCGAGTCCGGCGAGGATTTTCAGCAGCGAAGACTTGCCGGCGCCGTTGGAGCCGATGACGCCGATGTGCGCACCGTAGAAGAAGGAAAGGTTGACGTCCTTGAGGATGGTTTTCGTCCCCGCCTGCTTGGTGACGTCTATGAGACTGAACTGGTATTCGCCTGCCATGGTTGGTCCTTTCGGGTGGTGTGTCAAAATTCTGTGCAGCGGGACATGTCCGGGATGACGGCGACGGCGTCGCCGTGCCTGAGATCGGTGAAGCCGGGGATGCGAGCGACGGCGCGGAACGGAGTCTTGGCGAGGACGGCGTGGACAAGCGTCTCGCTGCCGAGAGGCTCTATGAAATCCACCGTGGCCAGAAGGCGCGAGGAGTCGGAGGAGCGCTCGAGGCGGATGTGCTCGGGTCGCAGGCCGATGACGGAGGTCGGCGAAAGCGTGCCCGGGGGGAACAGGTTCATGGGGGGCGTGCCGATGAAGCCTGCCACAAAAGTGTTCGCCGGGCGTTCGTAGAGCTCCAGCGGCGGGGCGACCTGCTGGATGCGGCCGCCGTCCATCACGACAATGCGCTCGCCCATGGTCATCGCCTCGGTCTGGTCGTGGGTGACGTAGATCATGGTCGCGCCGAGGCGGTTGTGGAGGCGTATTATCTCCGCGCGCATTTCGACGCGCATTTTCGCATCCAGGTTGGAGAGGGGTTCGTCGAAGAGAAAGACGGAGGGCTCGCGCACGATCGCGCGGCCCAGGGCCACCCTTTGCCGCTGGCCGCCCGAGAGGGCCTTGGGCAGGCGCTTCATGTACTCCCCGAGGCCAAGTGCCCTGGCCGCCGTCTCGACGCGGCGCTCTATCTCGTCTTTGGGCGTCTTGCGGAGCTTGAGGGCGAAGGAAAGGTTCTCCTTCACGGTCATATGGGGATACAGCGCATAGTTCTGGAAGACCATCGCTATGTCCCTGTCCTTCGGCGGCAGCCTTGTGACGTCGCGCCCTCCGATGGATATTCTCCCAGACGAGGGGATTTCCAGTCCGGCGACCATGCGCAACGTCGTGGATTTTCCGCATCCGGAGGGGCCGACAAGCACAAGGAACTCCCCGTCGGATATGTTGAGCGTGAAATCCGACACGGCGGGGCGGTCGCCTTTCGAATATGTCTTCGAAACGTTCTCTAGCGCGACTTCGGCCATTTTCACTGGACGGTGCGGTTGACGATGGCCCGCTTCAGCGTGAGCGGGTCCGAATAGGCGATGCCGGAATCCGCCGGCAGCCCGAAGGCCAGGCGCGTAATCTTCACGCCCGTGCCCTTGAGATATTCGGCGACATAGCCGGCCGTAGCGTCGCCCTCCATGTCCGTGGAAAGGGCCAGAAGAACCTCGGCGAAGCCCTCGCGCACGACACGGTCCGCCAGTTCGGCCAGACGAAGCTTCTCCGGACCCATCCTCCGCGCCGGCGAAAGCTTGCCGCCGAGGGAATGGTACCGGCCCCTGAACGCGCCGGAGGATTCCATCGACACGATGTCCGCAGGCTCCTCGACGACGCACACCACCGACCCGTCCCGTGAAGGGTCGGTGCACGTGCGGCACGGATCGGCATCCGCCGTCGTGAACGCGCCGCATCTCGAGCAGCACGCGACGGTGTCGTGCGCCGCAGCGAGCGCGGCCTGGAGAGGCTCCATGAGACGCGCGCGCTCTCTCACGAGCGCGAGCGCCGCGCGGGCCGCGGAGCGCCGTCCGAAACCCGGCAGCTTCGCGAGCCGCAGCTGAAGCTCCTCTATCGGGGCGATCATTTTCCGAAGAGTCCGCCCATGCCGCCGGAGGCCTGCATGAGCTTCTGCATCTCCTGCTGGGTCGTTTCGCGCGCCTTTTTGAGCGCTCCGTTGACGACGTTGAGCAGCATCGTCTCGAAACGGGCGGGCTTGCCGGCCTTGACTTCGTCGTATGCGCCGGGCTCGCACGTGATCGAAGCTATGGACATGTCGCCCTTGGCGACGCAGGTTATGCCGCCGTTTGTGTAGCTTACGCTGATCTTCTGTATCTCGTTCTGTATCTTTTTCGCTTCGGAGCGCATTCTCATCGCTTCGCCGATCTGTCCGAAAATTCCCATGTGGATTTTTCCTTTCTTTCTTTGCTTCAGTTGAATTTGCGCCCGCTGAGGTCCTCGTAGGCCTTGACGTAGATTTCGCGCGTCTTGGCGATCACGTCGTCGGGAAGAACCGGCCCAGGGGGCTGGTGATTGAAGTTCACGGAGTCGAGCCAGTCCCGCACGTACTGCTTGTCCAGCGACGGCGGATTCTTGCCGACGGCATAGCTGGCCTCGGGCCAGAATCTCGACGAATCGGGCGTCAGGACCTCGTCGGCCAGGATGAGCGAGCCGTCGGCGTCCTTCCCGAACTCGAACTTGGTGTCCGCTATTATTATGCCGTGCGAACGCGCGTAATCCGCCGCCTTGGTGTAGAGGCCGATGGTCGCATCCTTCAGCATCTTCGCGGTTTCCGGCCCGACGAGCCTCTCCGTCGCGGCGAAGTCGATGGCCTCGTCGTGGTCGCCGATGGCCGCCTTGGTCGTCGGGGTGAAAAGCACCTCGTCAAGCTTGGACGCATTCTCGTATCCGGGGCGGAGCGCCTCGCCGTTGACGGTTCCGCTTTTCGAATACTCTTTCCATCCGGATCCGGTGAGATAGCCGCGGGCGATGCACTCGACTTCGATCATGTCCACCTTCTTCACCAGCATGGAACGTCCGTCGAGGTCCGCGGCATAGGGACGCAGGACTTCGGGGTATTCGCGCACGTCGGCCGTCAAAAGATGGTTTTTCACGCCCAGGAACTCCAGCCAGAAAAGCGAGAGCCTGTTGAGAACCTTGCCCTTGTCGGGGACGCCGCAGGGGAGAATCACGTCAAACGCGCTGATGCGGTCGGTCACGACCATCAGCAGGCTGTCTCCGAGATCGAAAACATCCCGGACTTTTCCGCTCTTCGAAGGGACGCCCGGGATGGCGCACTCGAGCAGAGCGCGGTTTTTGTCGTATTTCATTTTTTGTTTCCTTCTTTGAGGACGGTGGCGGTAAGGGCTTTCACGGTGGAATCGGGGATGATGAACACGATGTCGCTGGAGCCCAGCGTCGCGAACCTTCCTCCATGGGCCTTCGCGCCCACGAGAATGTTGCGCCGCCATTCCTCGCCCCTGGAGGAATCGACCGCGACAGTCCATCTGGGGGATTTCAGACCGTATGTGAAAAGATCGTTTTCGGAGACTTTCAGGGTGACTATCTTGTCGGCCGTCAGCGGATTCAGCGCAAAGAGCAGCCTGGCGAGAGCCTCCTCGTCGACCGAGGCGTTCACGGCGTCGGCCGACTCCACCGTCCAGCGCCTGAGATCCTTGTTGTACGAGACGAGCGTCGGCTTTTCGCCGCCGTCGCCCGCGATCGACACGCGGCGGACGTCGGAAGGCGCGCACTTCATGATTTCGCGGCTCCGGAGGTCGGGAAGGACCATGTCGCCGAGGGCGGCATCGGTGCGGACGGTCTCCGCCGGAGAATTGGTGGAGAGCGACACCGTGATACCCGCCTCGTCGCGGTCTACGGACCTCAGCGAGAGAAGATGGCGCACGAACGATTCCGCGCAGGACTGGTCCGCGGGGGCGGCGACGGGCGCATCGAGCCTCCATTCGCCCCCCGGCTCGCGCGCAAGCTGATACACGGTACCGCTGTCCGTCGCCGACACGCGCAGAACATCCGCATATTCGTAGGGGAAGAGGCGCGAATCGGAAAATTGCGTCTTCGACGCGACATCCTTGAGCCGGCCGTCGACCGTCACGATCGCGCCGCCGTTCTGCGCGAGAGCATACACAAGCCCGTCCGACGCCTCCTTACCGAAAGATATCTGGACGTCCTTGCGGCCCGTTCCGCGCAATGTCACCGTCACGGCGGTCTCCGGGTCGAGACCGTACCCCGCAAGAAGCGGAGCCGTCACGCCGTCGGGCTCGTACGGCGCACCGACAGGCCATGCGTAATCCTCGATCCTGGCATTCGAAAAATCGGCGAGGAAAAGGTTGACCTTCACCCCCGAAACAGGCGTCCCCTGCCCGTCGCCCGACAGGATCGACCACTTGCCGTCGTCGAGACGGAAGCTCTGGAACGAGCCCGTGCCGCGCTTGATGTCGAACGCATCCACGCCTTCGAGACCTTCCGGGACGAAATCGCGTATGCGGAATGCGCCGGCCGGCTTTCCAGCAGCCGAAAGGATGTCCGTGTCGACGAGATACGATACGGGATCGCCGTCGACCGAAGCGAAGACGTGTTTCGAATCGGCCGTGACCGATCCCAGGCGCACGGAATGCCCTGGACCGGAATCCTTTGCCGAGACCGTTATGGTCACCTGGGGGTCGTCCAGGCCATAGTCGGATCTGGTATGCCCGCCCAGGCGCAGAAGGTCCTCCTCCGTGAAGGAATCCCTGACCGGCCCGAAGGCGAGCAAATCCAGCACCTTCCTGGCGCACCCCTCCTCGGCCATTCCGCCGAACGGAGATTCCAGCCGCCATCCGTCGCCCTCGCGGACGAGAACGACCGGCTTCTCGCCCTTGCGCTCTATGCGGATACGTCCGGCGGACTCCTTCGCGGCCACGTCCAGAAGCGTCTGGCGCGGGGCGTATATGACCGGGCCGCGGCGAAGCGAAACCAGGACGTGAAGCCCCGCAAGAGCGAGAATGATCGCCACAAGGATACGTATGACCCTGCGGTTGCTCACTTGCGCCTCCTTCCGACCGCGACAAGAGCCGCCGCGGCGATGAAGAACACGGACGGGAAAACGACCGCCGTCGCGATCACGAAGACCGCCCTCGTCCTGCGGTCAAGCCCGGAGACAAGACGGTCCGCCTCGGTTCCGGCGCTGGTGAACGAATCCCGTCCGGAGAGATACTTGACGAGGTTGACGAAAAAGTCCCTGTTGGCGTTGCCCATCTTCGAGAGGGACGCGTCCTGGATGAAGACATAGTCGCCTATCGCGGCGATTCTCGTAGGACGTATCGCGAGATCGTCTCCGGTGCCGCCGCTTTCGGAAACCGCCGCCAGGCACGAATTGCCGGCCCTGACAAGCTCCGAGTAGTTTTTGCGGTCCGCCCCCGTCCCGTCCGCGGCGGCGGAACGCCTGAACGCTATGGGCTTTTCCAGCACTATCTGCTGTCCGGCCAAAGGCGCAGTGACCGGATGGGGCGGGAAATCGGACGCCACGACATCGGTTCCCGACAGCGTGCCCGCGGACGAAGTGTCGGCCGGGACGGCCCTTATCCCCCATTCGGAAAGCAGGGTCGGCAGGCCTCCCCCGCGGATGGAGTTCATCAGGACGAGCAGACGACCTCCATCGCCGCGGCCCGACCGTCCCTCCTGCCCCTCGAGATAGCCGCGCAGACGGTTGAGCTCGACGGTGGAGAATTCGCTCGCGGCGCCTGCGATCACGATAAGCGCGCAGTCTTCGGCGACCGTCGCGGAACTGTCGGCGAGATTGATGCACCTGTTGACGTATCCGTCGTTGGCGAGCTCGCCCGCTATCTTGCTCAAGCCTCCCGGACTTTCGTAGTCCTCGAAGGAAGCTTCGCCGTGGCCGGCGGTCCAATATATGCAATTCTTGCGGAACGGACTCGCCGCCCTCTCTATGCGCGAAACGCACGCCCTCTCGCCCCAGTCGCCGTCCAGCAGGAGCCAATTGGCGGCGGACCCCTCGCGTTCGAAGACAAGGCTGTCGCGCGGAACGTTCATGTTCACGAGCCTTTGCGCCGCGCCGGTGTCCAGAACCGGGTCGACATAGCGTATGTCAAGGCCCACGCCCCCCAGCGCATCGGCCTCGGCGGCAAGCGCGCGGAGAAAATGCCCCACCTCCCGGAAGCGGCCGTCCTTGCGCGAAAGGAAGACCGTCACCGTCATCGATCCGCGCGTGTCGGCAAGCACGTTCCTGGTGCGATCCGAAAAACGCATGTCGCCGCCTCCGATCGGGAGATCGAGCGCAACGTCCATCCTGTATCCCAGGGAGACGGCGAGCGCAGCGGCCAGGAACGAGAGCGCCACCGAGGCCCACGCGGAGGCGAAAAGGCCTTTCCCTCCGCGGCCTGCGCATCGCAGGGATGCGACGGTCTTCGCGGCGGCGAAAAGAGCCGTTACGGCGAGAACCGCGTACGCGAACAGAGTCCCGGACGAGATGTAGCCCGAGGCGATGTCGTACGCATGGGCGTCGAGCGGCATGTCGCCGAAACGCGTCCCGCCCTCGCCGGACCATGCCTTCATGGCAAGCCATGCGCCGCGGGGTAGGGCGCAGAGGATGGCGATGGACGTGCCGGCCGCCGCCGCAGGGCTGCGGAACCATGCGCTCGCCGCCACGGTCACGGCGCACCACAGCGCGCCCTGCATCCACAGGGCGAACACGCCCGGAAGGAAGGACACCACCGACAGCCCGGACAAAAGCGAGGGCGCGAAAAACAGAAGAAACGCGTACGACACCGCAAGCGCGATCGCGACGTCCACGGCGAGTATCGTCCAGACTCCGAGAAACTTCCCTATCACGAAATCGCGTTCGCGGACAGGCGAAGAGAGAAGAAGGTCGATCCGTCCGGTTTTCCTCTCGTCGCTCCATACGTCCATCCCCAGAAAAGCCGCCAAGACCGGCAGAAACGGGGCGGCCGAGACGGTCCACAGCGGTATGAGCTGGACGCGGAACCCCTCCGCCGCATCAAGATTGAAGGCAAACACGGCCGCCGTCGCGGCGAGAAAACCTGCGGTTGCGAGAATGGTTGTGTACAGTCCGCGCGCAATGCCTACGGTCCGCCGGAACGTAACCCTGACAGGGCTCATTTGGCCCCTCCCCTCAGAGCGCGGTCCACCCTGGCGGCGAACTCGGAGCCGTCCAGCCCGGCGGAGGAGATGGAATCCGCTATGACGCCGTCGCGCAGGATCAGGATGCGGGTGGACCATTTCGCAAGGTCCGGGATTTCATGCCCGGTCACGATTACGCTTGAAAACGCCGCAACGGTGGATACGATCCTTTCCGCCGCCTCGCGCATGCGGAAATCAAGCCCGGCGAGAAGATCGTCCAGAAGCATGACACGGGGCCTGAGCAGCATCGCATCCGCCAGCGCGACCCTCTTTTTGAGGCCAAGCGAAAGCGCGCGTATCCGGGAATCGATGCATTCCCCGAGGCGGCAGATGTCCACCGCCTCGCTTACGCGGCGGCGGATCCGCTTCGCCGGCTCGCCCTTGAGCTGGGCGCGGTAGCGCAGGAACGACTTCACCGTCATGTCTTCGTAGAGGGCCGGATTCTCCTGCATGTAGCCGAGCTGAGAACGGTAAGCAAGCGGACGGGAGAACGCATCCTGCCCGTTCACCCTGACGGTTCCCCTTTCTGGTGTCATCAACGTGGCCAAAACCCGCAGCAGGGTCGTCTTCCCGGCGCCGTTGTCGCCCACGATGCTTACGGTCTCCCCTGGCGACACGACGAAAGAAACGTCACGCAGGACGGTGTGCGATCCGTATGAAAAGGCGATATTGCGAACTTCGAACATGTTGAAGCCGGTATTATACCAAATTCACGCGAGAAGCGCACCAAGATTCATGCCGTGAGACGCCTTCAAAAGCACCGTGTCGCCCTTTTTCACAAGCGCGGGAAACGACTTTTTCAGGGATTCGACCGATTGGTACTTCAGCGTGGCAGGGCATGCAGAGGATTTCTCGCCCACCGCTATGACGGCATCCAGGCCCAGAGCCGCCGCCCGGTCGAAGACGCGGCGGTGCAGCGCGGCGGCCCCGTCCCCAAGCTCGAACATGTCGCCCAGCACGGCGATCCGCCTCCCTGCGGCCGGAACCTTCGCGAACGCCTCCAAAGCCGCGATCATAGCGTCCGGATTGGCATTGTACGTATCGTCGATGTAATGCACGCCCCCTATGTCGCATCTGCGCCAGCGCGAACCGGGAAGCGCAAACGATCCAAGCGCCCGCACGGCCTGTTCGCGCGTGACGCCGAAACGCTCCGCCACGGCGAACGCGAGAGCCGCGTTGGACGCGTTGTGCTCCCCGGGGAGGACCTTCTGCATCGCCTCGGCGAGCCATCCGGGAGCCGCGCCCACGGTTTCCAGGCCGGGACGCATCTCCTTGAGAATGCGGATGCGGGAATTGTCCGATCCGGCGACGGCGAAATCCTTCGCTCTCGCAAGAAGCACACCCTTCTCCCCGGCTATGCCGTCGGGGGTTTTGAAGAATTCAAGATGGGCCGTGCCTACGTTCGTGACGAGTCCCGCGTCAGGCTCCGCCACGTCGCACAGGGCGGCTATCTCGCCGGGATGGTTCGAGCCCATCTCGAGGACGAGGAAATCCATGTCGGCAGGGCAGTTCAGGATCGTCAGGGGAAGGCCTATGTGGTTGTTGTGGTTCCCCTCGGTCGCGTACACCTTGCCGACGCACGAGAGGAACGCCTTCAGCAGCTCTTTCGTGGTGGTCTTTCCCGCCGACCCGGTGACGCCGATCACCTTCGCCTTGAGCCTGCGCCTGTACGCGCGCGCGACCGCGGCAAGCTCTTCGGTCCCTTCAACGACTCCGACGGCGCCGGCCGCGAGCGCCTGGGGGATGAATCTGCGTCCGTCGGTCCTCTCGCCCTTGAGCGCGACGAAAATCATCCCGGGCCGGACTTCCCTCGAGTCTATCGCCGCTCCGCTGAAAGCCGTCATGCCACGCCTCGCTGGGAATCGCGGTAAAACGAAACGAGCTCCTTGATCTCATCGTAGGGCTCCACGTCGTTCTCGACGCGATCCAGCGCCTGCGACCGGTTCAGTCCGTCGCGGTAAAGGAAACGATGCGCCTCCTTGAGAGCCTGTATGACCTCGCGCTTGAATCCCCGGCGCGTAAGGCCGACCACGTTGGGGCCGATCACTTTAAGGGAGCCCTCGACCATGTCGCCGAGCATGTACGGGGGAAAATCCTGGCGTATCTTGCTCATTCCGCCGACCATGGCGTGGCGCCCGACGGTGCAGAACTGGTGCGACGCGGCACATCCTCCGATTATCGCCCAGTCCTGCACGTGCACGTCGCCCGCGAGCTGGACGGAATTGGAGCATATGACGTGGTCGCCGAGTATGACTCCGTGCGCCGCATGGCAGTATGCCATGAAAAGGCAGTCGCTTCCGATGACGGTCCTCTCTCCGTCGGCCGTCCCGAGATGCACGGTGGCGAACTCGCGTATCACGGTCCTGTCTCCGATCTCGACGTAGCTCGTGGAGCCGGCCTTGTACTTCAGGTCCTGCGTCTTCATGCCTATGAGCGCATACGGGAATATCTGGCATTTCTCGCCTATGGACGTATGGCCGTCGACCATGGCGCCCTGTCCGACGGTCGTCCCGTCGCCCAGCTTGACGTTTTGCCCGATGTGCGCGTAGGGCCCTATCTCAACGTCTGCGCCCAGAGACGCTCCGTCTTCGACGATCGCGGTAGGATGTATCCTGGTCATGCTGAAATCTCCTTGCTTTTTCGACGGTGCATATTATAGCATATCCATGGCGCAAGTTCGCGTCCGAAGGCAAAAAAAAGCCGCAGCCAGAGGCTGCGGCTCCCTTTTCGCCCGACGCAGGCGTCAAGCATTCCTGGCGATGTCGACAAGCGTCTTGAAACCGGCGGGATCGTGGATGGCGATCTCGCTCAGGCTCTTGCGGTTGAGCGTGACGCCGGCCTTGATGAGGCCCGCCATGAAACGGGAATAGCTGATGCCCTCCGCGCGGGCCGCCGCGTTCACGCGGGCGATCCAAAGCTGGCGGAAATCGCGTTTCCTGAGCTTGCGGTGCTCGGTGGAGAGGCGCATGGCGCGATCGACGGCCTCGGTCGCGGTGCGGAAAAGTTTGGAGCGGGCGCCGTAGAAACCTTTCGCCAGCTCAAGGCGGCGGCGGCGGCGTTCGCGGGAAGCGGGTGCATTTGTTACGCGCATTGTCTTTTTCCTCCTTTATCGGGCCTGCAGAGCGCGGGCGTATGTCTTTGCTACGGTCTTGTCGGTGGCGACGATGCCACGGAGGTTGCGCTTGCGGGAGCGCGACTTGCCGTTGTTCAGGTGGGCCTTGCCGCCCTGAGAACGCATAACCTTGCCGGTGGCCGACATTTTCATGCGCTTGGTGGCGCACTTCTTCGTTTTCATCTTAGGCATGTTTTGTCCTTTTTCTTTCTCTTCCTCACCGGTCGGGCAGTCGGTTTTATTGGCCCGATCCAGACGGAAGACATATAGTATACTCTTTTCGCCCTTGCGCAGTCAAGGGGTGACGGCAAAAAAAACGTCTTTCCCTGAAGCGTGTGAAGTCCAGAAGCAAATGCAAGTTTCTCTTGCGTTTAGTCCTTGAGATTGCGGGACGGGATTGAAAGGCAGAATATTTCCCATCATTCCTTCCTAGGAAGGAAACCCCCGTTTACTTCTGGACTTGAATTTGGATAT
>JAILJX010000101.1 GCA_024694365.1 Kiritimatiellia bacterium
GCCATTTTCGCATGCCGCAAGGAAACGCCTCCGCGTTCCCAAAGCACGTTTTTCACTTATCGCAAAGTGAAAAACGCAACTTCACCCTTTGTTTTCAGGCGTGCGGCCTTTTTAGCACCCTGAAAACTGGGGAACCTCCAATGACCAAACGCAGCCTCAGATCTCCCTCGTCTATCCACGGAGAAGCGCAAGACCGATGATTCTTGCGGCGGAGCGCTCAAGAAGAGCCCGGTCGAGAGAACCGTCGGCGACAGCCTTGAGCATCGTTTCGCGATCGTCGGGCACTCCCGGCATCACAAGGTCGCTTCCGGCCGCGAAGTGCTGAAGCTTGTCCGACACCGTCCACCAGTCGCTCATCACGACCCCTTCAAACCCCCATTCGCCGCGCAGAATGTCCGTCAAGAGCCGCCTCGAGGTTGCGCACGGCTCCCCGTTGAGCCTGTTGTAGGCGGTCATCACGGCAAGGGGACGTCCTTCCTTTACCGCTATCTCGAACGGCCTCAGATATATTTCGCGCAGGGCGTCCTCGCCGACGATGCTGTCGCCGACATCGCGGAAAGACTCCTGGTTGTTTGCGCAGAGATGTTTAAGCGTCGCCCAGTGCCAGGAAGGCGATCCGTCCTCCCCGGTCTGCACTCCGCGGATTACCGCGGCGCCCATCTTTCCGGAAAGGAGAGGATCTTCCGAGAAATACTCGAAGTTGCGTCCGCAAAGGGGATTGCGGTGGATGTTCACGGCGGGCCCGAGCCAGCCGTCTATCCCGGCGCGGGAAAGATCGGCGGCGATGAAGCGTCCGAACGTCTCTGCCGCCCGCTCATTCCATCCCTGGGCAATCGCCGTCGCGCAGGGCCATGCGAACATTTCGCGCGCAACGGGGGAGATTTCGGATTCGTCCGCACCGAACCTCGCGAGCCTCACGCCGGAGGGTCCGTCGGCGCATGCGGTCCGCGGGACGCCCTTCTCCGGCGCGCACCAGAACTCGCCGGCAAAAGGAGACTTCTCTTGCGTCGCTCCGTTGACGATGGAGACAAGTTCGGCGGAGGAAAGGGATTCTGCGATCGCTTTCGTCTTCCCGGCGGGGAGATCCGGCGCCTTCGGGGCGGCGGCATCCGGGAAACGGACTGTTTCGCTTTCTCCAGGCTCAAGAACGCGCGTTTTGGCGAATCCCGAGAGCATGCCGTCTTCCCACCGCAGAACTGCGCGCGCGCCTCTCGCGGAACCCGTATTCGTCACCTTCACGCCGTCCCCCGAGGGCTCTTCGCTGAAAGTCGTGTAGGAAAGACCGTGTCCGAAAGGATACCGCGGGACGATGTCCGCCTTTGCAAAATGCCTGTAGCCGACATCACAACCCTCGGAATACACGCTGACGCGTCCGCCGAAGTCCGCCGAGGAGGGATAATCGGAATAACGCTTCGCCCAAGTGTCGACGGTGCGCCCGGAGGGGTTGATTTCGCCGGTGAGTATCTTCGCGACGGCCGTTCCGGAGACTTCGCCCAAAAGAGAAGTGAAGACGAGCGCCTTGACGGGGAATTCGTCCATGAAGGACGTATCGACGACCCCGGCCGCATTGAGAAGGACGATCACATTTTCAAACCGGCGGCACGCGAAGGAGAGAAGCGCCCGCTCTTCGCGATGGAGCCGGAAGGATCCCGGCCGGTCGGACAGGTCCGCCATCTCGCCGGCGTTCCTTCCTATCGTGACGATGCACTTTGTCCCCCGCGGAATGGTTCGGACCGTGGAGGAGAGCCGCATGCGCCAGAGAAAAGGTTCGGAGAACCGGGATGTCCACTTCCCCCAATCTCTGTTGAGCCGCGCGTAGGTTCCGCGCGAGAGACGCCTCTCACGCACCGTGCGGTAGAATCCTGCGACCCCCCGATCAAGGTCTACCCCCGCCTCTTCAAGCCCTCTGTCATAGGGAACCGGCGTTTTGAGAAGCATGTCGCCCGACCCCCAGCCCATCCTGTGGGGGTAATAGCCGGTAAAGCCCAGAAGAACGGCCTTTTCGCCTTTGCGCAACGGCAGGACGCCGCCCTTGTTCTCGAGGAGAACTATGCCGTCCGCAGCAAGGGTTACGGCGAATTCCTCCGCCATCATTGTATTATGCCCCCGGCGAGGAGCTCCTCGGAGTCCGCAGCGTAGAATACGGCGCTTTGGCCTGGGGCGACGCCGGCAATGCCGGACGGAAACGACGCCCTCGATCCGCACAACGAGGCGGGGACCAGTTTTCCGGCGCTTCTCACCTTGACGCGGCAGGGAATCTCCTCCTCCGTCGGCGCGACCGAAACCCAATTCATGTCCGCCACCTCCAGCGAAGTGGAGACCGCCTCGTCCGCGCGGCCGACCACCACCTGGTTGCGGCATGCATTGAGATCTATGACGTAATAGGGCTCGCCCGCCCCTCCTATGCCGAGCCCTTTGCGCTGGCCTATGGTGAAATGCCAAAAACCGGAGTGGCGGCCAAGCACCTTCCCCGAAACGTCGACTATGTCTCCGGGACGGTCCGGCTCGCCGATAAGCTCGTTGACGTCCCCCGAATAGAAGTCCTGGGAATCGGGCTTCACGGCGGCGGCGAGTCCGTTCGCCCGTGCGATTTCGCGAACCTCGGCCTTTGTCATGCCCCCTAGCGGAAACATCTGGCGGGCGAGCTGCTCCTGCGCAAGCCGGTAGAGAAAGTAGCTCTGGTCCTTCGCGAGATCCACCGCCCTCAGAAGCGCATGGCGGGACCCTTTTTCGGCGATGCGCGCATAGTGCCCGGTCGCAAACGCGTCGAAGGAGAGGCCCGATTCGGCGGCGAGGCGCGGCAAGAGGCCGAACTTCATCGTCGCATTGCAGAAGACGCACGGGTTTGGCGTCTTCCCGGAAAGATACGTCTCGCGAAAGTATCTCACGATCGTGCCGTCGTATTCCTCCGAGACGTCGAACACCTTGTATGGAATGCCTATCTGGCGCGCAAAAGCCTGCGCGGTTTCGATGTCTTCGGCCTCCCCTGCACCGAAGCAGGCGTCACGCGGACCGCCCTTGTACTGTCCGCGCCAAAGCTTCATCGTGACGCCGGTCACGTCGAAGCCCCTCTCCTTGAGGAGAAGGGCCGCGACGGACGAATCGACGCCGCCGGAAAGTCCGACAGCAACGCGCATCACTTGCCTTTTGCCCGCTTGCCCTTGGCGGGCACGTACTCGGGCGTCTTCTCGCGGCGCTCGCCACGGTAGACCACGGTCACGGGCTTGGGATTGGGCGTCGATGTGAACAGCTCGCACTTTTTGACGACGCCGTTCTTCCACACGAGATTGACCGTTATGTCACCGCGCGCGCGAATTCCCTTGATCGAACCGTTCGGCCACGCCTTCGGAAGCGCCGGGAGAAGTTCGATCTCGCCCGCGTGCGACTGCACGAACATCTCGCTCATGCCGCCCGTCATTCCGTATGTTCCGTCGAGCTGCATTGGCGGGTGGTTGCCGAAAAGATTGTCCAGAAGATTGTACTTCATATAGCCCTGGACCATCTCATACGCCTTCTCGGCCTCGCCGAAACGGGCCCAGAGTGCAGTGCGCCAGGGCCAGGTCCAGCTGCGGCGGTTGTCCCCGCTCATCCCGCGAAGCTCAAGGGATTTCATCGCGGCCGCTGCAAACTCTGGCGTCTTGGCCTTGGAGATCGTCGTTCCCGGGAAGACGCCGATGAGATGGGATGTGTGGCGGTGGCCGGAGACGTTGCCTGGACGGTCCACGATCCACTCCTGCAGATATCCGCCCTTCGCGACGCGATTCCCCACGAGGCGGTCGCGCTTCTCCTTGAGGCCGTTCGCCCACTCCCTGTCCACGCCGAGGATCTTTGCGGCCTGCACGGTGTCGTCGAAAAGCTCCCAGACGAGCTGCTGGTCATGCATGCAGCCATCCTCCACGGGGCCCCACTCGTGGGACCAGCCCATGGGCGAAACGAGGCTGCCGGCCTTTATGTCCTTGAGCTCGGGATGCTCGGCGGCGGTGAGGTCCTTGCGTCCGTCGTCGGTCTTCAGCCCCTGGCCCTCTGCGCCCACCTCCTTGAGCGTCGTCTCCCAGAACTCGCAGATGTTCTTGAGAATAGGATAGGCCGTGTTCTTGAGGTAGTCCTTGTCGCCGGTGAAAAGATAGTGGTCCCAGACGTGCAGGGCGTACCACGCGTTCACGGGGGGATTCCACTTCACCCAGCCGCCGCCGCCCCAGGGATTCTGGGAGATGCGCGTCGTCCAGCCCTTCTTGTCGGCCCCGAACTGCTTCACCGTCATCTCGTGCAGAGGCGCCTCCATCGCCTTTATGAAGTCGATGAACGGCATGTGGCATTCCGAGAGGTTCGCGACCTCGGCCCCCCAGTAGCACATCTGGAGGTTGATGTTGTTGTGGTAGTCGCTCGCCCACGGCGCGCTAACCATGTCGTTCCATATGCCCTGGAGGGTTAGGGGAAGGTTGCCCGGACGCGACCCCGCGATGAGCATGTACCTGCCGTACTGGTACACGAGCGCCTCAAGCTCCGGATCGGCCCCTCCGTCGCGATAGCGCTTGAGGCGGCGGTCCGTCGGCTGGGCGGCCGCGTCGGGATCGGTCTTGCCGAGATCGATTTTCATGCGCTTCATCAGCGAAGCGTGGTCCTTGACGTGAGCCTTGCGGATTGCGTCCAGCTTCCTCGACTTGGCCTTCGCAAGGACCTTCTCGTTGAGCTTGGCGGGATCGGCGCCCTTCCAATCCGATTTGAAGTCTTCCTTGTAGTCGGTCGCGAGACTTACATATATCTCGATCGCCTTTCCGGATGCGGTCAGGCGCGGAACGGAAGCAAGATCGAACTCGGGCTGGTTGTTTTTGTACTCGACCTTGAGCTCGCCTCCGTTGCCGCGCGCAGAGACGGAACCGTCCGTGCGAACCCAGACCCGGCCTTCGAAGACCTCGCCGTTGGCCATGGTCCCGCGCATGACGACCGAATCCTTGCCGACCTTGTACGAGACGGTGTGGTATGGCGTCATCCCTATCTCCACGGAAGCGCCGGCGGAGCATGCGATGGAGTAGACCAGCACATCGGCCGGACGGCTCGCGAAGATTTCGCGATGGACCTTCGCATCGCCGAACGAGCAGTCGACCGTCGCGATCCCCTTCTCGAGATCGAGGGCCCTGCGGTAGTCCTTGACCTCCGCGCCCTTGCAGTCGAAGTCGACGAGAAGATTTCCGAACGGCTGGTACGAGCCGAACTTGTCCTTGCCGGCGAGCGGACCGTATTCATAGCCGCTTCCGTTGCCGGGCAGGTTGGGTCCGCCGGACCACAAAGAAACCTCGTTGAGCGTCACGCGATCCTTGAGCGGATCTCCGTAGACTGTGCCGCCGAGGCGCCCGTTGCCCACGGGAAGCGTCTGGGAAGACCAGTTCCTTGCAGGCTGGTCGTACCACAGCTCCAGTCTCGGCGCGGCGAAAGCGGCGGCCGTCGCAATCGCGAGGCACGCGGCAGGTATCGTTTTCTTCATCATCGCTTGTTCTCCCCTTTCGTGTTTTGTGATCCGTCCTCAAAGGACCCTGTTGTCGATAAGCCTTGTCTTCCCGTCATACACCGCGATAAGCGCGCAGACGCCCTTCGCCGTCTTCCTGACCGGCTCCAGGGTCTCGCCGTCGACAATCTCGACGTAATCGACGACAAGCCCGGCCTTTTCGAGAAGGCCGGCAACACGCTTCTTCTCGGCCTCCGCGCTCTTGCCCGGAAGGATCGTCTTCAGCGAGGCGGAGAGCGCGAGCGCCCTTCCCTTCTCCTCCTCCGAGAGATACGTGTTCCTCGACGATCTCGCGAGGCCCGAGGGCTCGCGGACTATCGGAGCGACGACTATCTTGAGATCGAAATTGAGGTCTCTCACCATCCTCTTTATGACCTGGGCCTGCTGGTAGTCCTTCTGCCCGAAGACTGCGAAGTCGGGATGGGCGAGGTTGAAAAGCTTCGCGACCACCGTGCACACCCCGCGGAAATGCCCCGGACGGCGCGCACCGCAAAGACCCTTAGAGAGATCCTCCTCGACGATGTACACCGAATGGCGCTCCAGGTACATGTTCGCGGGCGTCGGAAAGAATATCGCAGTCGCCCCGGCCTTGCGGCACTTTGCGAGGTCCGCCTTCTCGTCGCGCGGATACTTGTCGTAGTCTTCGTTCGGACCGAACTGCACGGGGTTCACGAACACGCTGACGACGATTTCGTCGGCCCCCTTCCTTTTCGCGGCCTCAATGAGCGAAAGATGCCCTTCGTGGAGATACCCCATCGTCGGGACGAGGGCGATCTTCTTCCCTTCGAGCCTGCGCGCGCGCGCCCACTTCTGCAGTTTCGCCGGTTCACGGAATGTTTTCATTTCACGAGTCCTTTCAGTAGCGCGATCTCTTCTTTGTAGCCCTGGAGGTCGCAAGGGGTTTCAAGATAGAAAGGAAGGTCCCTCAACGCCGGATGGTTGACGATCCTCGCGAACGCGTCGAGCCCTATCTTGCCCTGGCCGATTTTCTGGTGGCGGTCCTTGTGGGCCGCGTTTGCGTTCATCGAATCGTTTATGTGTATCGCCTTCAGGCGGTCAAGCCCTATGACGCGGTCGAACTCCGCGACGACCCCGTCGAGATCGTTCACGATGTCGTAGCCGCCGTCCCATACATGGCAGGTGTCGAGGCAGACGCCGAGAGGAAGGCCGGTCCTGTCGATGATCGCCCTCAGCTCCCCGAAAGACCGCCCCACCTCCGAGCCCTTCCCGGCCATCGTCTCGAGAAGCACGGTAGTGGCCTCCGGTTTCGCCTCGTCGAACACCTTGAGGAGAAGGTCGGATATGAGCTCTATCCCCTTCTCGGCGCCCTGCCCGACATGCGACCCGGGATGGAAATTGTACAGCGCGCCGGGCGTGAGCTCGAGACGGCGCAGGTCGTCGGTGAAGACCTCCTCGGCGAAATCGCGTATTCTCCGCTCTGCCGCCGCGGCGTTGAGCGTGTACGGCGCGTGCGCGAGGATCGGCCCGATGGAATGCTCCCTTGCGTAGGCCATGAACGCCGCCACGTCTTGCGGATCTATCGCTTTCGCTGCGCCTCCGCGCGGATTTCTGGTGAAGAACTGGAAAACGTTCGCTCCTATGGAGACGGCCGTCTGCCCCATGGCGAGATATCCGCCGCTGGACGAAAGGTGGCATCCTATTTTCATGATGTCTTCCCGATTGCGTGGTCGCGCCCGTCCGGGGACGAGACGCGATGGTATGCGGCGCCTCCCGCCTGCGCCGAACAGACGAGTATCTCGTCGCCCGCCATCGTCTCGCTGCGGAAGACGACCTCCAGCAATCTGCACGGCCGTTCAAGCGACTCGAGCATCCACTCTATGTAATGGACGTTGTTGACGTGCCCGTTGAGATCGATGTGCGAACGCTGCGCGCGGAAACGCAGTGGCTCGCCCACCCCTTCGCCTTCAGGGAACTTCAGCCTCGGCGTGAAAGGGTCGGCGCCGAGCACCGGCTCGACGGACGGATCCAGACACGAGAAGACGTGTTCGGGGACGGCTACAATCTTGCGCGTCGCGAGATCGATGATCATCCATTCCGAGCTTGCGGCGCCAAGGCGCGAGCCGTCTGACGCGAAAATCTCGAAATCGCGCCAGGCGACTATCTTGCGCCCTCCCCTCGGGAAGGTGACGACCTGTACCTCGTCCTCCCACTTCGGGAAGGCGTCCATCTTGACGACGAGGCGCGTCAGCACCCACGATATGTTCTCGCCCGCGGCGTCGAAATCGGTCTTGGAGAATCCTAGCTGCTCGGCGTGGATGCTTGCGGCCTCCTGCAGCCAGTTGCAGACTGACGGCATCGAAACGAATCCGTCGGGTCCGCACTCGTATGTCCTCGCCCTGAACGTGTAGACGCCCTTTTCCATCGGCGTCACGCCTCCGCTATGGCGTCAAGCTCGACGCGCGCGCCCTTGGGGAGTCTGGAGACCTCTACGCAGCTCCGGGCGGGCTTCGCCCCGCCGAATTCCTCCTCGTACACCTTGTTGACGGCCGCAAAATCGTTCATGTCGGCGATGAAGACCGTCGTCTTGAGGACTTTGGAGAGCGAGGAGCCCGCCGCCTTGAGGACTTCGCCGAGGTTCCTTATCGCCTGGCGCGTCTGGTCCTCGATGGTCTCGGCGACTATCGCTCCCTTCGCGGGATCGATCGGTATCTGGCCGGAGCACCATACGAAGCCTCCGGACCTGAGAGCCTGCGAATAGGGGCCTACGGCCGCAGGGGCCTTGTCGGTGTGAATCGTTTCCATTTTCCTGTCCTTTCTTCAGTGAACGTTGGGGAAAAGCGCCGCTTCCTCGGCCGCGTCATGCTCGGGCCAGGCGAGGAGGAGCGCGAAATCGTCGGCCACGAACGCCTTCCACTCCGGCGACGGCGGCGCGAACTTGCGCTCGGCCTTCGAGGGGAAGATCACGGGGCGCGGGAGGGGATCCTTGCCGGAGGCGGCCACTTTCCCTTCATTCTTCGCGAGCGATACGTCCGTCATCGGGTCGCCGTAGAAGACCGTCGCGTCGCGGTCCCAGAGCATGCCCGCGAATTTCTGCGCGTCCTGCTGGTTCGTTATCGGCTTTATCCCCTTGAACGGGAAGCGCTGCAGATCTACGAGAATCCTGTCGTAGGAGGCCGCGTCCGTGCATTTCGGACGGAAATCCCCGGCGTTCGAGACCCATTCTCCGATGCGCTTCAAAAGCCACTGCTTCGCCGTCCAATGGCTCTCGACCAGCGGAAGGCGCTGCGTGCCGAAATACGCCCACGTATTCCAGCCGATGTCGCCGAACCATGTCGTCGCTTCGTAGCCGACGAACTGGTTCACCTTCCCGAAGCCGAGCGCCGTCATGACCATGTTCTCCCCGGGCTTGCCGAGATTGTCCGCTATGAGGCAGTTGCCCGCGGCAAGCCAGACCTTCTCGCGCTTCGGCGCGTCAAGAGGCGTGCCCGACGATTTCCTCGGACCGGCCTTCGCCATCCCCGTGGCGTAGTCGATCAGCGTCTGCTTTGGCATCGTCTCGAAGCGTCCGTCGACAGGCACTATGTTGCCGCGCGAGAACGGCATCTCCAGGTTCCTCTGCGACGCATGGGACGACGTAAGGATGAAGTCGGGGTCGAGCGAATTCCACGCCTTGCGGAATTCATCGCTTATGTCCCCTTTCGAGGAGTGCTTTTCGGTCTTGCCGTCCGCAGACTTCGTCCTCCATTCGCCCTTGGGGTACGCGTCCGAGAAGCAGACCAGCGCTCCGGGCACGATCCCGTCGCCGACCCCGGTCGTCGAAAGCGCGGTCTCGAGTCTGGCGGGTCCGCGAGACTTGGCGATTCTCAGCGCGTCCTTTGCCGTCGGACCCGTCACTATTCCCCAGATCGCGTCTTCGAACGGATCTTCGTCTATGTCGCGCATCATGCGCTTGATCGCGAGCGTCGTCTTGAACCGCACTTCCTCCGGCTGCATCACGAAAGCTACGTATCTCGGGCTTTTCTCCCTCAGGTCGGCAAGCAGATTCGTCACGTTCCCGTCGTATGTGACGCGCGATATCTTCGCCTCGTTCGCATGCTTCGCCTCCAGAGCGTCGGCGACACCCTTCCATTCCGGCTGGCCCGCGGCCAGCGCGGACATCACTATCATCAATGTCGTGTTTGTCATTTTTCCCCCTTGGTTATCTGTCGGTTTTGTTTTTTCTGAGATTGATCGCCGTTTTCGCGCCATAGAACACCAGCACGGCCGCAAGCGTCATGAGAAACGACGTCGCCCCGCCCTTGACCCAGTCTATCTCGTCGCCGGTGAAGCTCTTCCACATGAGAAGCCCGAGCGCCGTCGAGGAGACGCAGAGCATGAACACCATGGGAATCCCCGTCATCCACCACGGCTTGCGGTTCTTTGCGAACCAGAGCGTGGCCGAGATGAGCGTCAGCGCCGCCAGCAGCTGGTTCGCCGACGCGAAGATGGTCCACAGCTGCTTCGAGGTCTGCGAAGCGCCAAGAAGGAGCCCCGCCGCGAGAACGACGACGAGAGCGGTGCCCGCATACATGTTCGACGCGGCCGCGCGCATCCCGCTCGCAGGCGCCTTCGCGTCGCCTTTGCCCACGAGCTCCTGCCACGAGAATCGCGCGAGACGCGTGCCCGCGTCGACCGTCGTCATCAGGAATGCGGAAACGGAAAGCAGCATGAACGACTCCGCCGCCCTCTGCGGGATGCCGATCTTGACGCAGAATCCGGCTATGGTGTACGCGAACATCTGCACGGGCTCCATTCCCCTGATGGCCGACATGTAATCCGCCTGGCTCGCGTATGTCCCCGCGACGCCGATCAGTGCGATTGTCGCCAGCACTCCCTCCAGCAGCATCCCCCCGTAGGCTATCGGCCTTATCCCACGCTCGTTGTCCAGCTGCTTCGCCGACGTCCCCGAAGCGACCAGCGCATGGAAGCCAGAGCACGCTCCGCACGCCACCGTCACGAAGAGGAACGGGAACAGCAGGTCCGATGCACCCGAGCGGCCGACGGCCGAAAAGCCCGCGAACGCGTCGGTGGAAAGCGCGGGATGGGCGACGAACACACCGAGGAACCCTAGCGCCATCATCGCGTAAAGGAGATATGCGTTGAGGTAGTCCCGCGGCTGGAGAAGCAGCCACACCGGGCATGTCGAGGCGAAAAAGCAGTAGACGAGAAGGACGAGCGTCCACACGAGTCTCGTCTGCTCCGCCGTGAGGCCGAGAAGCGCCTTTAGGTCGAGCGGGCAAAGATTCCCGATCCACACGAAAGCGAACATGAGCGGAACGAAGATGAGCGAAGCCCAGAGAACGGACATCCTGAAGCGGTTGACGCACAGTCCGAACACGACCGCCTCGGCTATGAACAGGAGCGAGGCCGTCGCGATTGCCGGATCGGCGACGAAGGTGCCGACGATCTGCCGCGTGAATTCAGCGACGACGAGGATGAGCGCAGACCAGCTGAAAAGCAGGAACAGCACTTTCCCCGGCTTGCCCAGGATCGTCCCTATGACCGTCCCTATCGACTCTCCCCCGTGCCTCACCGAGAGGAACAGCGATATCATGTCATGCGCCGCGCCTATGAATATGCAGCCGAGCACTATCCACAGCGCGACCGCCGCCCAGCCGAACTCTGCCGCGAGCACCGGCCCCACAATCGGCCCCGCTCCGGCGATGGCCGCGAAGTGGTGCCCGAAAAGGACCGTGGGGTGGGCCGGGATGAAGTCCACGCCGTCCTTCTTCACGTGCGCTGGCGTCGGGACCGAAGGATCGATCCCGAGCTTGCGCTCGATCAGCTTCGCATAGATGAAGTATCCCGCCAGAAAGCACGCCGAGGCGATCGCCAGCAGAAAAGCCCCGTTCATCTGCGCTGCTCCATGGCGAATTCATAGGCGTTGCGGAACATCCTCATCCAGGGGCCGTCCTCCTTGAACACACCGGGGTTGTAGCTCAGCTGGCATGCGCGGAAGCCTCGCTCGGGATGGGGCATCATGATTGTGGCGCGCCCGTCAGTCGAGGTGAAGGCCGTCTGCCCGCCTATGGATCCGTTCGGATTGTATGGATAGCGCGTCGTCGGATTGCCCCTTCCGTCGACATACCTCGCCGCGCAGATCGAAGGCGTGAAGCCGTCGGTCCAGACGCGCCCTTCGCCGTGCGCGACCGCGATCGGCAGGCGCGAGCCTTCCATCCCCTTGAAGAAGATGGACGGCGAGGGCTCGATTTCGACCGTCGCGAAGCGCGCTTCGAACTGTTCGGACATGTTCTTGACGAATTTGGGCCAGCCTTCGGCGCCCGGGATGATGTCCTTAAGCTGCGAAAGCATCTGGCAGCCGTTGCACACGCCGAGCGAGAACGTCCCGGGACGCTCGAAGAACGCCTTGAACATCTCCTTGAGGCGGTCGTTGTAGAGAACCGACCGCGCCCAGCCCGAGCCCGCGCCCAATACGTCGCCGTAGCTGAAGCCGCCGCAGGCGACAAGACCGTCGAAATCCTTGAGATCCGCCTTGCCGGCGATGAGGTCGCTCATGTGCACGTCCGTGCAGTCGAAGCCGGCGAGCGCGAACGCCGCCGCCATCTCGATGTGCCCGTTTACGCCCTGCTCGCGCAGGATGGCCATCCTCGGCTTCGCCTTCGACCGCGGCGCCGGCTTCGCCTTGGCGTCGGGATCGTACGTAAGCTTGAACGTCATTCCGGGATCGGTCTCGTCGAGCGCGTTGTCGTATTCCTCCCTGGCCGTGCGCGGATTGTCTCGCAGCGCCTGCATGCGGTAGGTCGTCTCGCTCCAGGAGCGGCGGATGAACGTGAGGTCCGTCTTCAGCGCCTGGCGCTGGCCGACGAACACGTCGAACGCGCGCGAATTCCTCAGGACCGCGCCTGCGATGACGGCGTTGACCCGGGCTTTGGAGAATATGGAGAGAACAGTCTCGAGATTTTTCTCCGAGACCTGCAGCACCGCGCCCGGCTGCTCGTTGAAGAGCGCCGCGAGGGCATCGCCGTCCGGAAGCTTCGCGACGATGCCGCGTCCGCCCGTGATCGCCATCTCCGCAAGCGTGACCGCGATGCCGCCGTCGGACCTGTCGTGGTACGCCATGGCGAGGCGCTCCCTGACGATCTTCTGCATCGCGTTGAAGAACCGCTTGAGCGTCGCCGCGTCCGCGTCGGCGTGGGTGTCGCCGAGCTGGGTGTAGACCTGCGCCAGGGCTGTCGCGCCGAGCGGCTGCGTGCCGTCGCCGAGGTCGACGTACACCAGGAAGCTGGACTCTCCCTCGGGGTCCGGCTTGAGGTCTGGCGTGAGCGTGAGGCGGACGTCCTCCACGGGTGCGAACGAAGAGACGACGAGCGAAAGCGGGGCGACCTGCTTCTTCGTCTCGCCCTTCGCGTCCTGCCACACCGTATGCATCGAGCAGCTGTCCTTGCCGACGGGGATGGAGACGCCGAGCTTGGGGCAGAATTCGAGTCCGACCTCCTTCACCGTGTCGTAGAGTATCGCGTCCTCCCCGGGGTCTCCGCAAGGCGCCATCCAGTTCGCGGAAAGTCGTATCTGCGAGATGTCCCCGACGTCAGCCGCGGCGAGGTTCGTTATCGCCTCGGCGACGGCGAGGCGTCCCGAGGCCGGCCCGTCGAGAAGCGCCACGGGCGAGCGCTCTCCCGTCGCCATGGCCTGGCCGTTGAAAGTCTTGTACCCCATCGTCGCCACTGCGCAGTCCGCCGCCGGCAGCTGGTATTTGCCGACCATCTGGTCGCGCGCGACGCGGCCGGTTACCGACCTGTCGGTGATCGCGACGAGGAATGTCTTGTCTGCGACCGCCGGCAGGTGGAGAACGCGCGTGAACGCGTCCGTCGGGGTGACGCCGTCGAAATATGTCTTGGCATGCTTCCGCGACACCCTCTTTACGTCCCTGACCATCCTGGGGGGCTTGCCGAGGAGAACCTTTATGTCCATGTCGATCGGCCTGTCTCCGAAGTGCTCGTCCTCGAGGACGAGCTGCCCGTCGCCTGTCGCGACGCCTATGAACGCCACCGGGCACCTCTCGCGCCTGCACAGCTCCTCGAAGAAATCGCGCGCCGCCGGCTTGAGGGCGAGAACGTAGCGCTCCTGGGCCTCGCAGCACCAGATCTCCATGGGGCTCATGGACATCTCCTCGTTGTGCACCTTGCGCAGGCTGAAGCGTCCGCCGGTCGCCTCGACGAGCTCGGGGCAGCCGTTGGAGAGGCCGCCCGCGCCTATGTCGTGGATGGAAAGTATCGGGTTCGCCTTGCCCAGGTGGCTGCAGGCGTCGATGACGCCCTGGCAGCGGCGCTGCATCTCGGCGTTTCCGCGCTGCACGGAATTGAAGTCCAGCGCCTCGGAATTCGTCCCCGTCATCATCGACGAAGCCGCGCCGCCGCCGAGGCCGATCCTCATCGCCGGGCCTCCTATCTGCACGATGAGCGAACCCCTCTTGACGTCTTTCTTCTGAACCTGGCTGCCCCTGATCACGCCCATTCCGCCCGCGAGCATGATGGGCTTGTGGTAGCCGCGCAGCTCCCCGGCGACCTCGCCTTCGTACGTCCTGAAGAATCCGCACAGCTGCGGACGCCCGAACTCGTTGCCGAACGCCGCGCCGCCTATGGGACCCTCCGTCATGATCTGCAGCGGCGTCGCCAGGCGCGACGGGAAGTCCGCGTAGATCCTCTCCCACGGCTGGGGCGCCCCCGGTATCCTGAGGTTGCTTACCATGAACCCGCAGATGCCCGCGACGGTCCTGGACCCCGTGCCCGTCGCCGCCTCGTCGCGTATCTCCCCGCCTACGCCCGTCGCGGCGCCGGGATACGGAGAAATCGCCGTCGGATGGTTGTGGGTCTCGACCTTCATCAGCTGCTCGAGCTGGTCTTTCTTGAACGCGTAGGCGTTCGTCTTCGGGTCGATGGAGAAAACCTGCGTCGGGAAGCCCGTCACCACCGACGAATTGTCCTTGTACGCCGAAAGCGTGTTCTGCGGACGCTTCGCATGGGTGTTTTTGATCATTTCAAAGAGGGATTTCCTCTCCTTCTTCCCGTCGATTATGAACTGCGCGCCGAAAATCTTGTGACGGCAATGCTCGGAATTGACCTGCCCGAACATGACGAGCTCCGTGTCGGTCGGGTTGCGCCCCGCCTTCCTGAAGCTCTCGGCGAGATACTTCATCTCGGGCTCGGAGATCGCAAGGCCAATCTCCTCGTTCGCCTCGCGTATCGCGTCCACCCCCTTGGCGAGCACGTCGTACGTCCTGCCGCGCTTGGGCTCGTCCACCTCGAAAAGATCGTCTATCGACTCGTACACTCCCTCGGTCATCTTGTCGTAGAGCGCCCCTACCCACGGGCCGAGATCGATGTCGGGATGCTCCTTGTCTTCCCACCCGCTCGAGGTGAGACGGGTGAAACGGTAGCGGATGCCCCTCTCGACGCGCAAGATCGACTTGAGCCCGCAATTGCGGAATATGTCCGTCGCCTTGGAGCTCCACGGCGAAATCGTGCCCTTGCGGGGGGTGACGAAGAAGTCCGCGCCGTCGCACTGGCCCTCGGCGTTCAGAAGCTCCCCCGCACGCTTGAGCTCGTCGACCGAAAATACGGCATCGGCCATGTTCAAGGCGTAGACCCACTTCGCGTCGACCTTCACCGGACCCAGCGCCGGGTCGAGCTTCGCCATCGCATCCTTGATGGCGTCCATGCGGAACGGCGAATACGCGTCTGAACCGATAAGCAGAATCATTTCTCTAACTCCTGGAATTTGAATGCGTTTTGAAACGGTATGGATTATATTATACCAAAAATCCCACGTATGGAGGGGGCAATTTATGGTATAATGACAACGCGTCCGGCAAGGGGCCGGAAGCCAACCGGAACCGGAGAAAAACCATGAAAAACTCGCTTATGCTCACTGCGGTCCTCTTTGCGGCATGCATGCATTCCGCGTCCGCCGCGCTCTCGCCCGAAGCCGCAGACGCCCTCAAGGAGGAAATGCCGTTCGCCTTTTACGCTCTTCCGAAAGGAAAGGCCTCCAAAGTGAAGCCTCTTGTCTCGGATTCGAAGCGCAGGCCTGACGGACGCACCGTCATCGACGTCAAGTCGTCCCCGATGGTCCTCAAGGAAATCTCCGCGGACGGCAAATGCGTTCTCGCCTCGTGCCCCCTGCCGAAGGACCCCGAATCTTCCACGAACGCCTGGTTCATGGCGGAGGACGTCCTCGCGCTGGGCAAGGCCGCCCCCGAAAAGGCGACGGCGAAAGAGCAGATGCTGCTCTTCTCCCCCTGGGGCGACAAGCGCCCGGCTCTCGTCGGATGCGTCCCCGCGGGGACGGAATACCTTGATTTCGGCGAACGCAAGGCCGGGCGCGAGAAGTTCCGCCTGGCGCTCGTCTCCTCCCCCGCCACGGTCTGCGGCGAGAGCGTCTCCCGCCGCCTCGTCTACGCCCGCGAGCAGAGCGGGAAGGTGACGGACGCGAAATCCTACGCCGCGAGAATCGCCGAGATGATGAACGAGGAACCTTTCCGCCACGGAACGTTCTGGGACAACACATGCCGCCCGCTGCTCGTCCAGAACGGGAACCTCGGCTGCGCGGCGTTCGTCACCGATTTCGCAAAATACGTATTCGGCGCGGACAACTTCAACCAGGGCGAGAAATTCGAGAATCCCTCCGAGATCCGCGCGGGCGACGTCATCTCCATCAAGGGCCACTTCCTGGCGGTGCTCGACCGCAACGGAGACAGGCTCGTCACCATGGAAGGCAACTTCTGCAGCGCCATATGGCATTCGGACAATTCCTATGGCCTCATGAAGGGAGGCTGGGTACAGAGCGGCAAGCTCGCGCCCGACAATTTCATATGCGGCTACCACTATCTGAAGGAAGCGCCCGCAAAACCCCTCGGCATAAAGCCGAAACGCAAGAAATGAGACTGGCGCGGAGGGAGGATGGTGGGCTATAGTGGATTCGAACCACTGACCTCTTCCATGTCAAGGAAGCGCTCTAACCAACTGAGCTAATAGCCCTCAAAACGGCGCATAGTATATCACATTCCCTCCGGCGGAGTCAACCGGGAATTTCATCTTTTTTCGGCCTGTGAAGTCCAGAAGCAAATGCAAGTTTCTCTTGCGTTTAGTCCTTGAGATTGCGGGACGGGATTGAAAGGCAGAATATTTCCCATCATTCCTTCCTAGGAAGGAAACCCCCGTTTACTTCTGGACTTGAATTTGGATATC
>JAILJX010000008.1 GCA_024694365.1 Kiritimatiellia bacterium
TTGCGCGCACTCTCGAAAACCTCGGATGAGCGATGAGAAAGCCGAATGAAAGCGATGAAAATGCCAGATATAAAAAATCTTCAGATTTTTTGGAATTGTGCGGACGGGAAATCCGTTTATTGTTGTAAAGGGCCGGAGTGTGCCGGTTCGCGGCGGTCGCGGACGACGCTCGGCCCAGAAGCGAAAGGAAAGAAAGGTTCTGACATGAGTTACTCCACCACTCTTACTCCACCACTGGGGTCAGACCCTCCAGACTCCTGGCGGCTTATCTTATTCTTGGATCTCACCATAGAGCAGTGTTATTTTGGGCAATGTTGGTCTGTAGATGTTCCACTTAAAGAATGGAATTTATAAAATACTATTCCAAAATGTGTATAAGGCATCAAATGAGAATGCATAAAGAACAAATATGGCTTGGGATGGCATTTTTGACATTCTTATTCCTCTTTGAACGGAGTGATACATTGATTGTGCAAGATGGGCAAGTCTGTGTGAATCAAAGGAAATGGTGGTTTGACGAAAAAAAGATTTTGACTATTGATGCGTCCTCGATTGAGAGCGTAACACACATATCAAAGTGGGGAAAAAGCAGTAAAGTGGATTCGCTTTTATTGAAAGATAAGAAGGGAAGCGTCTTCTACGAATTACATTATTCAGGATTCAAGATTGGAGCAAATTGGTGGGATGAAGTTCATCACGATGAAATAAAATGCAAAGATGCAATTGCGGGGAATGGCAAGTTTTCAAGAGAGGTGTCTACGGTTTCTCCAATTCCTTATGTCATGTTAATTGTGTCGTTGGTTGTCTTTGTGTACAAATATTCATGGCGGATACATTGCGAGCGCGAAGATAAACAACACATGTGCAATTCTCTCGCAGAGCTCAGTTCGACTTTAGGTATTGCGAAAAGCGGAAGTGTTGTCTCGTCTATTAAGGCTAAAAGTCATCAATCTCACACTTCGACAACGCGAAATAATCAACGAGCACTACGGAATCATGGTAAACAACAGGTGGCGGTAACACGCCGAAAGGAGGAAGGCCATGACGCTTAGACGCATATTGATGTTGCTGGCGCTTGTTCCGCTTGCGTTCGCGGGCTGCTTGACAGGGGAAGGCTCCGGCAGGGACGGGCGCAACCAACTCGATCTTGCCGCAGTTGCCGAGTCGCTTAAAGGGGGGAAAGGGTATTGCGGCGAGTACGCGCCCATCAAAAAAGGAATATGCGGCCGGACATTCTTTGTGCCCGTTTGGAATCTCAACCGCCGTCAGGACATTGGAGAGCTCGCCAGGTCGGGATTGCCGCATTTTGACACCTTTTTAGAGTTCAAACTGTTCCTTGATTACTACTTTGACGGGCTCGCGCCTTACAGGACGAATCCAAGGGATCTGGATGAAGATCCGCGCTTTGAGTATTTCTATGACCATGACTATTACAGGGCAGAGAAGGACGCAAGTTTCTTCTTGTGGAAACCACTTGAGTAGATGTGATATATCAGTGAAGACCGTGAAAGGCGAAACGTACGAAACTTAAACCAAGGAGGGCATGAAATGAAAAGACTGTTGATCGCGATGTCGCTTGCTGTTTGCGCGGCGGTTCTGCAGGGGTGCAGGAATCCGCAGGGATGCGGGAAAGGGGCGGGCGAAGCGACGGCCGAGGAAGCGACGGCCGAGTCCGAGCGAGGCGTTCAGCTCTGGGAGAACGGGCCATACTGGGCGGAGTGCAACGTTGGCGCAACAAAGCCCGAGGAGTACGGCTATTACTTCTGGTGGGGAGACACTGTGGGGTATACTCGAAGCGGGGGAACTTGGACTGATGATTATTACTATTCTGGTGTGACGTGGGTGTCGAGCACGGGCCAGCAAATGAGCAGCAGTCCGTTTACAGACTCTTCTTGCCCAACCTACCGCAAAGACAATTCGGCGCTTTTGTCGGAGGGCTGGATTGACTCGACAGGTAATCTTGTTGCGGCGCATGACGCTGCGACGGCGCATCTCGGCGCACCGTGGCGCATGCCGACGAGTGACGAGATTCAGGCGCTTGTCGACAATTGCACCACAGAGTGGACAACGCGTAATGGTGTGAACGGGTATCTTGTCACGGGCAAAGGCGATTATTCCGACAGAAGCATATTCCTTCCGGCTGCCGGCTACGGCTACGGCTCGTATCTCAGCGGCCCCGGCTCGGGCGGCTACTATTGGTCTTCAGCGCCTGATTCGGACTATTCGGACCTCGCGTGGTACCTCTACTTCTATTCGAGCTACTTCGGCCGGTACAACGACAGCCGCTACATCGGTCAGTCTGTCCGTCCTGTCCGAGGATTTGCCCAATAGCGGGATGCGAGCGCATACAATTCTTCAATTCTTTGATTCTTAGGATGTTGCGACGGGTGGATAATGCGAAAGCCAGATTAATCGGATGGCCGATATCTTTTTGATACGGTTTACCGCAATTGATACTTCATATTTAGTTCAGAAAAGCGGTTTTTTCTTGTCGCTTTGACAATTCAACGGACGAAGCTGTCCCTTTTTTGCCTAATTTACGAGAGATTCGTGCAAATTTCCGATTAAATTTTATCCGGTTCATCTGGTCGATTTTCCGACTTTAATGTCGGCTGTTCCGCGAAAAAGTGCGATAAGGTGCAATAATCGCGCGAAGATGGCAGAAATGAACGGGGCGGACGGGACTCGCAGGCACTGGTGCGCTCATCGGGTGGACGCGGGTCGCCGGAAGAATCGATGGCGGTCGTGTGAGGATTGCTATGCGGAGCTAGATAGATAAGTCCGCGGAGATAGCTACATAAGTCCGCGGAGATAAAAGATAAGTCCGCGGAGATATCTTTTGTCTCCGCATAGTTACATAATCCATACCGCGGACTTATGAAGTTTGCTCCGCATAGTTATTGCATAATGTCCCCGATCGCTCTTGCGTTTGTCCGCCGGATGTGATACAATGCAACCATGGAAAAAGCATTGCAGACGGCGAAAACAATCGCGAAGGAGGGAATGGCGTTCCCTTTCCACGCGGTAAGCAACAACACGAAACTCAACTCGGATGCGCGATACCGTCCGATTCTGATGCCTTACAGCCACCCTACCGCCTCGGTGGAGGAGCTCGCGGAATTCATGGTCGATCGCGGCACTTTGTTCAAGAAAGCGCACATAATTGGCCTTTTGGACGAGATTGCTGAGGCGATACCTCAATTCATCTACAATACCAGGCGGGCGGTGAAGCTCGGCGGGATCGCCGTCATAACGCCTTGCGTGACCGGGGCGATGAAGCATGCGAACGATCCCGCAGACCCGGCCAAGAACAGGTTGGAGCTCAGAATCACGCCTCTGTCATATTTCCGCCATTCGATGGCGCGCACGCCATTGGAGAACGTGAACCGCAACAGCGGGTGCATTTTGGGCCTCAAGAACGAAAAATCCAATATCGGCGATGAGGTAGAACCCGGGGCCGATTATCTGATGATGGGCGAGAACATATATGTGGCGCCCTACAAGGCGGGCGAGAGCACAGACGGCGGACGCGTCTGGCTTGAGACGGTGAACGGCGATTTTGTCGCGGAATTTTCCGTCACACAGAGCAATCCCAAGGCGATATGGGCGAATCTTGCCGAAGACGTGAAGCTTTCCGCGCGGAGGTATGTCGTGGTTGTGGAGTCGTACGGCAGTCCCGAGGCGCTGACTCTTCAGGAAAAACTCCGGCGGCTCTGCGTATACCGCCTTAGCGTGGACAACAGATTGACGGTGAATGCTTCAGCCGGGCATGGAAAAGGCGCCGGCGAAAAAAACTGAAAAGCTCCGGCGAATTTCCGTCTCGGGAAACGTTATGTCATTGCAATCCTCCGCGATGTTGACGCGCGGGAATGGAGTATGGTAAAATAACAATCACAATAAATCGTCAGAAAGGGGTGTCGCAAATGACCATTAAGAATCTTGCAATCGCCGTGCTTTTCGTGTCGTTGGCCGCGACGGAATCCGCTTTGGCGGAGCCTTTCCGCTGCCGTCCGGCGTCATTGGACGAGGGGAAAAGGCTCATAACCGCCGACGACCCTTATATCCTGAACGCGACGGAGGCTGACTACGGTCGCGCGATAGGGCGCAAAAGCGCCACGAAAGAGGAATACAAGGCCTTCGCGGCAGGGGAGGTCAGGGAGTTTACCGGGAGAGAGCTTATGGCCGTATCCAATTCCTTCGAGCGGCTCAACGCAACCTTCCGGAAGCTCGGCTATCAGGCTCCCTTCACCAACGAAGTCGTCATCGTGAAGACGACAATGCGCGAACAGTTCGGCGCGGGCGGCTACACGAGAGGAAAGACCATCTACCTCAACATGGACAATCTCGTTGCGCCCGACGAGTTTCTCGACATGATCATGTCCCACGAGCTTTTCCATGTCCTTACGAGATCGGACGCGGAATTCAAGAAGAAGATGTACGCGACGATCGGCTTCACGATGTGCGAAGAGATCAAGTTCCCCGACGAAGTGCGCTCGCACATCATGAACAACCCCGATGTCGAATCGTTCGACGCGAAAGCCGTTTTCACCATAGACGGCAAGCCTACGGAAGCTGTGATTGTCGCGTATCTTCCCGATCTGGACCGAAAGGGAAGAGGAGCTCTCAGGTCGATGCGCGCGGCTGTTGTCCCCGTGGACGATCCCGGCCGCGCGATCATGTCCGATCAAGTGCCCGATTTCTGGAATGTGGTCGGTCGCAACACGGAATATGTGATTGCGGCCGAAGAATGCCTGGCGGACAATTTCTCCTTCGCTTGTCTCCGGTACGGCAATCCGGTCGGTTACGCTGTCCTCCCGACGCCCGAAATCCCGGAGCGCATCATATCCGTACTCAAGGGAGAGGATTGGAGGAAAGAGGCGTCCGCTCCCGAAGAAGACATCTACATGAAAGGCGCCCGCGCGGACTGGCTCGGCGACCTCGAGACGGCGAAAGCGGCCTATGAGCAAGGCGCGCGCGAGGGGAATGGAGAGTGCCTGCAGGCGCTCGGGGAAAGGCTTCTTACGGGCCGGTTCGGGAAGATCGACAAGAAGGAGGCGTTTATCCTCTTCAAGCGCTCCGCCGAGGCGGGGTATTCGCAAGGCGCATGGGATCTCGGCCTTGCTCTTCTTAGAGGAGAAGGGTGCGAGCGCGATGAAGCGGGAGGGCGTGCGTGGCTGGCGAAAGCGGTAGAGCTCGCAAAGGCCGATCTCGCCGCCTCAAACAGGGTCGCGGACGCGCATCTCACGCTTTCGTTCGCGTCGGACAATGGCCTCGGGGGCGCAGCAAGGGACATGAAGGCTGCGCGCGGACATCGCCTCGCGATCCTGAGCATGGACGAAGGGGCCGTCGACCCGTTTACGATGCTGGCGGCGGCGAGCGATGCTCTCGCCGAACAGCCGGAAAGCGATCGGTTTTACAGGCGCCCCGAAGCCGCGAAGGCCATCGCGTGGCTTGCAAAGCATGCCGCCGACAATGAAGAGACCTGTGAACTGACGTCCGCCATTCCAGGAATCCCCGGCCAATCCGGTTATTACGAGAAAAAAGCGACCGAACGGTTGAAGGCGCTCATGGAAAAAGGCGACATAGAGGCTATGATGCTCTATGGGATGGATCTCGCCATGGGCGCATACGGGGAGACGAAGGAGGAGGAAGGCTACCGCCTTCTTGAAACGGCCGCTTCGAAGGGCCTCTCTTGGGCGAAAATAGAGATGGCCCTGAATCTGCGCGAAGGCGAAGGCGTGGAGAAGGACTGCGGGAAGGCCATTGCGCTCCTGGATGAAGCGGCGGCGGAAGGGGAGCCGCAAGCCCTCCTTGTCAAGGCGGTCTGGACGCTTCAGGGGGAGTGCGGCCTCAATGCCGACGAAAAGGAGGCGCTGAGGCTCCTCGGCGAGGCGGCGAAAAGAGCCGATGACGATGCGCTCGACATAAATTCGAAGCGCAATCGCGTCAAGGCCCTGCGCAAAGCCGGCATGGAGCAGGGTTTTATCGATTGGGTTGACGGGAAGTGAAACTCAAATGACCGAAAGGACTCCATGAACGGCAAGAATGGCGCGGCGAAACATTGGATGGAGCAGATTGCCATGGCGGCGGCGAGGTTTCCCGTCGCGATGCTGTTGACGCTCTTCAACACGTTTTTCGTGTGGTGGGCCGTCGATGACGGTCCGGAGAGCCGCTGGCTCGTTCTTGCGGCGTCGGGGATGGCGATTCCACTGTCGATCGCATCGCGTCTCATAGTCGAGAAGATCACCTGGAAAAGGGGTTTTGCGCATTTTCTGCAAGCTCTGTCGTTCGCTTTGTTCATCGCCCTTGCGGCATGGTTCGACGGCATGTCGCCGCGCGAGCATTTCGCATGGACGTACATGCTTTCCCTCGCCGCGGTGTGGGCTTTTGCCGCATGGGCAAAGGGGTTCAGGGGCGAGAGCGGGACCGTCGTTTCGTCTCTTGCGTTTGGAGGCTTTATCGGCGGGATCGCGGCTTTGGGAGTCGGATGCGGAACCTCGCTCATCCTCGTCGCGCTGAACGTGCTTTTCGATGCGGGCTTCGGCAATGCCTTCGCGGTGGCGTGGGGCTCTGCAGTGTTCACGGTCGGTCTTGGTTTTGCGATAGCGTATGCGCCGAAAAACGAGCCGTTCGCCTGCCCCAAGGCGTGGAAGGCACTCGTCGGATTTCTCGCGTTTCCGATATTTCTTGTTTTTCTCGCCGTCCTTCTCGTCTATGCGCTGAAATGCGCCGTGACGGTCTCCCTCCCCGACGGAGAGGTCAATTGGCTCGTCGGTTCTGCGACGGCGCTTTGGCTGATCATCCATCCCCTTGTCGCCGTTTTCAAGGGTCGAATCTACACCGGCTTCCGCAGAGTCGGACCCTGGTGCATGGCGCCGCTCATCGTTCTTCAGGCGGTAGCCGTCGCAATACGCATAAACGCCTATGGCCTCACGCCCGCGAGATATGCGAGCGTGCTTCTCGTGGTTTTTGCCGCCATACATATTCTCGCCACGGCGATTCGTCCGTCCTTCGCCGACGGTCCGGGCTTTCTCCTGTTCTCCGCAATGGCCCTTTTCGCAGGCCTCTCGCCATGGAATGTGGTCGATTTCGGCGTAGATGGACAGGTGAAGCGCCTGGAGTCGTTCGCCGAGAGGAGGAGGAACGGCGAAGAATTCGACGAAGCGGAGAGATGGGCCATCATGGATTCGTGGGATTTCGTCCATGGATACGACCGCGTCGGGAACCATTGGGAGACTCGTGTTGTCAAGAATCCCGGCAAGGAGCAGGCCGCTCTCATGGCGGAGTTCGAGAAGGAATGGGGCTTCAAATATCTCGAGAGGCCTTTTGGACCGTCCTCGCGCCGGATCGACGCTCCTTGCCATTGGGTGATGCTGTGCCGTGGGCCTGAGAAGCCAATCTGGATTTCCGGATTCTCCAGAATGGAAAAAGTCTCGTTCGCCAGCGATGGCGGCAGGGTGTTCGCGAAAACGCGGCGTGCCGGCGGACCGGGGATTGACATCACGGACGCCGTGAAAGCCAGAATGAAAGAGGTCGACGATTCGCAGGATTTTGTCGCCGATACGCCGGACGGATGTCGCGTAGTCGCGGAATCGATTGACATATGCGTAACCGGAGGAGGGGACGATGCCGAAATCGCATCCGCATCGGGCGACGGCTGGCTTTTGCTCAGATGACGATATTTTGGTATAATGTTTGCACATAAGGAGGGCACTATATGAAAATGTTTGCGTATGCAGCAGTCGTATCGATGGCGATATTCGCAGGATGCGAAAAAGCCGAAGAGGCGGGAAGGTCAGTCGCGAGGAAGGCGGGTGACCTCGTAGGGAAAGGCGCTGCGGAATTTGCGAGCGGAGTCGGCGAAGGCGTAGGCGAGGTGACGAAAGGCAACCTGCCCGATGTCGCCACAGCGATAGCGACAAGAAAATCCGTGCGCAGGTTCGATCCGGAGCGTCCGGTCGACGATGCGCTTGTCGAGAAGCTGCTTCGCGCGGCGATGGCCGCCCCGACCGCCGTGAACAAACAGCCGTGGGAGTTTGTCGTCGTCAAGGAGGAGGAGACGCTGAAGGCCCTTGCCGCCGCCCATCCGCACAGCCGGATATCCAACGGCGCTCGGCTTGTCATATGCGTCTGCGGGAATACGGACAACGGGCTCCCAGGCCGCGGAAAAGAATTCTGGATACAGGATTGTTCGGCGGCGACGGAGAACCTTCTTCTTGCGGCCCACGGATACGGACTCGGCGCCGTATGGTGCGGCGTGTGGCCGATAGAGGAGCGGGTCGCGGCGATAAGAGACGTTCTCGCGATACCGGAAGGCTTTGCGCCGCTTTGCCTGGTCACCATCGGCTACCCGGCCGAGAATCCCCCCGCAAAGGACAAGTGGAAGCCGGAGAAGGTGCACAAGGGGCGCTGGTGAGTTGCATATTGCGTTGGAATATGAGATAATATGCTTGTCGTGGCCAAGGGGCGACGATACATCCATAACTGAAGAATCGAGAATGCGAGGACAGAAGAGATGAAAATGTCAACGATGTTTGCGGCCGCGCTGCTTGGCGCGGCGCTGGCAGGGTGCGTAACCGAGCAACTTCCGCCCATGGATCCGCGCATAACGGTCGCGGGCAATCTCGGCGAGCGGGTTTACGTCACGGAACTGCGGTGCGTCGAGGGGTCGGGGGGATTCCGCACCTTCCAGGCACTGACCGTCAACACGACAGGATTGGAGCTTCCTGTCCAGTGGCGGGCTGTATGGTACGATGGCGACGGCATGGAGATCGACACCATCGTCTCGTCGTGGAACGATGCGATGCTCCAGCCCAACGAGACGAAGGGGCTCATGTGCACCGCGCCTTCGCCGGATGCCGAAGACGTACGCATATACATACGCGAAATGCCGCGTTGAGTCTTGATTTCTGACACTGCAACAAAAAACAAAGGAAAACGACAATGAAAAAAACGATACTTCCGGTTTTGGCCATAGCGTTGGCGTCCGCCGCCGTGACGGGATGCACGACAACCACCCGCCGCTATGCCTCCAACGAAACGCGCCAGACCGTAGCGGGATTCTCGGAGGAGGACATCGACTATACGGCGTCCGTCGCAGTGCAGTCCATACTGCGCCAGGACCGCATAAAACTGCATGACGGCGCCAACAGGGCCGTGACGATCGTCGAAGACGTCACCAACGACACGCTCAGCCGCGGACGCGACGCGGGAGCGCTCGCGGAGGCGCTTGGAATGTCGCTGCGCGAGGCGCTGACGAATTCCGGAAGGGTCATCGTCTACAACAAGGAAGCGGCAAGATACGCGAAGATCAAGCTGGAGCCTCAGTACCGTCTCGCCGGACGCCTCACCGAGCGCAATCTGCGCCAGGACAACGGCGACTTCCAGAAGGAGTACAATCTCAACCTCACTCTCGTCGATCTTTCGACTGGCACGGAGTTCTGGCAGAAGCGCGTGCATGTCGGCAAGCTTGTCGACGAGGACAACGTGATGAACTGACAGGCGAAAGGGGTGAAAACATGAAAAAGATATCTGCATTCGCAGTTGCGGCCGCGATTCTTGCTCCGGGGGCGGTTTTTGCGGAAGAAGAGACCCTGCCGGCGGATTCGGAGGGGGTGGTGGAGTCCGCCCCGGCGGCAGGCGACGCCTCGGTCGAGGCGGCGAACGACGAAGCCGCGGTGACGCTCGACGCCAACGACAAGGTCCAGGAGGCGTTCGACGGTTTCATCGCCGCGCGAAACAAAAAGGACAAGGGCTTCTCAGCATACGGCAAGGCCCATCCGGTTTCCGGGATCACGTATTTTGCGGTGATGGAGCCTGTCAGCGGGCCCGGACCCAAAGACCCCGAATTCATCCAGAAGCGCCAGACCGCTTTCATGAGGGCGTTCGCGAAAATCCGCGAAGATTACGTGAAGTCGTCCCTCAACGGAACCATACGCAGCTGCGTGGACAATCTCTTCGAAAGCGACAAGGGCGCCTTGGACAAGCAGGATTTCGGATCGTCCGACCAGGTGGACCGTCTCGCCAAGAAGACGCTCGCCCTCGCCGAGGCCGACCTCGACCGCAAGCTGGAAGACTGCGGCGTGGATCCCGCCCAGTTCGACGGCGTGGCGGCGAAACGCAAGGCCCTCTCGCAGAAGATTCTCGCAGAGTGCGCTTCGCACGCGTTCGGATCGTGCTCCGGGATAAGCGTCGTCAAGACGGTGGAAGGCGGCGCGGCGGACGGCTACACCATCGGAGTAATAGCGAAGTTCGACCCGCAGTACGTCTTTTTCGCGGACTGCATGGCGAAGGGGAAGCGTCCGATGCCGTCGGCCCCCGGCATAGACGTAGGAGAGATGCTGAAGGGCGATCTTTCGCAGAACTTCGGCACGCGCTTCTATTATGACGAGAAGGGCATGCCTGCCCTTGTGAGCTTTGGACAGTGGGGAGGCGGAACCGCCGCCGACCGCACCGAAAGGATGCTGCAGGAGAAGGCGGCGAGACTTCAGGCCGAGGCGCAGGCGAATGTGGACATGAACAACTTCATTTCCGGCAGCCTCACCTTCGACGAAGCCGTGAAAGGCGGCGAGGAATGGAGCAAGACGATAAGCTACAACCCCGACGGAACGCCCGTCGCTTCCGAGATCTCCGCAACGCTGGCAGATTTCGTTTCGCGCACAAGCACCGTGAAAGCGTCGCTCAGGATGGCCGGACGCGAGGTCCTCGTCTCGAAGATGGTGACCCATCCCGACACCAAACAGAAGATCGCCGTCGCGGCGGTGGGCTGGAGTTTCACGCGCCTTGCGGAGCAGGTGCGCGTGGAGGAGATGCGCCGCAGACCCGACCGCGAGGTCGCCCCGGAGCCCCCTCCCGCCGAGCCTGAGCCCGAACAGCCCGGCGAGGCGACGCTGCGCGAGGGCGACGAGTACGACTTCTGACATGTCGCGGGCAAACGAAACGCATAAAAAACGAAAGGAATCCTCGATATGAAGCTTAAATTCGCGTCGGTTGCGCTTATGGCGCTGTGCTTGTTCGCTGCAGACGCAGCGGAGGAGCCGGTGAAGTCGGTGGGTTACGGGAAATCCTATCGCGAAGCCGTCAACGAGGCACTCGTTTCGGCTCTGCAGCAAAAGACGGGCGTCGCCATAACTGCCGAGGAGAAGTCAAGCCTCGTTTCGTCGCAGAAGGCGGAGTCGTTGAACGACGAGCATATGACGAAATCGCAGATCGAAGACTCGGTGAAGTCTGCTTTCAACACCGTGGCCAGCGGAAAAATACTGCGCTACACGGTCGATGAGGACGGCACGTCGTACGACAAGGACAGCGGCGTTTACAAGGTGTCGGTCACCGCGTATTTCCCGGGCGGATACAAGGCGCCCGGAAGGCCCGAGGGGAACCTGCGCAGGATGGCGGTGTCGGTGTTCCGCGTCGAGACCGGCGACTCGTACAGCTGGTACGGCACCGCCGAGTCGTCCGCCGCTTGGGTGAAGACGCTCGCGGCGAAACTCAACGAGAGGCTTGCCCAGACGAGGAAGTTCTCCATGGTCGACCGTGCGTTCGATGAAGAGGTCGACGCCGAACTCGCACGTTTGACGGGTCCGAACGCAAGCGCCGAGGATGCGGAGCGGCTTGGCCGCAAGCTCGGAACCGACTACCTCGTCGTAGGCACGGTCAAGCTCCGTCCTGTGCAATCGCCGGGCGAGAATCCGCTCACAGGTCAGCCGCTGGAGCCTTTCTCCCAGGTCTTCGCTGAGGTTAGCTACCGCGTGCTCGTCGCCCCGACCGGGCAGCTGAAGTGGGCCGACACGGTCACGGTCGATGCGTTGGACTGCCCGGCGGTCGATATCGCTTCGTTCGCGTCATTGTCCGCCGACGCCGCATCGCAGGAGATAGCCGACTCGTTGATGGACAACATCCTTCCGCTCGAAATCGTCGGGAAGACGTCTTCCGGACTTCTGGTCATCGGCGAAGGCGGCAAGTCGCTGGCTCCCGGCGAGATGTTCACGGTATATGCGCTCGGGGAGAAGGTCCGCGACACGAGGACCGGCGAAGTCCTCGACAGGCTTGAGGAGGCTGTCGGCGAGATAAAGATTGTCGAAGTGAAAAGCAAGCTCAGCTATGCCGAAATCGTCGGCGGAGACGCGGACAAGATGGTCCCCGGCGCTCGCTTGAGGCGTCCCGTGACGTCCGGCGCGGAAGAGCAGGCCGCTCCGGCGCTATCTCCCGCGCCGACGATTCAGGTGTCGCCTTCGGGCGGAGTCGTTTTCCCGTTCTGACGGGACATGGATGGAAGTGGGGCGTGGAGAGGATGAAAGGACTGGATTTTCCGCTTTTCGCGGCCGGGCTCGCGGCGGTGCTTTCCGGCGCGGGCTGCCGGACGACGCGCGAGGTTCTTGACGATTACGAAATGAACTACGCGCGCGGCGCTTACGAAGAAGCCTCGAAGGAGGTTTCCGAGCTGGCCGCCGAAGAGGACGACTCGCAGCTCATGTACGGGCTTCTTGCGGCGAGCGCGCTGAGGAATTTCGGTGCGGACGCAAGCGCCAACATCCTGCTGGACAGGGCCGAAGACGTCATGGTCGGGTACGACACGGAGTCGGCATTCGCTTCGGGTGCGCACGGCGCCATGGCAATGATGACCAACGACCGCGCGTTCCCGTATGACGGCGGCGGACAGGACCGCGTCTTCACATGCCTTTACAAGGCCATAAACTATGCGGCGGCCGGCGATTCCGCCGCCGCGCGCACTGAATTCAACCGCGCCGAGCAGTACCAGGAGAACTGGCTCTGGCAGAGGCGCAAGGACATCTCGGCCGCCCAGGAACGCCTCGACGAGGAGGCTGCCGAATATGCAAAGGAAAACAAAAGCGATTCCGGCGATTCGGGCAAAATCGCGAAGGGGGTTCTTGCGAACAAGGATTTCTGCGCACAGCTTGAGGAGAACCTCGGCTATGACGCCGCGAAAAGCGGCGATCTTGACAGGTTGCATCCGTCGGATTGGACGAATCCCTACGCGTCGCATGTCATGGGCGTTTTCCGCTGGATCAACGGCGATCCGGTCGGGAACTGCCTGAGAGATTCGGCGCAGTACCGCAGGGACTGCAAAACCGCAGCCGCAGACAGCAATATGCAGAGGAAGGGGGAAACGCCTTCCGACACCGTTTGGGTGTGGGTGGAAGACGGGCTGTGTCCGATGCGCAAGGAGTGGCGCATAGACCTCCCCATAGTCCTGATCCCCTACGCAAACAAATACATCCTCTACGCGGGAATGGCGTTCCCCAAGCTGGAGTACCGCCAGACCGGCGCGAACGGATGGACGGTAATGACCTCCGGGGAAAATGTGAACATGGAGGAGCTCGCCGACATCGACAAGCTGATAAAGCTGGAGTATGACGTGTATCTCCGCGGCGCGCTGACGCGCGAAATCACAAGAACGGTCGTGAAGATCGGCGCTCAGGTCGCATTGGGGATCGCAGCGGACAATACGAACGACTGGCGCGTAGAGCTCGCCCTCAGGGCTTCCCAGGCGGGAGTCGCGGCGTGGGCGCTCTCCACCACGGCGGCAGACGAACGCAGCTGGACGGCGTTGCCCAAACGTGTGCTTGTGGGCAAGGTGCGGCGGCCGGCGGACGGAAAAATCGTGATTGTAGCCGATGGCGGGACCGTCGCGGAAGTCGTTCTTCCCGAGGGCAATTCGATGGTTTTCGTGACGAAGCCGGCCCCGGGAGCCGCCGCCGCGGTCAAAACGGCCAATTTCCCCAACAGGTGAGCGGCGAATTATGGTATAATAGACGAAACAAGCGAAGAATGGAGGTTGGATATGGTGGATTATGAAAGCCAGTTCGAGAAGCCGGAATATGGATTGACCAGGCAGACGGCCGTGGCGCGCACGTTCAAGCTGGTCTACGGATGGATGTTTGCGGGGCTCGCGGTATCCGGGGCCGTGGCGTGGTATGCGGCGACATCGCGTCCGTTGATGCGGGCGGTGTTCGCCGTGCCGAACTTCTACATACTCATCGGTCTCGAGCTTGCCCTCGTTTTCGGGCTCAGCGCCGGGATACGGAAGATTCCCGCCGCGCTGGCTGTCGTGCTGTTCATGGGCTATTCAGCCTTGAACGGCCTCACGCTTTCGGCGATATTCCACGTATACGATTTGGGGTCGATAGTCCGGGTCTTCTTCATTTCGGCCGGAATGTTCGGCGGCCTCGCCGTGTACGGGACAGTCACAAAGAGCGATCTTTCCGGTGTCGGATCCTTCTGCGGCATGGCGCTTTGGGGGTTGATTCTCGCCATTGTGGTCAATATGTTCGCAGGCTCTTCCGGCTTGGATCTTGTAATCTCGTTCGCGGGCATCGTGATTTTCACCGGCCTTACGATGTATGATGCGCAGAAGGTGCGCCAGATGGCTGCGGAGGAAGGCTCGATCGATTCCGCGACGGTTCAGAAACTCGGAATAATAGGCGCGCTTGCGCTTTATCTCGATTTCATAAACATCTTTCTCTATCTTCTCAAGCTTTTCGGCAAGGAACGTTGATGGTAGACAGGGACGAAGCGCCTTCCGGGAAGATAAACTGGCCCGCAGTGATAGTGGTGAGCGTGGCGGTTCATGCCGTCGCGCTCGGGATATTCTGGCTGTTCTCCGAGGAGAAGTCCGACGCGCCCGCCGATGAAGCCGTCGCCGAGAGCGGCGGAACCGATGCTGCGGCGCCGGAGCGGGCGCCTGAGACGGGCTCTTCCGTTGAACGTCCGCAGAGGCAGCCCGCAGAAGGGGTGCCAGCCCCCGCCGGGCAGGCTTCGGGGCAATCGGAATACACTGTCGTAAGAGGCGACAACCTTTCAAAAATCGCGGAGAAATTCGGTTGCACTGTCGATGGCATAAAGAAGGCCAGCAACCTTGAAAGCGACAATCTTCAGATCGGGCAGAAGCTGAAGATTCCCGCAAAGCATCCCTGACAAGATGAACAATTCCCGCAGAGCGGCGGCGTTTGCGGTCGCCGCGTGGTTGAAAACCAAGGAATTCCCGTCGAATCTTCTGCCGTCAGGTCCCGACCGGTCTTTTGTGCAGGATATTGTCTACACGGTCGTGAGGCGTCTGCGTCCATTGCGCAAGATCTTGGGCTCCCTTGTCAAGACATGGCCGAAGGGGGAGCTGGAAGCGCTGCTTTATGTCGGCGCTGCGCAGATCCTGTACATGGACGGTGTCGCCGATTACGCCGCCGTGAACGAAACGGTCGAGGCTGCGAAAGAGTGTCCGAATCCGTCGGTCGCAAAAGTCGTAAACGGCGTTCTCAGGAATCTCCTCAGGCGCAGGGACGAATTCCTCGCCGCGCTTGCGTCCGCTCCCGTCGCCGAGCGCGAGGGGTATCCGGAATCGCTTTGGAGGCGTTGGACAGCCCGGTATGGCGCAGCGGACGCCGAAAAGCTTGCCGTATGGCACAATACCCCGGCCGTCACTTATCTCGCTCGCAAGGACGGCACTTTCACCGCGCTCGGGCGCGGGGAGCGCGTGGACGCGGTCAAGGGTTTTGCGGAGGGCGATTTCATCGTCCAGGATCCCGCGACGGCGCTTGCGGTCGGTCTTCTGGCGCCCGCGGAGGGGGAGAGAATCCTCGATGCATGCGCTGCGCCGGGCGGGAAGACTGTGCAGATCGCATGGCGCGGGGCGGACGTTACGGCATGCGAGGTGAATCCAGCGAGGCGCCGCAGGCTTGCCGGGAATCTCGAGAGGATGAAGCTCGATGTCGCCGTCGTTCCGTCTTTGCCGGATGCAGGGTCCTTCGACAAGGTGCTGGCCGACGCGCCCTGCACGAACACCGGGGTCTTGAGGCGGCGCCCCGACGCCAGGTGGAATTGGAGCGGGGAGAAGCTCGCCTCTCTCGTGCGGCTGCAGGCGGAGATACTCGATCGCGTCGCTCCCCTGGTGAGGCCCGGGGGGATGCTCGTCTACTCGACCTGCTCGAACGAGCCCGAGGAGAATGCGGACCAGGTCCGTGCGTTCCTGTCGCGCCATCCGGAATTCTCGTTGAAGGACAGCCGGGAAAGCGTTCCTTTCCGTGACGGACGAGATGGTGCCTACGCTGCGGCGCTCCTGCGCTCCGCAAGCAGAGCCGATTGAGATATGATATAATATGTGAACCTGCAGGAAAAATTTCAAAAACAGAACGGAGTACAAAAAATGGCGGCAATATACGAGTACACGGGTGTGGTCGAGAAAGTCCTCCCGACGCAGACATTCGCAAGCGGATTCTCCAAGCGAGATATAGTCATGACGGACGATGTAGGCCAGGAGTCGAAGTGGCCGAACCATATCGCATTCACATTCAAGAAGGACAACGCAAGCCTTCTGGAAGGGGTGAAGGAGGGCGCCCGCGCCAAGATACGCTTTGCGATCGACGGCCGCGAATGGACGAATCCTCAGGGCCAGGTCAAATATTTCACCGATCTCACCGGGCTCAAGCTCGAGGTGCTCAATTCCGACGGCACTTCCACCGAGCCAGTCCCCGCCCCCGCCGAGCCGGACTTTCCGGCCGATGCCGGGGATGTGGAAGACATGCCGTTCTGACGGCGGACGCCAGGGATGGTCTGGAGGGAAGTCCTAGCCAAGGCGGAATCGTATCTGGGCGCAAAGGGCGTGCCGGATCCTTCCGTCGCCGCCGAACTTCTCGCGGCGCGTCTGCTGAAATGCGGCCGCGGAACGCTCGCGGCGCATTCCGGGAAGGAGGCGCCTGAGCGGTGCCTCGAGGCGATGCGCCGGGGCATGGCCAGGCTTGCCAAAGGCGAGCCGGTGCAGTATGTCCTCGGCGAGTGGGACTTCCGCACGCTGACTTTGGGCTGCGACAGGCGCGCGCTCATACCGAGGCCGGAGACGGAGGAGCTCGTCACCAGGGTTCTCGCATACCTGAAGGGCCTGCGCGCGCAGACGCCGTTCGTTGTGGATGCGGGAACCGGCACCGGGGCGATAATACTTTCGATCGCCAAGGAATACGATGGCGACGGCGTTTTCCTCGGCACCGACATATCCGAGGATGCCATAGCGCTCGCGAAGGAGAACGCTTCGCGGTGCGGGCTTTCCGGAAGGGTGAAATTCGTCGTGGCTGACGGTCTCGACGATTTCGACGAGCCAGAGTGTTTCGACGCGATAGTCTCTAACCCTCCGTACGTGGAGAGATCGGTCTGCGCGACGCTCGACCCCAGGATAAGGGATTTTGAACCCCGCATCGCCCTGGACGGAGGCGAATCGGGACTCGATTTCTACGAGAGGTATCTTGCCGACGCCTTGAATCTCCTCAAGCCGGGCGGAGCCGTCTTCTTCGAAATCGGCGAGAACCAGGGCGCGGCGCTGGAGAGGATGATGTCCGGGTACGGGTTCTGCGGAATTTGCATAGAGAAGGATTATTCCGGACGCGACAGGTACGCCTCCGCGAGACTTGCGGGGTGAGAAAGGAACTTCTTCATGGCCAGGCACAGAGGCAGCGTAGACTACCGAAAAGAGTTCTTCGACCGTGAATACGGCGCCAAGGAGGCATACGGCCGGCTTTGGTCGTACGCACGGCGCTACAGGGTAAGGCTCTTCGCGGGAATCATATGCGGAATGCTCACCGCCGGAACGCTCGTGCCGTTTTTCGGCGTCATACAGCCCGCTCTCGAACGGGTCGAGAACCGGCAGGAGAAAACCGCGCCGGATCAGGCCGCGCAGGACGGAACCGTCTCCGCCGCACAGGCTCCCGAGGCCGGGCGGGACGGCAAGAAGGCAAAGGGGCTCGCGAAAGACTACGGCAAGGTGAGGAAGATCGCGGAGAAGGTCGGGATAGATCTCCAGGACGAGGACGACGCTCTCGGGCTGCCGCTCCTTTTCCTCATCATCATCGTCGTTCCCGTCGTCGCTCTTGCCAGATGTGCGCTGCTGTTTCTCAACCACTACTGTCTCGCATGGGTCGCAATGCGGTCCATACGGGATATCCGCGTGGACGTCATGAAGCATGTGCAGGAGCAGTCGATGCAGTTTCACGGAAGGATCGATGTCGGCCAGCTCATGGCGAGATGCACGAACGATCCGAACCAGTTGAAGCTGGTGCTGCAGAGGGTCGTGCAGGAGCTGGCGCAGGCGCCTTTCGAGATTGCGGTTTCGGTCGGGTTCATAATCTGGTCCGCCGTGCAGAACCACATGCTGCCGACGCTCGGGATGCTCGTGATAGGATTCCCGATGTTCATGGTCCCCGTCGTGGCGCTCTCGAAGAAAATCCGCAAATGGAGCAAGAAGTCCCTTGAGCGCTTCTCTGTCGTCGGAAGCCGCATCCACGAGGTTTTGACGTGCATCAGGGTGGTGAAGGCATACGATACCGAAGAATTCGAAAGCGACAAGTTCGAATCCGCCAACGACCAGACCCTGAAGGCGACGCTGAAGTCGGTGAGGTGGGGGCTGCTTGTCGGGCCGGCGGTGGAGACCGTCGGGATATTCCTGATATGCGGCTTCGTGGTGTGGTGCTATTTCGAGAACGTGAAGCTCTCGACGATAGTGCCGATGCTCGCTCCGCTTCTGCTGATATACCGTCCGTTGAAGCAGCTCTCCAAAATCCAGATGCAGGTCGAACAGGGCCGCGCCGCGCTCACAAGGCTTTGGTCCGTGATGGATGTGGACATGCGCCTGCCCGAGGCCGCGAATCCTGTTTCGAAGGCGTCTTTCTGCGGAAAGATCGTTTTCGACGATGTCAGCTTCCGATACGATACGGCCGACAGGGACGCCGTCAGCCATGCAAGTTTTGAGATCCCGCGCGGGAAAGTGGTCGCTGTCGTGGGCGGGACGGGAAGCGGAAAGTCCACCATGAGCGCGCTGCTGGCGAGATTCTTCGATCCTGCGTCGGGGAGGATAACCATGGACGGCGTGGACCTCAGGGACATACGCATCAAGGATTTGAGGAAGCTCATCGGTTCGGTCCAGCAAGAAACGCTGCTTTTCAACGATACGATAGAGGCGAACATCCGCTACGGAAGCCCCGGGGCGACGCACGACGAGGTTGTCGCGGCCGCGAAAATGGCGAACGCCCACGATTTCATCATGGCCCAGCCCGGCGGATATTCGAGGATAGCGGGAGAGAAGGGGTTCGCCCTTTCGGGCGGGGAGCGCCAGCGCATCGCAATCGCCCGCGCCATATTGCGCAATCCTCCGATCCTCATACTCGACGAGGCGACGAGCGCGCTCGACACGGTCACCGAGAAACTGGTGCAGGACGCAATAAACAATCTCATGAAGGACCGCACGACGTTTGCGATCGCCCACCGCCTTTCGACGATCCGCAACGCCGACACGATCCTCGTAATGCAGAACGGCGAAATCGTCGAGCGCGGAACGCACGACGAACTTTATGCCGCAAACGGCGTCTACAGGCGTCTCTGCGACATGCAGCACCAGAATTGAAGGGCGCGATGACGGTAGATTTCCACGCCCACAACTTTCCGGATGCGATAGCCGCCCGCGCGATGGCCGGGATGCTGCGCGCGACGGAAGGCGTATTGACGTCCGTCGGAGACGGGACGCTGTCCAACCATCTCGATCATATGGATCACGACGGAATAGACCGTGCATGCCTTCTGCAGATAGCCACGAAGCCTTCGCAGTTCGAAGTGCTCTTCCGCACGGCATGTGCGATCCGTGACGGAGAGTTCGGAGAGCGCGCGCAGAGAAAGATCATCGTTTTCCCCTCGGTGCATCCGGCCGATCCGGACCTGTCCGGGCGTCTCGAGCGTATCGCGTCCGGCGGCTTCAAGGGGGTCAAGGTCCATCCATACTACCAGAATTTCGATCTGGCGGATCCTTCGGTGTGGCCGATGTTCAGGAAAATCGCGGAACTGGGGCTCGTCGTCGAGAGCCACTGCGGATTCGATGTCGGGTATCCGTCAAGGTCCGATGCGTGCGGGCCGGCCGAGGTCGCAACGCTTCTGCGGAATGTAAGGGACCTGAAGTTCGTAGCCGCCCATCTTGGAGGCTGCGCCGGGTTTGCGCCTCATGCTACCGATCCGCTTCTCGACCTCGGCTGCTGGATAGACACTTCGGCGCTGATGAGGAACTGGTACAGGGACGAAGAAATGCGCATTCTGAGGAGTTGGCCTGCGGAGCGGTTGCTTTTCGCCACCGATTTCCCGTGGACAAGCTACTCCGAGGCGATCCGGTGGGTGAAGGAAGTGCGCGATCCCGCAGACTGGGATGCGGTTTTCGGCGGCAACGCAAGGGCGCTTCTAGGCATCTGAAGCCATGCACCGGCGTGCATCGGCGTTGACGCGCGCCGATTAGTATGGTAAAATTGCCCCATACACGTCTGAAAAGCAAAGAGGGGTTACATGAAAGCGATCAATACTGCTGTATTCGCGGCCGCACTGGCGGGAACGCTTGCCGCGTTTGCGTCTGAAACACTCGATCTGGTTCCGTATCCGCAGGAGGTCAAGGTTCTCGGCGGAACGTACACGGCGAAGTCGGTAGACGATCTTTGGCCGAAAGCGATCCGCGATCCGTCGCTGCCCAAGGAAGGGTACCGGCTTACGGTCGACGGCACGAACGGCGTGTCGATCGCCTGCTCAGGACGGGAGGGCTTCATGCGCGCCTTGGCTACGCTAACCCAGCTCGGCAAGTCCGCCGATGGCGGCAAGGCGGAGGTGTTTCCCTGCTGCGAAATCAACGACTGGCCGGCTTTCGCATGGCGAGGCATTCTCTTTGACGATTGCCGCCATTTCTTCGGCAAGGAGGCGGTGAAGAAGACGCTTGACGCGATGGCGCGCCACAAGATGAACGTCTTCCATTGGCATCTCACCGAGGACCAGGCCTGGAGACTCGACATCCCCAAGTATCCGGAGCTTGTGAAGTACGGCGCGGTCCGTCCCGAGTCGCAGAACCCCGAGTGCCTCGGGCTTCCGAAGATGGACGGCAAGCCCTACGGCCCCTACTACTACACCGAGTCTGACGTGAAGGAGATTCTTGCCCATGCGGAGAATCTGGGCATCCGCGTCATACCCGAGATAGAACTTCCCGGCCACGCGGTCGCGGCGATAGCGGCCTATCCCGAGCTGTGCTGCCGCGGAAAGCTCGAGAGGCGCGCGCCGTGGTGCATGTGGGGCGTTTCCGACGACATCTTCTGCGCAGGAAACGACAAGACGATCAAGTTTCTCGAGGATGTGATCGATTACGTCACCGATCTTTTCCCCGACGCCGTGGTCCACATTGGCGGCGACGAAGCGCCGAAGGGGCGCTGGAAGGAGTGCCCTAAGTGCCAGGCGAGGATCAAGGCTCTCGGTCTCAAGAACGAGGCGGAGCTCCAGGGGTGGATGGTGAAGCACTTCACGGAATATCTCGCCAAGAAGGGCAAGCGGGCCATCGGATGGGACGAGATCACCGAGTGCAATCCCCCTACGGCGACGATGATCATGTGCTGGCGCGGGGCGAACCACGGAATCGCCGCCGCCAAGAAGGGGCATGATGTCGTCATGTGCCCGACGAGCCACTGCTACATGGACTATCCCCAGGATGCCGACCACAAAGCCAAAGGCTACGGAAAGCCTGCATGGGCGCCGGTGCTTTCTCTCGAGAAGGTATATACGCTCGACCCTCTCGCCGGAATTCCGTCCGAATACCACAAGCACATCCTCGGCACGCAGGGAAACATGTGGTCTGAACACATTCTCACGCCGGCCGAGCACGAGTGGAAGCTTTGGCCGCGCGCCGCGGCTCTTGCCGAAATCGGCTGGTCAGGCCCCGGGAAGCATGATTTCAAGGATTTCAAGCGCCGTGTCGATGCCGACATGAAGCGCATGGAAGACGAGGGGTGGAACGTCTGCAGATGACGTCATGACGAATCTCGAGCTGAACAACCTTTCCGTCGATTGCATCATCGGAGATCTTCCCCGGGAGCGGGAGGAGACCCAAAAGCTGCGACTGGACGTTTCTCTTGCCGTGGACGATGCGGCGGCGGAAAGCGACAGGCTGGAGGATACGGTCGATTACGCCGCGCTTTCGGCGGAGCTGCGTTCCGCGCTCGTCAAGGCGGAATGCAGGATGCTTGAGCGCGCGGCGCAGATAGCCCTCGACGTGTGCCTGAAATGCAGGCGGGTCGTCCGCGCCCGGGTCAAGGTCACCAAGTCCGGCGTGATAGCGGGGTTGGAATCGGCGTCGGCGACAAGGGAAGGAGGCGTTGCATGAATCTGAAATCTTCGTTTTGCGGAATTGCGGCGGCTGTCTATGCGGTTTGCGCCGCGCAAGCCGCAGATGCTCTCTCCGGGCGCGTGCTTGGCTATCAGCTGGACGTGTCTAGATGCAAGGTCCCGAAACAGGAGGTCCTCTACAGGATGGTGGACATCCTCTCGTCGCTCGGCTACAACCAGTTTCAGCTCTACACGGAGCATACATTCGCCTACAAAGGGCACGAGACGGTCTGGTATGACGCAAGCCCCATGACCCCCGAGGATATCCGGGCGCTCGATGATTATTGCGCAAAAAAAGGAATCGAGCTTGTCCCGAACCAGAATTCCTTCGGGCACATGGAGCATTGGCTGCGCCATCCCGGATACAGCGAATTGGCGCTGGATCCGCTCGAAGGGACGATTCTGAATCCCGGCGATCCGCGCAGCCTTGAACTGGTGAAGGGGCTCTACGACCAGCTTCTCCCCTGCTTCCACTCCAGATATTTCAATGTCGGATGCGACGAGGCGGAGGATTGTCCGCCAAGGGCATACTGCGACTTTCTCAAGAAAATCCATGCCGAGGTGACGAAAAGAGGCCATACGATGATGTTCTGGGGCGACATTGTCCTAAAGCACCCCGAATTCCTCCCGGAGCTTCCGAAGGACATGATCTGTCTCGATTGGGGCTATGGCGACACGCATCCTTTCGAAGAGCAGACGGCGGCCCTCGAAAAGGCGGGTATGCGTTTTCTGGTTTGCCCCGGCACATGCGCATGGGGGTCTCTTTCGGGGAGGCTCGACAACATGCTGGGGAACATCGACAATGCCGTGACGGCCGGCGAGCGGCACGGTGCGGAAGGCTATCTTCTCGCCGATTGGGGCGACGGGGGCTATCCACAGCCGTGGATCGTGTCCCTTCCGGCGATAGTCTATCTTTCGCATCGCGCAAAAGGCGAAAATCCCGGCAAAGCCGAAATAGCCGCCGAAATCGACAGAATGCTGGGGTGCAAGTGCGGCGATGCGCTGTTCGCCTACGGAGAGGTGTATAGGAAGTGCGGGGGACGGATGGACAACGCGACGGAGCTCTTTTTCGTCTTGCGTGACGGTCTCGGCTACAAACCCGGCCGCGGCGCGACGGAGGAAGGCTACGAGGCCGCTTTCGCCCAGGTCGAATATGCGAAGTCTCTCGCCGATCTGGACGGCGCTCAATGGTGGGTGAAGGACGATTTCGAGATTTTGGACCTCCTCTATCGGGCCGTGAAGGCGAAGCTTGCCTGGAAGGGCGACGACTGGAGGGCTTTCAGGAAAATGTTCGAGCCGAAATACCGCGAACTTTGGCTGAGGCAGAACAGGCGCGGCGGATTGAAGGATTCTCTCGTCTGGCTGTTCGGGCGCTGACCGTCTTGCCCGAACGGGTAGTTTTGCGGTGGCGGAAAGTTTGATACAATATCGGCATGAAAGTCAAACTTCTGCTTTTTTCGGCAATCGCCGCTGCGTTTTGCCATGTCCGGGCCGAGACCTTTTCGCTCGATGACGGTTGGATGTTCGCGAAGTCTCCGGAGACGATCCCTCTCGCACGGGCGAAAGCGGCTCTCGAGACCGGCGGTGCGAAAGTGGAGGATGTTTCTTTCGACGACTCGAAATGGGAAAAAGTCTCCGTCCCCCATGCGATAAACGCCCATGATTCCTTCGACGGCCGCGCGGTCGATGCCGGCGAGAGCTCGTTCTGGCGCGGGATGGCCTTCTACCGCAAGCGCTTTTCGCTCGCCTGCGCGCCCGAGAAAGCCTTCATATCGTTCGAGACGGTACGCCAGAGCGTATATCTCTGGGTGAACGGCTCTTTCGCAGGATACTATGAAGCGGGAATCGCGCCGGTAGCCTTCGATGTGACGAAGCATCTTCAAGCCGGCGAAAACCTCCTGTGCGTCGCGACCGACAACTGCGCTGCGAGGGGAACGAAGACATTCACCCGTGAGACGGTCCCGGGCCGCGATCCGGGCGACATGAGCGGCAGCCCCTATCAGTGGAACACGACCGACTTCAACGAGGTGCAGGGCGGGCTCACTGGCCATGTGAAACTCCATCTGAAGAAGAAAGTCTACCTTACCCTCCCCTGCTACAACAATCTCAAGACTGTCGGACAGTACGTAAGCGCATCCGGTTTCGACTTCAAGCGAGGCCGGGCCAGGATAACCGTCGAGGCGGAGACAAGGAACGAATCCGGCGCGGCGGTCGGCGTGACGGTTGGCGTGACGGTGAAAGATGCGTCCGGAAAGGCGCTCCGTCCGTCCGGGGAAGTCCGCACGCATCTTGCCCCCGCCTCCGATGCGGGCGCAGCATTCCTTACGGCGCTCGAGCCGGACGTTTATTCGGACAATCCCGAGCCCACGGGCGTAAAGGAGCCTGAAACGGAGAAAACCACCGTTTCGTTCGAAGCGGAAGGGCTTATCTTCTGGTCGCCCGACACCCCCAAGCTCTACGACGTGACGATAACGCTCATGGGGAAAGGAGGCGAAGTTCTCGATGAAGAGACCGTGAGGACGGGCTTTCGCGAAGTGAAGTATGACGCCGGCAAGGGCGGACTTGTCCTGAACGGCGAGGCGATATGGCTTACGGGCTACGCACAAAGATCGACCGACGAATGGGCCGCGATAGGCGTGGCCCCCGATTGGCTGCAGGCATTCGACGCGACGTTGATCCGCAAGTCCAACGCGAACTTTATCCGTTGGATGCACGTCGCCCCCAAGCCCGCGCCTGTCAGGGCGTACGACGCCAACGGAATCGTCAACGTGTGCCCTGCGGGGGACAAGGAGGGGGATGTCGCGGGACGCCAATGGGCGCAGAGGGTCGAGGCGATGCGCGATGCCATCATCTATTTCAGGAACTCCCCGTCGATTTTCTTCTGGGAGGCGGGCAACAACCAGATATCCCCCGCCCATATGAAGGAGATGCGGGAGATGAAGGAGAGGCTCGATCCGGGAAACGGACGTTTCATGGGCTGCCGCACGCTTCAGACCCCGGAGCAGATACGCGAATGCGAGTATGTCGGCACCATGCTGCATCGCCATGAAATGCCGGCTTTCCATTCCATGGAGAAGCTCAAAGCGTTCAAGCCCATCATGGAGACGGAGTATGCGCGCCAGGAGTCGCCGCGCAGGGTGTGGGACGACTATACCCCTCCGCACTACGACTATGTCTGCAGATTCCTCGCCGGCGGGAAAAAAGAGACAGGGTTCGACGTCTACGACCAGACCCAGGAAGACTTCGCCCTCTCTACCGCGAAAGAATACGCCGCATTCTGGTCCAGCCGGGCGAATGGCGAGGCTGAGAGGACGTATTCCTCTTGCGCGGCCCTTTGCTGGACAGACTCCAACCAGCACGGGAGGCAAAGCGGGTCCGAAAATTGCCGCTCTTCCGGACGCGTGGACGCCGTGCGCATCCCGAAAATGAACTACTTCACCTACAGGGCCATGCAGAGCGGAACGCCCGCAGTGAAGATCGTCGGGCATTGGAACTATCCGAAACTGACGAAAGACAGCTACAGATACGAAGAAAAAACCTTCAACGGAAAGTGGATGGAGCCCACGGGAAAGATTCTGCAGCGAGATCCCGCGAAGAAGACCGTGTATGTCATCGGTTCGCCTCATGTCGCCAAGGTGGAGCTTTACGTAAACGGGAAATTGAAGGGAACATGCGACAAGCCGGAAAATCTCTTCATCTGGACTTTCCCCGAGGTCGATGTCACGGAATCGGGGCGTGTCGAGGCGATGGCCTACGGAAAAGACGGGGAAAGAATCGCATCCGACGCGATCGAGACCGCCGGCGAGGCCGCAGGGCTGGAAATGAAACTTTATTCCGACCCGCAAAGGGGCTGGCGTGCAAACGGAGCAGACATAGCGGTTGCGGATCTGAAACTCGTCGACGCCAAGGGCCGCATGCTTCCGCTCGCCTCGAACCGCGTGACTTTCACAGTCGAAGGCCCCGCCGTCTTCATGGGCGGCTACAACAGCGGAGTCTGGGACGAGGCTTCGCCGATCGGCAAGGACTGGATCGATCTCGAATGCGGAGAAAATCGCGTGTTCCTGAGGGCCGGCCGGAATCCGGGGAAAGTCGTGCTGAAGGCGGCCTGCGACAACGGGATGACGGCCCGGGCGGAGCTGGCCCTCGCGAAGGCCGATACGGAAGGGGGGCTCGCCAAAGATCCGCTCCTTCCGCAGATGTATGTGGATTGGAGCGCAAAGAAGACCGCTCCCGTGGTGCAGTCTTCGCTCGCGGCTTCCAATGGGGCCTTGCCTTGGGAAGTGCGGGTGAACGGAACGCCGGTCAGGTTCCCGGGGAATCTCGGTTCTCCTTTCAGGCCTGACGGCAATACGGGCGTATGCTGCGCGTTCGAGCCGGTCTTGGAGGCCTTGGTGAGGGCCGGAGCGAAATTGGAATATACCATCGAGCACAAGAAGATACCGAGAAACAAGAAGTGGCTCAGGCGCATCGCGCCCACCCCGTATCTGCCGATGGTGACGGTGAAGGCCGGAGGACATGAAATCGATGCCTGCACAGGCTTCACGGAACTTTTCATCGACAACGGCAGAGATAAGGATCTCACCAATTGTGAAGTGTGGAACGCCGCCAAAAAGAAAGCGCCAGGGGTCGTCTGCGGCGAGCTTTCCGCGTTGGTCGGATACATCCCCGGCGTTGAGATCAAGGTGGACGATAAGAGCCGTTTTATCGAGTTGACCGTGAAATAAGCGCGATTATCTCCGTTTTCGCGTGCTTCAGAGCGGCAAATGCCGATTTGCGGTTGCGTTTCCGCCGAAAATTTGATATAATTGCGCCCAAATTTCCCTCATTAGGGGGTTTAAACATAAGGAGAAACCTAAAATGGTCAGCTACAAGAAGCTTGGTCTCGTAAACACCAAGAAAATGTTCGCCAAGGCGGTCAAGGGCGGTTATGCCATCCCCGCGTTCAACTTCAATACGATGGAGCAGATGCAGGCCATCGTCCAGGCAGCGGTCGAGACCAAGTCTCCCGTGATCATGCAGGTCTCCAAGGGTGCGCGCAAGTATGCGAACCCGACGATTCTCCGCTACATGGCTGAAGGCGCCGTCCAGTATGCCAAGGAGCTTGGCTGCAAGAAGCCCCAGATCGTCCTCCATCTCGATCACGGTGACAGCTACGAGACGTGCAAGAGCTGCATCGACTCCGGTTTTTCGTCCGTCATGATCGACGGCAGCTCCCTTCCTTTCAAGGAGAACATCAAGCTCACGAAGAAGGTCGTGACATACGCCCACAAGCACGATGTCACGGTCGAGGCCGAGCTTGGCGTTCTCGCCGGCGTTGAGGACGAGGTGCAGGCGGCCGAGAGCCACTACACCAAGCCTGAGGAAGTCATCGAGTTCGCGACCAAGACAGGCTGCGATTCGCTCGCGATCTCCATCGGCACCAGCCACGGTGCTTACAAGTTCACGCCCGAGCAGTGCACGCGCGATCCCAAGACCGGCAAGCTCGTTCCGCCGCCGCTCGCGTTCGACGTCCTGCGCGCGATCGAAAAGAAGCTCCCCGGCTTCCCGATCGTCCTCCATGGTTCCTCCAGTGTTCCGCAGGAGCATGTCGACACGATCAACAAGTTCGGCGGCAAGCTTCCCGACGCGGTCGGCATCCCCGAGGAGCAGCTCCGCAAGGCCGCGAAGAGCGCCGTCTGCAAGATCAACATCGACAGCGACTCCCGCCTTGCGATGACTGCGGCCATCCGCCGCCACTTCGCCGAGCATCCCGAGCACTTCGATCCCCGCCAGTACCTCACTCCCGCGCGCGATGCGATGAAGGAGATGTACGTGCACAAGATCGTGAAGGTCCTCGGCTCCAACAACAAGCTCTAATTCCAGAAAACCGGAGAGAATCCATGCCCAAAGAATCGAAATCGGCCTATGCGCAGGCTGGCGTCAACATCGACGTCAAGATGAATGCGGTCGGCTCCATCAAGCAGATGGTCGCCGCGACGAAGACGGCAAACGTCATCGGCAACATCGGCGCGTTCGGCGGTCTCCACAAAATTCCGACGGGCAAGGATATGATCCTCGTCGCGTCGACCGATGGTGTCGGCACAAAGCTCAAGGTCGCCGCGATGATGAACAAGCACGACACTGTCGGGCAGGATATCGTCAACCATTGCGTGAACGACATCCTCGTGCAGGGCGCGAAACCGCTGTTTTTCATGGATTACGTCGGAACCTCCAAGGTCGATCCGATGCAGTTCAAGAACGTGGTTTCGGGCCTCTGCAAGGCTTGCAAAGAGAACCACATGGCGCTTCTCGGCGGCGAAACCGCCGAGATGCCCGGTCTCTATCCCGCAGGCGAGTACGACCTCGTCGGGACGATCGTCGGGTGCGTGAAGCGCAGCCAGCTCGTTACCGGGAAGTCGATCCGCGCGGGGGACATGATCATAGGCTTCCCTTCGGGCGGCCTCCAGACCAACGGCTTTTCTCTCGCCCGCCGCGTCATTTTCGATCTCTGCCAGTATTCCTGGCAGGACAAACTTCCCGGGACGAATCAGACTTTCGGCGATGCGCTGCTCGCCGTCCACCGCAGCTTCCTCAAGCCCGTGGCCAAGCTTCTTGAGCGCAAGGTCAGGATTTCCGGCATGGCCCACATCACGGGCGGAGGCTTCCCCGACAACATTCCGCGCGTTCTTCCCAAGGCCGTCAACGCGGAGATCGACCGCGCCTCCTGGGAAGTCCCGACCATCTTCAAGTTCATCCAGAACCAGGGCAAGGTCGACCGCGACGAAATGTATCGCGTCTTCAACATGGGCATCGGGTTTGTCGTCATAATCCCGAAGAACCAGATGGAGAAGGCGACAAACATTCTCAAGGCCCAGCATCAGCCCTATAGCGTGATCGGCGTGATTCGCAAGGGAACGGGCATCGTCACCTACAAGAATTGATCCCCGTGAGTGCCGCCGCTATGCGCATCCTGTTCATAAGCGACGTACACGGAGTGCCTTCCACGCTTGAGACGGCACTCAAGGCAGGTGATGCTTTGGGTTGGGACCGGTTGGTGCTGTTGGGCGATCTTCTTTATCATGGTCCGCGCAACGGCGTTCCCGATTTTTACAATCCCGTCAAGGTCGTCGAGATCCTGAACTCGCTGAAGGACAGGATCGTCGCCGTTCGCGGCAATTGCGATGCCGAAGTCGATCAGATGCTTCTCGAGTTCCCCATGATGGGGGACTATTCGGTCTTGGAGGCGGGGAAGGAGACTTTTTTCCTGACCCATGGCCATATCTGGAATGAATACCGGCTTCCCCCTCTGGGCATGGGGTCCGTTCTGGCCTATGGCCATACGCATATTCCGGAGCTGAAAAAGCTCGAATGTGGGCTTACGGTTTTCAATCCCGGCTCGGTTTCGCTTCCCAAAGGCGGCTCCTCCCGGTCGTTCGGATATTTCAACGGCAGCGAACTTGGGATATATTCTATATGAAAGTGCCTGAGGGGAAAACCATCATTCTTACGATCGTGTCCCATCAGATGAAGGATGAGCGGCTCAGGTGGGCGGTCAACATCACATTCAAAGGCGGGCTGGAGGGGTCGGACGCCATTCTGCCGATAACGGTCGAAGATGGACTCGGCCAACCGATCCCGGCCGCGGTCTTTGAATTCGCCGGAAAGGATTTGCGCGTCAGGGACGGGAAGTCGTCCATGACATACGGCGACTTCATCAAGGGCAAGCACAAGCCGGGAATATGGCTGAAGCGCCGCGGGGAAGAGCCCGTCCCCGGATCTCTCACATTCGCATAGGAGGGGCTGTCATGGCAGAACTTACCGACCATGAGTGGTACGAGCTCGTCAAGGCAGGCGAAGACGCAGGGTGGAAGCTCGTGTGGGAAAGGGTCGTGGAGCCCGAATCGACGGCCATGCGCAGCGCAGAACTCATGAAGCGCTACTCGATAACCGCGGGCGATTTGATGGGGATGCTTTACGACGAGATGATCGGACGGAGGAAAATCGATCTCTACCGCGACGATGGAGGCAGCTTGCAGGGGTGGCTGAGGCGCTATGTCAGAGGGTTCATACTCAATGCCGACCCCAACAAGCACGGCGAAATCTCGATCGACGGCGTCCATCCCGACGCCGAGAATGGCCATATGGGGCTGGAAGTCCCCGTCGATGACATCAAGATGACGCGAAACGAGGTTTGGAACATGACCCACCTTTGTTTCAGGGATTTGTGGAACAACGACCCCGAAAGAGCGCTTGTACTCCTCTTGAAGACGCGCTTTCACCTCTCCAGCGAGGAGGTCCGCGATTTTCTGGACGTCTCTTCGGTTGCGAATGTCGATCAAATCTTCTCAAGATCGGTGAAATTCATGCGAAATGCGTGGGGCGAGAGGGACAGGAAAGGTTTTTGAAAAATATTTGTCAGTTTTTTCTCCATGGACTTCCTAACCATGTGTAACCCGCAAAAGCGGAGAAAGAAAAACGAGGTGATGATATGAACAAGATGAAAACGATAATGGTTGTCGCGATCGCGACTGTGATGGTCGGAGGGACGTGCTTCGCCCGGGGCCATCATGGATCCCGCGGGGGATTCGGCGACCGTCACGGAGGATACAGCTATCGCGGCGGATACGGTCATCGCGGCGGCATCGTCATCCGCAGCACCGGTCACGGGCATCACCGTGGCTGCGGCGGATGGGGCCGCGGCGGCAGAAACTTCTGGCCCGGGTTCGTCGGCGGCGTTGTCGGCGGACTTCTTACGGATGCCGTCATAGGCCCGAGGCCGATCGTCTCCACAGCCCCGGTGGTTGTCACCCCGGCCCCTGTGGTGACTCCGGCGCCGGTCGTCGTCCAGCAGCCGGTCGTCGTGCAGACCCAGCCGGTGTACACCACGCAGAACGTCTGGGTCGAGGGGCGCTATGTCGACCGTGTGCAGGCCAACGGGTCCGTGATCCGCGTCTGGGAGCCCGGCCACTACGAACAGCGGCAAGTGCTGCTGCAGTGATGGACGGGACACGCCGCAATATGGTATAATATCATGCATGTACCGTAATCGGCTTTTGACAATAACCGCGTTCGCCGTCTGCCTTGCCGGGTTTTCCGTCCCGGCGGCGGGCGACGAATCGTCTTTTCTGGACGATGCGTTGTCGGAGGCGCTGGCCGAGACGGAACAGCCCGATGCCGGATCTCCGGCCGCCGCCGACCCCGCGCAGCCCCAGTCCGCTCCGGCGGAACCCGCTTCCGAAAGCGCGCCGGCGGAAAGCGGGCAGGTCGACGGCTTCATTCTCATGCCGCGCGTTTTCCGCCTTGAGCACGCCAATGCGGCCGAGGTCGCCGAACGGTTCAACGAGACATGGAGCGGCGACTTCGGAGGTACATGGAAGGTCTCCAAAATAGCCCAGGCGTTTCCCGAGGCGAACGCCGTGATGGTCACGGCGCCCAAAGCCGTTCTTGACGCGTGCGAGGAGGCCGTGCGCCAGCTTGACGTGGACGTCCCGCAGGTCTACATCGAGGCCAGGTTTGTGGAGCTGGCCAACAACGCGTCGCACAAGCTCGGCATAGACTGGCAGATGCTCGACGGCATGAAAGCCTCCCTGTCGTTGGATGCCGGGCTCAACGAGCGCAAGGTGAAGGGCGTTTCGACCTACACCAGCGCCGACAGCACATATACGATTTCATCCGACGGGGGGCGCTCCACGGCCAACCTTTCGTACGTCAACGCGACTCTGGGGATGTCCGATCTTTACCTGATCCTCCGGGCTCTCGAGTCGTCGGAGGACGCCCGCACGTTCTCCAATCCCAAGATCATCGTCTCTTCGGGAAAGAAGGCCACCGTCGACATGACGACTAAGTATCCGAACGTCAAGATATCGGCGAAGCGAACGACGAATTCCGGCGGCGACTCCCTCGACCTTGACATGCAGATGGCGGCGATCCCGGGCGAAGACAAGCTCATGTTCGCCAAAGAGGCGTTCTTCAGCTGGGGCATCGCGCTTGACGTTACGCCAAGAATCGGCACGAACGGGCTCATCAACGTGCAGATCGTGCCTACCATCTCCTCACGCTCCGACTGGGTCGTGTCGGGTACGTCTTCGGACGAATCGGACGGCGGAACCATTTCGGCCAAATACCCGGTGATCGACGTGCAGCGGCTCGTCACGGAATTCAACATGGCCAGCGGAACGACGGCTGTCATAGGCGGGCTTTCTCTCACTGTCGAAACGCAGAAGGACAACGGCATTCCGTTCCTCAGGGACATCTGGTGGATCGGCCCGAGGCTGTTCGGGTCGAAAATCCGCGTGAAGGAGCAGCGCGAAATCGTGGTCTTCGTCACGGTTGGCCTTGTAGATCCCCACCACGTCGAGAAGGACGCGGCGCTTCCCAGGAATGCCGTTCTGGGCCGACAGTACGTCGAAGGCGTAAGGCGCGAACCGGGCGAACGCAGAAGGCGTCACGTGGAGGGCCTTGATTCTCTCGACCTGAGGCCTTTGGAAGAGCAATACAACGATCCAACCAAACGAAAGGAAGAAAACAACCAATGAAGACGAAACTCCTCTTCGCCGCTCTTGCCGCGGCGATCTCGGCAGGCTCCGCCATGGCGGACAAGGTTACGCTCAAGTCCGGTTCCGTCCTTACGGGCTCCGCCGGCACGTTCGAGGGCGATGCGCTGAATTTCGCATCGGACGATCTCGGGGACATGAAGATTCCCGTGGATAAGATCGCTTCGCTCGAATCCGACGCGAAGCACGTGATAGAGTACGTCGACAGGAGCCGCGAGAGCGACAAGTCCGTGACCGTCAAGGACGGCGACTACGTCGTCGACGGACAAAAGCTCGACAAGTCCAAGGTCAAGGCCATCGATCCCGGCGTCGAGACGTGGCATGGTTCGGTCAACGTCGCCTACGAGTCCAACCGCGGAAACACGTACAAGAACAACGCGACCGTCCTCGCCGACATCTCCCGCCGCTGGGAAGAGGACCGCGTGAAAGCCAATTTCGGCTACTACTACTCCGAGACGGGAACGTCGAAGCAGGACAAGGAAAAATCGACCGACCGCTGGGAGGTCGAGGGTCAGCACGACCACTTCTGGTCCGAGAAGTTCTATTCGTACGAGAACGGAAAGTACGAGCAGGATGACATCGCCGGAATCGACTACCGCCTGAGGCTCGGCCTCGGCGTCGGCTACCAGTGGCTGGACAAGTTCAACGCCGAATCGACCGGCATCTGGAGCTTCAACCAGGAAGTCGGCGGCGCGTGGGTCAAGACGGACTACGTCCACAAGGACCCCGACGCGGACGACAGCTACGCTTCGCTGCGCTACGCCCATCACCTCAACTATGTGCCGAAATGGGCGACGGGCGTCGAGGTTTTCCACAACCTCGAGTACATGCCCCAGGTCGACGATTGGGAGAACTATCTCATGAAGGCGGATGTCGGCATCACGACGAAAATCATCTTCGACTTCGACCTCATCGCGAAGATCGAGTGGGAGTACAACTCCCGTCCGAGCCTCGGGCGCAAGTCCAGCGACACGCGCTATATCGTCGGCCTCGGTTACAAGTGGTAATCCGGAACGGGGCCGAGGGTGAGGATTGCGATCGCCTATCCGCCGCTTGAAAGCGGCAAGGGGGTTCCCCTCCTCACCCAGAACCGCCAGTTTCAGTGGTTTTCGCGGCCGACCTACATTTTCCCGGTCGTGCCCGCGACGGCGGCGACGATGCTGAAGAGGGATGGACACGCCGTCCTTTTCCTCGATGGCATCGCCGCCGGAATGTCTCAAGGGGAATTCGACGGGCGGCTCGCCGCTTTCAGGCCCGATCTCATCGTCCTCGAGACGAAGACTCCCGTCGTAAAGCGGCATTGGGCCTGGATAGATTCGCATGCGCAGTACCGAACGGTCCTTGTCGGCGACCATGTGACGGCGCTTCCCGGGGAGTCGATGTCCGCTTGCCGCGTCGAGGCGATCCTCACCGGCGGCGACTGGGATTTTCTTCTCTCGAACTACGCGTCGGCCTGCGGCGACGCCTCGAAGTACGAGCCGGGGATATGGTACCGCGATGGCGGTGCCGTGAAGAACACGGGCCGTTTCCGCCTCGACCACGATCTCGATTCCGCCCCTTGGATAGACCGCGATCTCGTGCATTGGGAGCTTTACGCGAAGAAAAACGGCAACTTCAAGCGCACTCCTGGAACTTACATAATGTCCGGACGCGACTGCTGGCATGCGAAATGCACTTTCTGCAGCTGGACGACCCTCTACCCGACCTACCGCACGCGCGATCCGGTCGATGTCGTCGACGAGATCGAGATGCTCGTCGGCAAGTACGGCATAAAAGAGCTTATGGACGATTCGGGCTCGCTTCCTGTCGGGAAGTGGCTTGAGACGTTCTGCAACGAACTCATCCGCCGCGGACTCCACCGGAAGCTGCGCATCGATTGCAACATGCGCTTCGGACGCCTCGGATACGAAGACTACGTCCTGATGCGCAAGGCCGGATTCAGGCTTGTGCTGTTCGGGGTCGAGTCCGCCAACCAATCCACGCTCGACCGTTTCTGCAAGGCCCTTAAGGTGGAGGACGTGGAAAAGGGGGCTGAATGGGCTTCGAAGGCCGGGCTTTCCGTGCATCTTACTTTCATGTTCGGCCATGCGTGGGAGGGTCCGGCCGAAATCGAAAACACGGTGCGACTTGCGCGCCGGCTTCTTGCGGACGGTCACGCGGCCACCTTGCAGTGCACGCTTACCGTCCCGTATCCGGGAACGCCGCTTTTCAGGGAGCTTAAGGAGAAGGACGGCCTCGCGACGCTCGACTGGGACGAATACGATCAGCGGCGCACGGTGACCAGAACGCCTCTCGCGACCGAGGATGAGATAAAATCGGCCATCAGGCGCGTCTACCGCGGATTCCTACAGCCGCGCGCGCTGTGGCACGTTTTCCGCCGCAACCTTTTCGACTTCTCGTTCTATTACAGGGGCTTCCGATACCTCCTTGGGCATCTCATGGATTTCCGCGGCGGACGAAACGGATGAAAATCACTCTCGTCACAGTCTGCTACAGAAGCGCACGCGTGATACGCACCGCATTCGAGAGCGTCCTGGCGCAAAAGGGGGCCGATCTGGAGTATATCGTCGTCGACGGGGGCAGCGACGACGGTACTGTTGAAATCATCAGGGAGTACGAGCCGAAGTTCGGCGGGAGGATGCGCTGGATCTCCGGACCTGACGAAGGGATGTATGACGCCATCAACAAGGGCGTGGCCATGTCGACGGGGGATGCGATCGGGATACTGAACGCCGACGACAGGCTCGACGGCGAAGATGCCCTGGCCGCCGTTTCGGCGTCGTTTGCGGACGGAATAGACGCGATATACGGGGACGTGAGATTCGTGCGCGGCGAAAGCCTCGAAACCGTCAGGTACTATTCGTCGAAGAGATGGCGGCCGTGGATGCACAACTGGGGCTTCATGCCTGCGCATCCGTCCGTGTATGTCAGGCGGGAGGTGTTTGCGCGCTGCGGCGGCTACCGGCTCGGCTACGACATAAGCGCGGATTTCGAATGGATGGTAAGGATATTCTGCCGCGGACGCGTCCGCTCGCTCTACGTGCCGAGGTGCTTCGTCACGATGCGCCTCGGGGGGAAGTCCACCGCGGGGTTGAAGGCGATGTGGAAGCTGAACGCGGAGAACGTCCGTGCCAACCGGGAGAACGGATACTTCTCGATAATGCCGATGATGGCGCCGAAGTACCTTTTCAAGATTTGGGGCTATGTGTTCAGGAAAGGGTGACGCGTCGGGCGAAGTGCGGGAAATTTTGGTATAATATACCTTCACATGTATCTCAAGCAGCTAGACATAGTGGGATTCAAGAGCTTTGCGGATAGGACCAGGCTCACGTTCGATCCCGGTCTCATCGCGATTGTCGGTCCCAACGGATGCGGCAAGTCGAACGTTTCCGATGCCATACGCTGGGTTCTCGGCGAGCAGCGGCCCACGGCGTTGAGATGCTCCAAGCTTGTCGACGTTGTTTTCAACGGAACCGACACGCGCAAGCCCCTCGGGCTCGCCGAAGTCTCCATCACGTTCGCAGACTGCGAGAAGGAGCTCGGCACCGACTACCATGAGGTGACCATCACCCGCCGCGTCTACCGGGACGGATCGGGCGAATATTTCATCAACAAGCAGGCGAGCCGCCTCAAGGACGTGCAGCATCTTTTCATGGGCACGGGCATCGGCACGTCGTCCTATTCCGTGATGGCCCAGGGCCAGATAGACGCGATCCTTTCCTCGAAGCCGGAGGACCGCCGCGCCGTCTTCGAAGAGGCCGCCGGAATAACGAAGTTCAAGGCAGACCGCAAGGAGGCCCTCCGCAAGATCGACCAGACCGAGCAGAACCTGCTCAGAGAGGCGGATATCCTGCGCGAGATGAAGCGCCAGATCGGCTCTCTCCAGCGCCAGGTCGGGAAGGCCCAGAGGTACAAGGAGCTGCGTGACGAGCTGAGAGGCCTTGACATATACGTCTCCAAGCAGCGGATCCACGACTTCGACGCCGTTCTTGAGCAGAACGCGGCCAACCGCATGGAGGTGGAGAAGGCGATTTCTGAGGCGAGCGCAACCGTCGCCGACGCCGAGGCCCGCCAGCAGGAGCTCCACCGCGAGATACACGAGCTGGAGGAACGGCTCCAGACTCTCGCCCAGGAGCAGGCCGCCGCCGATGGCGCCTACAGGCGTGCGACCGAGGTCATCGGCGTCAACCGCCAGCGAATCGAAGAGTACAGGAGCTTCGCCGAGCGCGACGGACGCGAAATCGCCGACACGCGCCGCCAGCTTGAAGACGTGAAGATGCAGGCGGAGTCGCTTGCGCAGAAGACGAGGCTTCTCGGAGAATCCCTGGAGGCGGCCCGTGCGTCGCTCGAGGAGGCCGAGACGGCTTTCAACGCTTCGCAGGAGAGAATGGACGCCTTGAGAACGCGTTCGCAGAACGCGAGGGCGGAATCCGTCGCCTGCGACAGGCGGGCGGCGTCCGACCGCGACGAGATTGCCAGGCTCGAGGCCGCCGCGCGCGAGGCGATAATCCGGAACGAGAGGCTTGCCGCCGACGAGGCGAACCTGAAGGCGGCCGTGGCGGACGCGGAGAAGACGCTTGCCGAGATCACCGCGAGGGCCGACGCCGCCCGCGAGGTCGAGCGCGAGGCTGGCGGGCGTTTCTCCGCCGCCAAGGAGTCCCTCGAGAAGCTCCGCGCCGAGATTCAGGATGCGCGCGAACATCTGGGCGGCATGCAGGCCGCCGCAGCGGCCAAAGAGGCCCAGCTCGCAATGCTCAAGGACGAGGCGAAGGCTAAGAAGATACTCGAGAGCATTTTCGAGAATGCCGAAGGCGATGTGCGCCTCGCCGCGATCGAGACCGGCAGGGAAGGGGTGGCGATACGCGAAGGTGACCGGCTCGTCGAGCATCTCGCCCTTGCCGACGATCAGGTCGAGACGGCGGAACAGCTCCTCGGCGACATGGTTCTCGCCGGCGGACAAGGCGGAACATGGACGCCTTCCACGTCGATCGAGCCGATATCCGGACACAAGTCCCCCATAACCGAGGCCGAGATTTCGCTTGCCGACCTCAACGCCAGGATCGAGTCGGCGCGCGAGACGCTCGCCACGGGGGCCGACAGGATTTCCGCCCTCTCCGCAGAGCTTTCCGGCGCCGAAGCGCGCCTCGCCGAAGCGCGCCGCGCGGCCGCCCAGGCCGAGGGCGAGGAGGCGATGGTGAAGAGGGATGCCGCAGGGGCGAGAAGCCGCCTTGACGCCGTCGTCGCCGAGCTTGCCGCAGCGCAGGCGGCGAACGCCGCCGATTCCGAAAGGCGCGAAGCGCTTGCGCGCGATCTCGGGGATACTGTCGCCAAGCGCGACGCGCTCCTTGATTCCGTGTCGTCGATGGAGGAGGAGCTGCGCTCCCTCGAGACGGAGAACATTTCCGCCTCACAGCGCCTTACCGAGCGGAGAATCGCGGCGAGCCGCATGGAGCAGGAGCTTTCGTTCGTCGGCCAGCAGTCCGAGACCGCCGGGCAGCGCAGGGAGGAGCTCTCCCGCGCGATAGAGGGACGCGAAAGCGGGATAAAGGGATACGAGGATTCGATCCGCAGGCTCACCGAAGAGAGCGAAGGGTTGATGGACAGCCTCGCCGAGCTTCAGGAGAAGGCGATGGACTCCCACGCGCGCATGGATGACGAGCGCGTCCGCAGGGGCGAGATGATGGCCAAGATTTCCGCTGCCGACGGCGAGGTCGCCGAGAAGCGCGCGGAACTGGACAGGGCGCGGGATTTCCGCGGCAAGCTTGAAGTCCAGGCGGCCGAATCCACAATGCGCCGCCAGAACATATACGACCATCTCCAGGATGAATACGGACTTTTCGCCGACGCCGTTCTGCGCGAACCCGACCCTGAGTGGAAGGATGGCGTCGTCCCTCCCACCGACGAGCTGGAGTCCAGGGTCGCAAAGCTTCAGGGCGACATAGCGGCTCTCGGCCCAGTCAACATGGTCGCCATAGACGAATGCCGCGAGCTGGAGGAGCGGTACGCCAGGGAAAAGGCCCAGGAGGAGGATCTGCTGGCCGCGAAGACGCAGATCATGGACCTCATCGCAAACCTCAACACGACGTCCGGCGAGATGTTCCGCACGACATTCGAACAGGCGAACCGCAATTTCCAGACCATGTTCACGAAGCTGTTCGGCGGCGGCGAGGCCAGGCTCGTCCTTCTGGAGAACGAAGAGGACCCCCTGGAGTGCGGAATCGATATAATAGCGCGCCCCCCGGGGAAGCGTCCGCAGTCCGTGACGCTCCTTTCGGGCGGAGAGCGCACGATGACCGCGGTGGCGCTTCTCTTTTCGATCTTCATGATCAAGCCCGCCCCCTTCTGCATGCTCGACGAACTCGACGCCGCGCTCGACGACGCGAACATCGGGCGCTTCGTAGAACAGCTGAAGGAGTTTCTCGCCCAATCTCAGTTCCTCATCATCACCCACAACCAGCACACGATCGCGGGAAGCGACCTCGTGTATGGAGTCTCCCAGCAGGAGAAGGGCGTAAGCCGAATTATATCAATGCGACTTTCGGACCTTGGCGTGAAGGAAAAGAAATGATATAATATCAACCTGTCACGGGATCGTAGCTCAACTGGACAGAGCGACGGTTTCCTAAACCGTAGGTTCCGGGTTCGATTCCCGGCGGTCCCACCAGCTTGACTTATGCGCGTACTTATTGCAGAAGACGAGCGCAAGCTCGGCAAATTCGTCAAGGCCGGACTTTCCGAGAGCGGCTTTGACGTCGATTGGGTCCAGAACGGCGACGAGGCTTTGGACCGTCTCATGAACCGGGAGTACGATGCGGCCGTTCTCGACATAATGATGCCGGGCCGCGACGGGCTAAGCATTCTCCGCCAGCTGAGGAAAGCCGGCAACTCCATGCCTGTTCTTCTCGCGACCGCCCGAACCGCCCTCGACGAGCGCATCGAGGGACTGAATCTCGGGGCCGACGACTACATCTCGAAGCCGTACTATGTCGAGGAGCTCGCGGCGCGTCTTTCGGCGGCGGTGCGCAGGGGTGCGTCAGGTGTCGCCACGAGCTTTCTCTCCGTCGGCGACGTGAGGCTCGACCTCGTCAGGCACGAGGCCATAATCGGCGGCGCGGCCGTCCCTCTGACCGCGCGCGAGTTCAGCCTTCTCGAATACATGATGCGCTCGCCAGGGCGCGTTTTGACGCGTACGCAGATTCTAGAGCATGTCTGGGGCTACGATTTCGACCCCGAGACGAATGTCGTCGATGTCGCCATCCGGAGGATCCGCAAGAAGTTCAACGACGCCGGAGGGGAAATCGGCATCGTCTCCGTGCGTGGCGTCGGCTACAGCTACAAGGAAGGCGCCCGAGCTTGAAGCGCACGACCAACATCGGCGTGAAGCGCCGCATAGCGATCCTTTTCGCGCTTGGCCATGCGGTGCTGATCGCCCTGGTGGCGCTTTCGTTCTGGGCGATAATGAAGGATGACGCCGCCGCCGTTCCCGCGATGGACGATGGCGGACCCGGCGCCGGCTCCATGTCGCGCCCTCCGGCGATCCACAGCCTCGAGATCGAGGACGGCGGCGATGGCCCTTTGGAGCCTTCGAACGCGCCCCATTTCCGCAATTCCGCCTCGTCCGGCGAAGGCCCGGGCCGGAACGCAGGTTTTGAAGCGGACGATTCACGCCGTCCGTTACGGCATCCGGATTTTTCGAACCACCCCTCCCGCCGACGGAGTTCCCGCTTTCTTTTGACCGTCGGCGGCTGTTCGATCATATTCCTCTCGGTCGGAGGGCTCCTATTTTGGCACATCATAGCCGGCGCGCTGGACAGAAGCGCGGAGAATGCGACCAGGTTCACCGCCGACGTGGCGCATGAGCTCAAGACGCCCCTTGCCGTCATGCAGAGCGTCGTCGAGCATGCGATAAGGCATTCCGGGGGCGACGAGGCGGTGGAGAAGTTCGGCGCCGACGTTCTCGAGGAGGTGAAGCGGCTGAAGAATCTCGTCCACCGGCTTCTCATCCTCGCCCAGAGCGACGCGGGAAAGCTGAAGCTCAAAAAGGAGCGCGTGGACATCTCCGAATTGGCGAAACTGCTTGCGGAGGATCTTTCGCTGGTCGTCGGCGAGGAGTCGGTCTCGGTTTCGGTCGCGGAAGGTCTCGCCGTGACGGGCGACAGGTCTTTCCTTACGCAGGCCCTGCAGAACATCATATCGAATGCGGTCAAATACAACCGCGAAGGCTTTACGATAGGCTTCAAGCTTGCGAAGGTGGGCTCTGCGGCGGAAATCACGGTCTCCAACGGCGTGGACCCTCTCGCACCGCCGGACATCTCGCGCGTCTTCGACAGATTCTACCGCGGCGAAACTGCGCGCGGCAGCAAGCTTGAAGGCGCAGGACTCGGTCTCAGCCTCGCGAAAGAGGTGATCGAGTCTTCCGGAGGGGCTCTTTCTGCGGCTTTGGACGGGGACCGCATATCTTTCAAGGCCACACTCCCCCTGTCGTAAATTATGGTATAATATCCGCCCTATGGAGACAAACGAATATCGCGACCAGCGTCTTGCTTCGATGCAGGCTCTGAAGGAACTGGGCTTCACGCCCTACGGGTTCAAATACGATCACGAAGATCTCGCCAAGGTGCGGGAGTCTTTCGAGGAAGGGAAGACCGTCCGCGTCGCAGGGCGCCTTCTCATGATCCGCCGCATGGGGAAGATGAATTTCGCGACGCTGAACGACGGCACCGGCCGCTTTCAGCTGATCTTCAAGCGCGACGAGCTTTCCGAGAAGATGTTCGCCGGCTTCAAGCAGCTGAATCTTGGCGACATCATCGGCGCCGAAGGAACGCTGTTCACGACGCAGAAGGGTGAAAAGTCTCTCGTCGTCAAGGAATGGGCGCTTCTGGCGAAGGCTCTCGAGCAGCCGCCGGAGAAGTTCCACGGCCTTGCCGACCAGGAGGAGTGCTACCGCAGGCGCTATGTCGATTTGATGACCAACGACGAGTCGCGCAACAGGTTCTTCACGCGCTCGCGCCTGCTGATGGAGATCAGGAAGTATCTCTGGTCCAAGGGATTCGTCGAGGTCGAGACGCCAATCCTCCAGGATCAGGCCGGCGGGGCGGCGGCTAAGCCTTTCTTCAGCCATTTCAACGCCCTGGACAAGGATTGCGTCATGCGCATAGCCCCCGAGCTGTATCTCAAGCGGCTCCTCGTCGGCGGCATGAACAAGGTCTTCGAGCTCGGCAAGGATTTCCGCAACGAAGGCATCGACCGCACCCACAACCCCGAGTTCACCGTCTGCGAAATCTACGAGGCCTACGGCGACCGCACCTCGATGGAGGCGATCATGGAGGGCCTTCTCCCGCATCTTTGCGACACGGTCATCGGCAAGCGCGAAATCGAATACGGAGAATCGAAGACCGTTATCGATTTCAATCCGCCGTACCGGCGCGTCGCCTACAAGGACCTCGTGAAGGAGCTAATGGGCGACGACTGGTTCGATCTCGATTTCGGGACCCAGCTTGCCAGGGCGAAGGCGAAAGGAAAAGAGACCGATACGAATCTCGAGCTTGACGGCGTCGATTCGGAGCTGATGCTGACGCACGAGGTCTACGACAAGCTCATAGAACGCAATCTCATGCAGCCTACGTTCGTGACGAGGATTCCGCACGAATTCGTGCCGCTTGCCAAGGCCTGCCCCGACGACCCCTCGCTCGTCGACGTGTTCGAATTCGTCGTGGCGGGGCGCGAGCTCTGCCCCGGCTACACCGAGCAGAACGATCCCATCGAGCAGCGCAAGGCGCTCGAGAACCAGGCCGGCGAGGACACCGAGAAGATCGACGAGGACTTCATAAGCGCTCTCGAATGCGGCATGCCGCCTACCGGCGGACTCGGCTTCGGCGTCGACAGGCTTGTCATGTTCCTCACCGGCTGCGACTCCATAAGGGACGTCGTTCTCTTCCCGCAGCTGAAAAGAGCCTGATTCCGCGGTGCGATACGCTTGAGGGGTATGCACTCGCCCAGCCGCCATCTGGCGGGCCATTTCACCTGCGCGAGGCTTCTCCGCTTCGCCCTCCCGATGATTGGGACGGTGATATTCACGTCCATATACTCGATTGTGGACGGATTCTTCGTCTCGAACTGGCTCGGCAAGAAGGCTTTCGCCGGCGTCAACCTCGTGTTCCCGTTCGCCATGCTTCTCGCGGCGTTCGGGGTCATGGTCGGCACGGGCGGCAACGCGCTCGTCGCGATCCGCCTCGGACGCAAGGCCAAGCGCAACGCGAGCCGCCTTTTCACGACGTTCCTCCTCCTGGACTTTGGCCTTGGGGCGGCGCTTTCCGCCCTGGGGCTTATCGCGCTGCGGCCCGTCATGCGTTCTTTCGGAACGGATGGAGCGGTCCTCGAGAACGCCGTTCTCTACGGGACGATACTGCTCGCAGCAAACCCCCTCGGCATGCTCCAGTACTTCTTCCAGACGTTCATGGTAACTGCCGGCAGGGCGAAGGCCAACGCGGTGATCACCGTGGCGGCGGGGTTCACGAACGCGGTCCTCGACGCGCTTTTCATCATCGTCTTCGGCTGGGGACTCGCTGGCGCCGCCTTGGCGAGCGCGGCGGGAATGGCGGTCGGGGGGCTTGTGCCGCTCGTCTTCTTCCGCAAGGAGCGCTCCGCGGTGGGTTTCGCGACTCCGAAGTGGGCGCCCCGGCCCATAATGCTCGCCTGCGGGAACGGCGCTTCCGAACTCATGACCGCGATAGCGATGCCGTCGGTCGCGATGCTCTACAACTTCCAGCTGCTGAGGTTCGCCGGCGCGGACGGAGTCGCGGCATGGGGAGCCGTGATGTACCTTTCCTTCGTCTTTGTTTCCGTGTTCCTCGGCTACGCCATGGCCGTCACCCCCGTAGTCGGCTACCAGTTCGGCGCGGGCGAAAACGGCGAACAGAGAGGGATCCTCAGGCGAAGCCTTGCGATTCTCGGCGTCGCCGGCGGAGTGATGGCCTTCACGGCGTTTTCGCTTTCAGGCCCCCTCGCGCGCGTCTTCACCGGCTATGATGAAGGGCTTCTCGCCCTGACGCGCCATGCATTCGCGGTATGCGCGGCCGCCTTCATCCCTGTTGGATGGAACATTTTCGCCTCGGCGTTCTTCACGGGGCTCGGGAAAGGGGCGCTTTCGGCCGCCATCGCATTCATCCGTACCTTCCTGTTCGAAGGATTGGCCGTCATCATACTTCCGTTTGCATTCGCGCTCGAGGGCGTATGGTGGTCGGCGCCTGTCGCGGAATTCTGCTCCGCCGCGGTTGCACTGTCCCTCCTCGCCTCGGCTTCGCGCGGATTTTCGCGGGGACTGTCACCCCAAAAATGCCGATAAGTTGCCATAATTGCGATAAATCGGCGTAAAGTTAACTTGCGGTCTTTATGAGTGATTGCCGGACGTTGCTTGTGCACGGCGTGCTGAAGCTTCCAACGAAGCCGCAGAGTTGCATTGACATGGCAGGGGGGGCGGTGCATTGGGAGGACCGGCAAAAGTGCATTTGTGGATTTGGCTTGGTGCATTGGGTGGAGACGGCAAAGTGCATTAATGCACAAGCGACTGTCCATTGAAAGCACGGCTGCGCATCCATTGGGTGCAAAAACTCGCCTCCATTGGTAGCATCGGCATGGCCTCTCGGTAGGATCGCTATTTCCTCTCGCCGGGAGCGGGCGGCCGAGAGCGAGGGCGGCTTTAACCAGGAGCGAGGGCTCTCGGCATCGTGGTCGCTCGGCTTGGCACCCCCGGGGCGACATCCGCTTCACGGGTCTGGGCGGGTGAGATGGTGCGTAACGCTCCCTGGGGTTTACCCATTTTTTGAAGGCAGAATGAGGTTTCGCCCAATGTTTATGCGGGTGAGGTGATTTTGGGAAGTGTATTTTGCGCGGCAGAAGGCGTGGCGGCTATCCGTCGTCGAGGTCGGGCAGTTCCGCAAAGCCGGGCAGGTGCCGGGACAGGTCGACCTTCCCGGTGCGCGGGACGATGCGGGCGATGCTCCGTGCGAGCCTTCCGGAGGCGGAGAATGCGCGTTTAAGGCCCGACGTGATTGCGTATGCGCCGAACTGCGGCACTTCGTTCAGCCTCTTGTTCAGGTAGGCGAGATGTTCCGCAAGGACCTGTCGCTTCAAGTGCCGTCCGATCCACACCGTGGCGAAGTAGGCGCACGCGAGGATGGGCGAGGCCATGTTGCGTACTGGCTGGCAAAAGGGCTCGTATAACGTCTCGCCTTGCTTCGCGCGAGCCGACCAATCGGTGCATTCCGGCGGGAGTGGACATCGTCGTCACAATAGCGGTTGTGAAAGGCGCGCAGATTTGCTATACTTCTCGCATGACAAACCAACCAACCAGGGAAACGGCGCTTTTCGCGCTGAACGGAGAGCTTTGCGTCAAATGCGGCGCATGCGTCAGAGACTGCGCCTTCAGGGCGCTGAAAACCGGGCCGGAGGGCTTCCCCGTCATGCCCGACGAGGCGAAATGCATGCACTGCCAGCATTGCTTCGCCATATGCCCCAAGGGCGCGATAACGTTCTCGGGCCACGAGGCGTCTGAGGCGGAGCCGGTGCGGTCGCTCGCCATCCCGAAGCCCGAGGAGGTGGAGAACTGGCTCAAGACGCGTCGCAGCATACGGCGCTATCGCGACGCCGATGTCGACAGGTCCGCCCTGGAGCGGATCCTCAAATCGCTGGGCAACGTCCCGACAGGCTGCAACGCACGGGGGCTTACGTTCTCCTGCTATCCGGACCGCGCATCCATGAATGCGTTCCGCCATCGTTTCGTCGAGGCTCTTGAATCTCACCGCGACGGAGGCAAGCTGCTGCCGCGCTGGCTCGCCATTCCGGCGATCAAGCTCAGGAAAGGCGGAGAAGACATACTCTTCCGCGGAGCGACCGGGATGCTTGTCGTATCCTCCGACGAGCGCAACCCCGCAGTGACGACGCCGAAGGAGGACGTGATTCTCGCGCTGGCGTGTTTCGAGCTTCTCGCCGAGGCCAACGGCATAGGCACTTGCTGGTGCGGTTTTCTCAACCTTGCCCAAGGCGAGGTTCCCGAGATATCCGACAAAGTGCTCGGTTTGAGGCGCGGAACGCCTTTCTATGCGATGCTCTTCGGTCTGCCGGCGGTCTCATACCCAAGGACGGTCGTGCGCGAGAGCGACGCGAAGGTGGAGTGGCGCTGAAAAAAACTGTCAGATTCCGTCCCGACGGTCTCCTTACATACCGGGACATAATGCACAAAGAAAGGAATATGCCATGAAAAAGGGTATCGTCGCATGTTTGATCGTCGCCGCCGGGCTCTCCGTCTTCGCGGGAACGAAAAAGGTCACCTATCGCGACGCGATGGGGCGTCAGCAAGGGTCGGCAACGACAGACAACTACGGAAAAACGACCTACCGCGACGCGATGGGGCGTCAGCAAGGGTCGTCGAAGACCGACAGCTACGGCAAGACGACCTACCGCGACGCGATGGGGCGCCAGCAGGGGTCGTCGAAAACCGACAGCTACGGGAAAACAACCTATCGCGACTCGATGGGAAGGATAACCGGGACATCCAAGACCGATAATTACGGGAAAACCACTTATCGCGATGCACAAGGGCGAATTACCGGAACTTCGACGACCGACAGCTACGGGAAAACGACCTACCGCGACGCGCAAGGGCGTGTAGTCGGAAGCAAGAAATGACACTGATTTTGACGAAATCTCCCACAACCGATTGTGCTTTATCGATTCGTTGTATACAACCTGTAGATAAGATTTTATAACTTCCCTCTTGTCAGGGCACAATATTTAGTGTATCATATTCGCGTTTTCCACAACGGAAGGTGTTTCCTGCGTGGGAGACGCGATACTTTTACACTAAAACAAACAAAACAGCGAGAAAAAGGCATGCAAAAAATGAAACAGATGAAGATTATCAAGCGGTCGGGCGAGGAGAAGCCGTTTGATATCAGCAAGATTGCGAATGCGATTCGCAAGGCGAGCCAGGTTGTGGACATCAAGGATGCGCTTTCTGAAGGCCGCATCAACTTGATAGCGGAAGAAGTCGCCGGCGTCTGTGCAGGCCGCGACCGCGCGATGACGGTCGAAGAGATACAGGATGTGGTGGAGTCCAAGATAATGGAGATGGGCTCGCACGAAATCGCGAAGAAGTACATCGTCTACCGCTACAAGAGGGCGTTGGCGCGAAAGGCGAACACGACGGACGAGCAGATACTCTCGCTGATCGAGTGCAACAACGAGGACGTGAAGCAGGAGAACTCCAACAAGAACCCGACGATCAACTCCGTGCAGCGCGACTACATGGCCGGCGAAGTCTCGAAGGACGTCTCGTCGCGTCTCCTTCTCCCGGCGGATGTCGTCCAGGCCCACAGGGACGGCGTGATTCATTTCCACGACATGGACTATTTCGCCCAGCACATGCACAACTGCGACCTCGTCAACCTCGAGGACATGCTGCAGAACGGAACCGTCATCTCGGGGACGATGATAGAGCGGCCGCACTCCTTCTCCACCGCGTGCAACATCGCGACCCAGATCATCGCGCAGGTCGCCTCCAACCAGTACGGCGGGCAGTCGATCTCGCTTACCCATCTCGCGCCGTTCGTCGATGTCTCCCGCCAGGCGATCCGCAAAGAGCTTTCGGCCGAGCTTGCCGAAGCCGGGGTCGAGATGACGGGCGAAGCGTTCGACGCGGTTGTCGAAAGGCGCGTGAGGAAAGAGATCAAGAAGGGCGTGCAGACGATACAGTATCAGGTCGTGACGCTCATGACGACGAACGGGCAGGCGCCTTTCGTGACGGTGTTCATGTATCTCGGGGAGGCGAGGAGCGACGCCGAGCGCAAGGATCTCGCCATGATCATCGAGGAGGTTCTCAACGAGCGCATCCTCGGGGTGAAGAACGAGCAGGGCGTCTACATAACGCCTGCGTTCCCGAAGCTCATCTACGTTCTCGAGGAGTCTAACGTGCGCGCGGGCTCGCCCTACTGGTACCTCACCGAGCTCGCCGCGCGCTGCACCGCAAAGCGCATGGTCCCCGACTACATCTCCGAGAAGAAGATGCGCGAGTACAAGCTCTCCACGGGCGAAGAGGCGGGGCACGGCGACTGCTACACGTGCATGGGCTGCCGCTCGTTCCTCACGCCGGACCGTTCCGAAGGCGGTTACGGCAACGTCGCGCGGGCCAAGAACTACGAGCCCGGAAAGCCCAAGTTCTACGGCAGGTTCAACCAGGGCGTAGTGACGATCAACCTCGTCGACGTCGCGCTCTCGGCCCACGGCGACATGGCGAAGTTCTGGGACATCTTCGAAGAGCGCTGCGAGCTCTGCCACAAGGCTCTCAGATGCCGCCACGAGAGGCTTCTCGGCACGACGTCCGACGCGGCGCCGATCCTCTGGCAGCACGGGGCGCTCGCTCGCCTCGACAAGGGCGAGAAGATCGACAAGCTCCTCTACGGCGGGTATTCCACGATTTCGCTCGGCTACGCCGGCCTTTGGGAGTGCGTCTACGCGCTCATCGGCAAGAAGCTCACCGAGCCCGAGGGCGAGAAGCTCGGCCTCGAGATAATGGAGAAGCTCAACTTCTACACCGGCAAGTGGAAAAAGGCGGAGAACATCGACTACTCGCTCTACGGCACGCCGCTCGAGTCGACGACCTACAAGTTCGCGAAGTGCCTGCAGAAGCGCTTCGGGACGATCAAGGGCGTGACGGACAAGAACTACATCACCAACTCCTACCACATCCACGTGACGGAGCCGATCGACGCGTTCTCGAAGCTCGCGCTCGAATCCAAATTCCAGAAGCTCTCGCCCGGCGGCGCGATCAGCTATGTGGAAGTGCCCAACATGCAGCAGAACATCCCCGCGGTGCTCTCCATCATGCAGTACATCTACGACCACATCATGTACGCGGAGCTCAACACCAAGAGCGACTACTGCCAGGTATGCGGGTTCGACGGCGAGATACAGATCGTCAAGGACGAAGCCGGCAAGCTCATATGGAAGTGCCCCAAGTGCGGCAACGCCGACGAGTCCAAGCTGAACGTCGCGAGGCGCACGTGCGGGTATATCGGGTCGCAGTTCTGGAACCAGGGCCGCACCCAGGAGATCAAGGAGCGCGTGCTGCACGTGTCGTAAGCGGGTGAACTACGCATCGATCCGCACTTGCGACATAGCGAACGGAGAGGGAGTCAGGGTCTCCCTCTTCGTTTCGGGCTGCACCCACAGGTGCAAGGGCTGCTTCAACGAGGAGGCCCAGAACTTCGCGTACGGCAAGCCGTTCACCGAAGAGGTCGAAAACGAAATCCTGGACGCTCTCGCGCCGAACCACATCGCGGGGCTTACGCTTCTCGGCGGGGAGCCCATGGAGCCCGACAACCAGCGCGGGCTCATAGGGTTTCTGAGGCGCTTCCGCGAGCGTTACGCGGGGAAGAAGACACTTTGGATATACACGGGGTGCGTCTACGAGATGGACCTCCTGCCGACCTCGGGTCCGGCGCTGGGTCCGGAAGTGTCCTCTCCCCACAAGCGCTGGCGCACGGAGTTCACCGACGAGATACTGGCGATGACGAACGTCCTTGTCGACGGACCTTTCGTCGAGTCTTTGAAGGATATTTCCCTTAGGTTCCGTGGAAGCTCCAACCAGCGGCTTCTGAAACTACATTGACCCCCTTTTGGGGTATGTGACGGGAGCCGCGGATTTTGGTATAATTGGCTCATGAAGAACTTGAACACAATGTCCGCGGCGCTCGTCGCAGTTCTTTTCGCCGGCGAAGCGTCCGCCGCGATGGACGGCACCAATCCGATCGTTAAAGACCGCTTCACGCCCGATCCGGCGGCAGTGGCGGACGGCGACTGGCTCTACGTCTTCACGGGCCATGACGATCCGCATGCGCGCGGATACAAGATGAAGGACTGGCAAGTCTTCGGGACGACCAACATGACGGATTGGGTCGATTTCGGAGCCGTCATGGACACTTCCGTCTTCAAGTGGGCGCGCCAGGGCGACAGGGCCTGGGCGTCGCAGGCGATAAAGCGCGGCGGAAAGTGGTACTGGTATGTCGCAGTGCAGCAGGCGGGGGGAGGGGATGCGATAGGCGTCGCCACGGCGGACGACATCAAGGGCCCCTGGACCGACGCCGCAGGAAAGCCGATGTGCACGGGCAGGGGGTTCATAGACCCTTCCGTCATGATCGACGATGACGGCAAGGCGTGGCTCTTCTGGGGCAACTGCGGAGGAGATCCGGGCTGCTGGTACGGAGAGCTCAAGGACAACATGTTCGAGTTCGCCGACGGATACAGGCCGGTGCCAGGGCTTATGGACGAAAAGGCTTTCGGCAAGCCGATCAAAAAGGCGCGCGGCGCGGGGGCCTACAAGAAGATAGACAGCAATTTCGAGGAGGCGCCCTGGATCTACAAGGCGGGCGACACGTACTATCTCGAATACGCGGCGGGGGGAGTTCCGGAATACTGGGCGTATTCGACGGCGAAGTCGATACACGGTCCGTGGACATACGGCGGAAGAATCATGGACGAGGCCGAGAACACGGGGACGATCCACGGCGGAAGCGTGTTCTTCAAGGGCGAGTGGTACATGGTCTACCACAACGCCATTCTCCCGGATGGAGCCGACTGCAGGAGGAGCTTCTGCATCGAGCGCTACGAGAGGAATGAAGACGGCTCCATCCCCTTCATCCACCAGACGAAGGGGGGAGTCTCGAAAGCCGGAACTCTCGAGCCGACTCTCTGGGCCGACGTCCCCGACATCTCAATGTGCAGGAAGGGGAACAAATACTACATGGTTTCGACCACGATGCATTTCAATCCCGGAATGCCGGTAATGGTCTCGGAGGACCTTGCCGACTGGAAGATAGCGAGCTACTGCTACCCGACGATAGAGAACCGTCCGAAGGACAGGCTGGAGAACGGGGAGAACGACTATCTTTTCGGAACGTGGGCGGCGTCGATAAGGTATTCGGAAGAGGATGACAGGTTATACGTGACAGGCTTCAACAACAAGGTGGACTCCACCTACTTCTTCACCTGCAAGGATCCGGAGAAGGGCGATTGGGCGTTCCGCAGGCTCAGCCCGAAGCAGTACGACGAGTCGCTCTGGGTAGAGAACGGGAGATTCTGGGTCTACGCGACAGTCCCCGGGAAGCCATACAAAGTCCGCCTAACCGAGATGAACAAGGATTTTTCGGGCTTTGTCGACGGCGGCAAGATAGTCTTGGGCAATGTTACCGACGTCTTCGGGGCGCGCGGAGGCTTGGGCGAGGGCACTCAGGTTTTCAAGCGCGGGGATTGGTACTACCTCGTCAACATCTGCTGGCCCAAACCCAAGTGCAGGACCGTGGTGGTGCACCGCTCCAAGAACATGGACGGCCCCTGGGAAGGGAAGGTCGTCTATCAGCACGAAGGCATCGCCCAGGGGTCGTTCATGGAGTCGGCCGAAGGAAAGTGGTTCGCATACCTCTTCGGAGACCGCGGAGCCGTTGGCCGCTGCCCTTATATGCTCCCCGTCGAATGGGAGGACGGCTGGCCGGTCGTTTCGAAAGTCAACATTCCGCGCAAGGCGGGGATTCCGGCGATAGTCGAGTCGGATGAATTCACGGGCGATGGGCTCAAGAGCGTCTGGCAGTGGAACCACAACCCTGCGGACGGGCTGTGGTCGCTCTCGTCGCGTCCGGGATGGCTCGTCCTTTCCACCGGCCGCACCGACGCGGATCTCTCCACGGCGCGCAACACCTTGACGCAGCGCACGTGGGGTCCCGCCTGCCGCGCAGTGACGAAGGTCGACGTGTCGTCCATGAAAGACGGCGACAAGGCGGGCCTCGCGCTTTTCCAGCGGGATTACGCTTCGCTGTCGGCGGTGAAGGAGGGCGAGAACTTCGCCGTCGTCCTGGAGGCGGCGAAAAAAGGCAAGGCCGCCGAACTCGCCAGGGCGCGCCTTCCCAAGGGCGTGCGCGAGGTGTGGCTGAAAGCGACTGGAGACTTCTCGCGTCTTCCCGGGGAGAGCTTCAAGGAGAATCCTCCGGGGGCTGACGAAGGGCGTTTCTTCTGGTCTGAAGACGGGAACGTGTGGCATCCTGTCGGCAGAAGCGTGAAACTCGTCTACACGATCCCGCATTTCACCGGATACCGCTTTGCGCTTTTCAACTACTCGACGAAGAATCCCGGCGGACACGCCGACTTCGATTTTCTGAGGCTTGACTGACTCCATGGAGGGGAGACGATGCGCCAGGTAGTGATAGTCGACGATCATCCGATGGTGCGCGACGGAATCGCCGCGCTCCTTACGAGTTCGAGAAAATTCACTGTGGCGGCGACGCTCGGCGGAGGGGACGGGCTTATGGAGTTCTGCGCGCGGAACGGCTGCCCTGACGCTATCCTCATGGACATCCGCATGCCCGGCAAGGACGGCTTCGCGGTCCTTTCGGAGCTGCTTGGCGCATATCCCGGAGCGCGCGTCCTGTTTCTCGCCGGCATGCCTCTCAGGGAGGAGGAGGCGCGCGCCAGGCGCGAAGGCGCAAAGGGGTATCTCCCGAAAAGCGTCAACCATCTGCGGCTCATCGAGGCGCTGGAGACGGTCATTGCCGACGATTCCGCCTTCATACATGAAGCGTTCGTCCCTGCGCCCAGCGAACTTTCGGACCGCGAGATGGACGTTCTGCGCTATCTCGCCCTAGGCAAGGCCCGCGAGGAGATCGCGGTGATCCTCGGCATATCGTCCGAGACGGTGAAAGTGCACGTGAAGAAAATCCGCGAGAAGCTCGACTGCGCCAACGCCGCAGGAGCCGTATCCCGCGCGTACGAACTGGGGATTCTCCGTCCGTGACGCCAAGCCGCGCGATTTCCGGCCTTGCGCTCGCTGCCCTCGCGTTTTCGGTGCCGGCGGCGCTTTCGGCGAAGACGGTTCCCGAAAGGGGGCTGCTGCGCCTCGCTGCAGGCGAGACGCTGGACGACTCGTCGCGCATCTCCCGCGACGCCGCGATCGAGGTCGATCTGGGCGGCACGCCGGTCGGGCGCGGAATGCTGGTGGACCTCGTGCGCGTGCGCAATCTTTCCCTGGCCGACGGCGAAAAGCCCACCGACGCCATCTTCCTCTCCGGACCGGTCTCGGTCGATGCGGACATATTCTACGACCCCTCGGCGGGGGTTGTCAGGGCGAGGATACTGGGCGTCCATGAAGGCGTTCCGATGAAAGTCACGGTCTGGGGCGCAGGCGGGGCGCAGGGGAAGGAGCCGAGGCAGTTCTGGGACCACGAAGGCGACGGAACGTGGTCTCAAGGCGTACCCGGTCTCTACGACACGGCTCTCTTTTTCGGCGACGCCTTCGCGCTTGGATGGGAAGGCTCGGGCGAGAACAGGGTCCCTCCGTTCGGCACGCTCGCGCTCAGGAATTCGCGCCTCCTTTTCCGCAGCGGCGCCGGATGGCCGTATCTTTCGCCTCGGAGGATCGCAGGCACGGGCGTGCTCGCCCTTTCAGGCAGCGGACTGCAGACGGTCAAGGACCATCCCTGCACCTCCCGGTCGGGCGTTTCGGTGGACGTCGCGTATTTCAGCGCCGGGCAGGACTCTTGGCTCTGGGGAAAGGAAGCGCCGATAAGAATCGACGGACCCGTCGTCATGACGAACGGGTTCTTCAGGATCTACCGCGACGTAACGTTCAACGGCGGCATCACCGCCGATTCCCCGTACGGGCCCGGAATGATCGAGCGCGATGCGCAGTGCGTCATCAACGGAACGTTCACGGTAGGGTCGCCTTTCATCATCTCATCTGGGAACAGGATCAACGGGACTGTGATAATGTCCGGCGGCAAGCTCACGCTGGGCAAGGGCGTCGCCGTTCCGCGAATCGAGCCCCCGCCTGGAGGATCCTTCGAAATACGGCGCGTGAACGACGATACGGTTATAACGCCCGTCTTCTGGACGACGGCGCGCATATCCTTTCTCGTCGCCGGCTTCATCTCCGCCATCGCCGCTCTTATGGGGCTTGCGTTCTTCTTCGGCGTGAAGGTCCGCCGGCGTTCGCGCGAACTCGAGGCTTCAAGGCGCGAACGGGATCTCGAACGGGCGGCCTACGATGCGGTGCGCAGGGAGAGGCTGCGGCTTTCGATGGATCTGCACGACGACTTCCAGCAGCTTCTCACGAGCGCGCGCTTCCGTCTTGTCGCAGGGGAGAATTTCGTGGCGGAAGGCGCCGGCGCCGCGGGATGCGAACAGCTCAGGGCTGCGCGCGCCGCCCTAGACAGCGCCCAGTCCGGACTGAGGGCCACGCTGTGGACGCTGAGCGAGGAGAGCGAAGGCCCGGGTTCGCTTCTGGACGTTTTCCGCCACGCGATTTCGCGCATGGCCCATTGGCAGGGCGTCGTCGAGCTCGAGCAGGAGGGCGAAGAGCCGGAGCTCGCGCGCAGGCTCGTGGGGAGGCTTTTGATGATCCTGCAGGAGGCGGTGGGCAACGCGATAGAGCATGGCGACGCGACGAAGGTCCGCGTGAAGGTGTCTTTCGGGAAGGGCTGGCTCGAGATGACGGTCGCGGACAACGGCGACGGCTTCGATCCTTCTGCCGTCGGTGAGGCACGCGGACACTTCGGCATACGCAACATGGCCATGAGAGCCAAAGCCGGCGGGGGGACGTTCTCCATAGATTCAGCCCCGGGACGCGGCGCGGTTCTGAAAGTCTCTTTTCCGGCAGACCCCCATTTGGGTAAGTGATTCCGTCCGCCGGTTTTGCTATAATGGGGGCATGAAAACAAAACTCCTCGTCTTTGCGGCGCTTGCCGCATCTCTCGCCGGAGCTACCGACACAAAGGTCGCTCTCGACTGGTCTGCGCCACGGAACAAGGTTGCCCCTGGCATGTGGGGAATCTTTTTCGAGGACATCAACTGGGCTGCCGACGGTGGCCTGAGCCCCGAGCTTCTGGCAAACGGCGGCTTCAACTGGCAACCGCGCGATCATGAGAAATGGACGAAAACGCAGGAAGGCTGGGAAGGGGATTTCCGTGATGGCGGAATGGCGAGGCTTTCGTTTCAGATGGGAAAGCCCGTCCATCCCAACACGGCGCGGCATTTGAGGATCGAATCCTTCGGTAAGGGGCTCGCGGGCGTAAAGAACACGGGCCTGGACGGCTTCAAGCTCGTCAAGGGCGAGACTTACCGCATCATCTACGACTTCCGCGAGCTCACCGAGAAGAAGGACGGAATCGACTGGGTGCTCCCAAATTGGACTCGCGTCATAACCGAATTCGTCTTCAACGGCGAGCCGATTCTCTTCGCTGAGGACGGAATGCGCGTCGAAGTGACCGAAACGAGCTTCAGTCTCCTCGTCCGCGGGCGCAGGATTTTCGAGTTTGACAATGTCAGCCTCGAGCCTACGGGCCCCAATCTGGTCCGCGCCGGCCTCAGGAAGGACCTCGTCGACCGCCTCGCCGACCTGAAGCCTGCGTTCGTCAGGTTCCCCGGCGGATGCATCGTGGAGGAAGGCGACTTCCAGCACTGGTACGACTGGCGCAGAACGGTCGGCCCGAAAGAGCGCCGCGAATGCGTATGGAACCGCTGGGGCAGGGACGACAAGCCATACTGGGAGACGTTCCGCGTCGGCTTCTACGAATATTTCGTCCTCTGCGAGGAAATCGGCGCTGAGCCGCTGCCGATCTGCCTCGCAGGCCTCACATGCCAGTTTCAGCGTCCGCCCCAGCTCGTCGCCGTGGAGGATGCGGACTACTTCGCCAACGTGATTCTCGAGCTCATAGAGTTCGCCAACGGAGACGTGACGACGACCTGGGGCAAGGTTCGCGCCGACATGGGCCACCCCAAGCCCTTCAACATGAAGATGGTCGGAATCGGCAACGAGAACTGGGACGCCGAGTTCTTCGACCGCGCCGAGCCGATTGCCAGGATCGTCCGCAAGAAGCATCCCGAGATCATGATCGTAGGCTCCTCCGGCCCCGCGCCCGAGGACAAGCGCTGGAAATACGCATGGGGACGCGTCACCAAGGAGACCGCCGACATCGTCGACGAGCACTACTACATGTCTCCCGAGTGGTTCCTGGACAACTTCCGCCGCTACGACAACTACGACAGGAAGAAGCTCCCGGTATACGCCGGAGAATACGCCTGCCACCACAAGATCAAGGACGCGAAGGGACACGAGACAAAGCCCAACTCGCTTTGGAGCGCCGTTTGCGAGGCGGTCGTGATGTGCGGATTCGAGCGCAACGCCGATATTGTGCAGATGGCGAGCTACGCGCCTCTCTTCGCGCGCTGGGGACATGACCAGTGGACGCCCGACATGATTTGGTTCGACACTGAAAAGAGCTGGCTCACGCCCAACTACTACGTGCAGCAGCTGTTCTTCACGAACCGTCCGGACTACACCGTTCCCTGCAAGGTCGACAATCGCGAAAAGACGGTGTTCGAGTCTGCGGGGGTGGACGCGAAGGCGAACGAAATCGTCGTCAAGCTCGTGAATGTCGGCGAGTCTCCCCGCAGGGTAACCGTCGATTTCGGCAAGAATCTCCCGAATGGCGAGGCGAAGATGGTCTCGCTTGCGGGCGAGCGTCTTGCGGTCAATACGCGCGAGGCGCCTGAAACTGTCGCGCCGAAGATGTCGGCGATTCCCTTTGCTGGCGGCAAGATGCTCGTCGTGGAACTTCCCGCGAATTCCGTGAATGTCGTCAGAGTCGCGATGTAACAGCCGGTTTTGACGGGTTACCAAACCTGTTTTTCCTAAAGTCGCAGGGCTTGCAGTTGGTGTGCAAGTTCTGCGACTACCCTTTTGGGGAGTTTCAGGGGTGATGCAAAAATGGTAAAATATTTACATCACCAAGAGGAGGAACTCTTATGACGACACGTGTAAAGGCATTTTCAGGCGCGCTCGCGCTCGCCCTCATCCCGTTCATTTCCGCAAAGGCGGATGCCACCTACTACTGGACAGGCGGCGGCGATGACACCAACTTTGATACGACAGCGAACTGGGGTTCCGATACGGGAACGGCATATCCTGTCGCGGGTGATGGTGCCACATTCCAGACAGGAGCCGCAGACAAAACGGTTACATTCAATGGCTCATATGCCCCTTCTTGGGTTTGGGTGGCGACAGGAGATACGGAGAGTCCTGTCACTTGGGCTGCGACGGATTCTGCCAACGGTATGACATCGGCCGGGAATATCACGATTGCCGACTCTGCCGATCAGGTTGGTGCGCTTAAGATTACCTCCGGTACATATGTTGCAACGGGAGAGTTCCTGCTCGGCTATGGTTCAGGAGCTCTCACGATGGAAGGCGGCTCACTTTCTTCCACAGGCGCGGCGACTTGGGGATGGGCGGCCGATTCCACAACGTCCGTGCAGCTTAACGGTGGCACACTCTCCATAAACGGCGCGTACGCCAATGATGCGGGCAACATCGCTCTCAATGCTCTAGCTGGTGCGGGCGGCAAGCTCTACATAGGCGTAAACAACGCGACATTCCAGCTTCCGGCGGGTGATGCTATACTTGGTGCATACGGCGCATGGGCTGCAGATTACACCGATTCCATTGTCACGGGCTATGTTACGGTTGATGTTGCCAACGGCGGCTCGTTCATCTGCGGTAGCGACACCGATCCCCACAAAATACTTCTTGGCCAGTATGGTTCCGAACCTATGACCGTGAATCTCAACGCTGGCGGCACGCTTGGCGCCGGGCGCATTACAAGAGGGGCGGCGAACGGAACCTCAGCGGTCAATTTCAACGGCGGGACTCTTGAGGTCATCGGCGACTACAATGACGGAACGGCCTTTTTGCCTGACAGCGGTATCGTTTATACGGTCGGCACTCAGGGCGGCACGCTCGATACGAACGGCAAGTCAATTACCATAGATGCTACCATTGCAGGTGAAGGCACGCTTGACATTGTCGGCGGAGGCTCTGTGACATTCTCTGTCGCGCCGACTTGTTCCGTTACATCGTCAGACAATACGACGTATGAGATTCCTACGACCGGGACCTATTATTGGGTCGGCGGCGCGGTCGGCGACAATCCGCGTGTTGCGTTTAGCGCAACTGCCGGGAAATGGAGTGCGACAAAAGGCGGTGAGGCCATTGCCGATTTTGTTCCTGGCGAAGGTGACACTGCAGTTTTCGCGACGACTGACGGCGCTGTCTACCTTTATCCAGATAATGTTGCGGCGGATGTCAAAGCGGAAGACGAAGCGCAGGTAGTGTTTTTCGTCTACAATTCCGCGGACAATATTACGATGACAAGTGATATTGACATTGCAAGTGGAGCGACTGTAACATTGCGTGCTATCCGCAACACGATTTCTTTCGCCGGCAAACTTACAGGTTCCGGTACATTGATTGCAAACTCAACGGCTATGAATACATGGGTCCGCCTCATTGGTGACACGTCTAGCTTTGAGGGTTTGGTTGAATTTGTAGCCACCGGCCATTCCTATGGCGTATGCAGAATCGCCGATGCGGCAGCAGCCGGTAATGCGCTTTCCGCATGGAACATATACACAACGCATGATAGTATCATTCCTTACAGAACTGACAAAACCATCGGTTATACAGCGTTCGATCTCGGAAACGGCAAGACATATACTTTCGGTTCTCTTAACGCGGCTGTAGCTCCGTATGGCTCCTATTTTACCGGTTGTACATTCAATATCGGCGGGCGCGATACAGAGGACAGTTCGTTCTATGGACAATTCCAGGGCTCGGGCAATGCGATCACTTGGTCTGCGCCCACTACCTTCACCTACGGCGTCACCAATGCTGCTTCTTTCACCGTCACTGGCGGAGGTACGGTGAAATTCGTCGACTCCGGCGCACTTCCGACCGCCTTTACTGTGAGTGGAACTGGAGCGTACATCGGCATGACGACAGATTCCGATGTTAATGCTGCGGGTGTGGCCGCGATTACTTCCATAGCAAGCGGTGCGACGATCGGCTTTGACGCTGACGATACCGAAAATGAGTGCGCAGTCAACATTTCAAGCGCATCAATCCTTGAAGGGCAGACTCTCGTCAAGAAGGGCGCAGGCGTTCTCTATATGTCGGGGATTACGTATACTAATGACATAGTCGTAAATGAAGGAGCTCTCGTCCTGGCGCATGGCTCAGTCGTGGGTGATGTTACTGTTGCCTCGGGTGCTTCGCTTCTTGTCGATCTCTCGGGTGCAGCCGACGCAGAGGAAGTGTTCACCTACACCTCCATTTCCGGCGATGGCACAGTAAGCTACCGCAACAAGTCAGACCGCGCTACCGTCACCACCGATGTAAGTCCGTGGGTGCTCACGATGTCCGGTGAGGCGATCACCTATACATGGTCCGGCCTTGGCAACGACAACGATTGGTCGAATGTCGCCAACTGGTATGCAGACGGCACTGATGCAACCGAGTTGCCTACGGCAGGCGATACGGTCAATATCGACCGTGAGGGAGTTGTGATTCTCAGCGCACCCGAAGAGATTACCGCGAATGTCGTTGTGAAAAGCGGATACACGCTGACTATTTCGTCCGGCTTTGTATTCTCGTCTCTTACGGTTGAGGATGGCGGTTATATCGCGTTCAATGGCGCAATCGCAGCAGTGGGAGATTCAATGACTCTTACCGCAACGGTTGCCGATTTTACTGCGAGCAATTTCGCCAACGCGAGTAATGGAAACTACGAGGTCTCTCTCTCGGAAGGCGTTCTCACTGCCACTCGCATCGCTGCGACCTATACCTGGACAGGTGCTGCCGACACGAATTGGGCCACTTCCGGCAACTGGACAGTTGGTGAAACAGCGGTTGCGGAAGTTCCGGAGACTGCCGACAGCGTGATCTTCCCCGCTTCTGACGCCGAGGACTTCACGGGATGGAGCGTTGCTCTCGCGGCGGACGTTTCCGTGCAGGGCGTTGCGGTTAACGGCAATGTGGCATTGAGCGGAGGAAAGACAATAAGGACGCTTGCCATTTCCGGCTCTGCTGAGCTTCATCTCAACACCGCCAATATCGGCACTCTCGGCGCGGCGCTCACAGTCTCTTGCCCGGTGAATATTCTTGCCGGTTCGACGGACTACATCTATCTTGCAGGCTACAATGCGCAGCTTGACGGAGCGCTTATCGGCAGCGGAACGCTTATCTCCGATGCTAACGGGGTGCAGAATATTGGCGTTACATTCAACGGTGATGTGAGCGAGTTCGCCGGTAAGTTCCAGTCAACCAAATACAACAATCGCGACCATACGAATTTTGGAAGCGGTGTGTATGGCTCTACCAACGCTGTTTGGGAAATCAGCCCCAGTGACAGCAAAGACTATAATTCGTATGTCATCAACAGCAGCGATGCGACTTATATGTTCGGTGCTCTTATTGGCGACTGTTGGGCAGGCAATTATTACGGAAAAGTTCAGATAGGTGGTAGGGATGACGTGGACAGCTCTGTCACGCTCCACTCCCATACGACAAGTCAGGGCGATCCCAGAGCCTATACCATCACAAAGATTGGCAACTCCACTTTGACGATCAACAATGCGTATAATTCGGAGAAACTTGCTACGCTTTACTTGAACGGCGGAACGGCTGTTCTGGGATGCTATCCTACTTCGACTCTTACGTTCGGCGGCGGTATTGTCAAAACGCCCGCCTACACGACAACAGTCGATGATGTTGAGACTACGGTCTATCCTGACATCTCCGGCAAAATCACCGATTCGACCGGGCCTATCGCTTTCACGAATGATGAGGGCGAAGAGCATGTGTGGGCGACGGAGCTTGCGGCTTCAAACAAGGGTGGACTCTCCAAGTATGGTGACGGCACCCTTACTCTCTCGGCTGCCCCTCTGTATTTCGGCCTTACGTCGGTTATGGGCGGCACGCTTGTCGTTCCGGAGGATGATAAGGACTGCTTTACCGAAATTTATCATGACGACATCGCCGGCAAGTATGTCATCAAGCATCCCGTCAACGCGCTCAGTACAGGCAATCTCATCCACTATTCGTCAGATGCATCCGTGACCAACTATTGCGACATCGGTCTTTACGCCTATCCGGCCGGAACGACGCTTTACGGAACGGAGGAGGCGGACGACTATCTCACAGCCGATCTCGATTTCTCAGGAGTTGCGACTGTCGACGTCTCGGCGAAGGACCTCTATGACGAGGAGAACAACAAGTTCAACAATGTCGTCCTCGCGCGTACGACCGGCGCAATAACAGGAATCGGCAAGGTCGGCGATGGCCTCACCCTCACCGTCCCCGATTGCCCCGATGGCGTCTCTGCGCAGAAGTGGCAATGGACCGTCCGCACGACAGTCGAAACGGTTGGCGACGTGACATATCACTGTGTCACTGTCACGCCCAAGATTCTGCCGTTCGTGATAAGCATACAGTAATACACGTACCAAACATTTGCCCCACGGGCGAGGAGGTGTTTAATCCTTCCCGCCCGTTTTTTTGCGTTTTGAATATTACAACTCTGTAATTTTTCCACACCCTTTGCTGCAATGGAGTTTTTGTACAATATAGTCGCAATTTGCGAAAGGATGCGCTATGAAAAGCACAGGCTTCATATCTGTTGTCGCGGCCACTCTTTCCGCCGGGCTCTTCGCCGGCGAACAAAACGATTTTGCCCTGTCCGGCGGCTGGTTGCCCCCCGAGCCGCCGGCAGGGCTCTCTTCAGACTTCTCCGGGCGCCCTCCCGAGCCTCCGGACGGCTTTATGCATGGGCGCGGGGGAGACCGTCAAGGCGACCGGCGGGGAATGCGCGGCAGCCGTAAAGGCATGAGGGGAAGCCGTCAGGGCGGACCGAGCGGAAACATGCGCGGACCAGGCGGCATGCGAGGCGACGATCCTTCCGATCCCTCCATCTATTCCGGCGTCGAGACGGTAAGCGCCAAAAGCGCTTCGTTCGAGAACGTGTCGTTTGATTCGTCCTCCGGCAAAAATACCGCCCCGATGTATGTGAAGGACGCGGGCAAGGCGAAAATCGCCGGCGGACGCCTAACCTCTTCGGTCTCCGGCGCGAACGCCGTTCTCGTGATCGGCAAAGGGTCTGAAGCGGATGTCTCCGATCTCGTCATCGAGACGACCAAGGATTCGTCACGCGGACTCTACGCCTTCCAGGGCGGCGTCATACGCGCGAAGAATGTGAAGATATCCACTCTCGGCGCCCATTGCGCCGCAATGGCCACTGACCGCGGAGAAGGGACCGTTAGCGTGGACGGCGCGACTTTGAATACAGCGGGTGATGGTTCTCCATGTATCTATTCGACCGGCGTGCTCGAGGCCAGAAACTCCAATGGGCGCGCCACGGGGTCCGAGGCGATGGTGATCGAGGGCCGCAACTCCATACTTCTCGAGAACTCTTCTCTCGCAGGCGAGCGCAAATGCGGCGCCATGCTCTACCAGTCCTTCTCTGGCGATGCGCGCGAAGGCGTAGCCAAGCTCGTCATGCGCAACAGCTCTTTGTCGGCGGCGCAGGGTCCGCTTTTCTTCATCACGAACACCCGCGCCGAAATCGACCTCTCCGGATGCACGCTTTCGGGCGCCAAGGGAGAGGCGCTTCTTTCCGCGAAGGCGGGACGCTGGGGGCGCAGCGGACAGAACGGCGGCAAGGTCACCTTGAAAGCGGCGGGTCAGGTGCTTGAAGGTGACATCGAAGCGGATGCCGTTTCCGAGGTCGTTCTGGAGTTTGGCGAAGGAACCGTTTTCACCGGCTCCATCAACACGGCCAAAACGGCGAAAAGCGTTACGCTCAAGATTGCAAAGGGCGCGAAAGTCGTGTTGACGGGTGATTCATGCGTCACCAGGCTGGACAACGAGGACGGCTCCGGCGGCAATATGGTGAAGGGCGGATACACCCTCGCGGTTTCACCCTAAGCGGCGAACATCCTTGCATTCCATGTCCGGCGCCGCCGTCATGTTTGGCGGTGCCGGTTGCTGTTTTGTCCGCGGCATGGCGAAACATATCATTGTTTGCGTGCGTCGGTCGGATTATTATGATATAATAAGCAGCATCGGTGCAATCTTTCGTCGAGGTTGGACAATCTCGCGTGAGTAGTGCCGATTGAGATATGGTATAATATGCGCATAAATCATCGTGGCGGAATCCTTCCGCTGCACAAGCAACAAGAAAGGTAGAACATGCAACTTGCCATAAAGAACAAATGGGTGTCTCTCGGCGGAGCGTCGACCGTCAAGGATATGGACGGCAATGACGTGCTCAAGGTGAAAGGGAAGATGTTTTCTTTCCGGAAACAGAAATTCCTGACTACGATGGCCGATGAGCCGCTGTACACTGTGCGCAACAAGCTCCTTTCGCTTTTCGGGAGGACTGCGTTCGTGCTCGATCCGTCAGGCAAGACGGTCGCGACCGTCCGCAGAAAGCTCCTTTCGCTGAGCTCTAAATTCCAGGTGGAGTCTTCCATCGGCAAGGTGGAGATCACCGGGAACATACTTGGATTCGACTACCACATTTTCGTCGACGGAAAAGAGGTCGGCCATATCGAGCGGAAGATTTCGCTGCGCGATTCTTTCGTGCTGAACATCGACGATTCGTTCGACTACAGGCTCTTCGTCGCGTTCGTCATCGCCATCGACAACGTGACCGACCGGAATAAATGAGGAGTTTTCCGGGCTGGACGTTTCTGCGCGGTTGCGCCACAGTTGGCGAGCTTGACGCGCAGGGGCGGTCCGGGTCGCGGATGCGCAAGGATACACACCAACGGAAAACAAAGGAGATAACAATGAACAAAATCATCAAGGGCGTTTTTCTTGCTGCGGTCATGTGCATCGCGGCCACGGGTTGCGACAAGCTTGAGGAGCTTGCGGGTATGAAGAGCGATCCGCTGCCGGCGAAAAACCTGGTGGCGGAGAAAGAGACGGCGAAAGAGCTTGTGAAATGGGTCAAGGCGTTCGGCAAGGAGACCGATATGCAGCACGAAGAAGCATTCAAAAAGCTCAAGGGCAAGACTGTCGTTTTCAAGGGCACAGTCAGGGATGTCGGCAAGACCATGATCGAAGAAACCCCTTACGTTTCGCTGAAGGTCGGCAAGATCGACATGCTTCAAGATCTGAACATACAGTTCAACTTCGGGAAAAAGGACATCGCCACCATCGGAAAATGGAACAAGGGCGAGACGCACGCCATCCGCGGACGCATCGCCGAGATAGGCGACCTTGAGGATGACGCAAAGTGCGAAGCGGCGGAATCCGTTTCCGTGGAGGAATACGACGCCGCGAAATAAGCGTGCCGACAAGGTAGGTTGCCTGCCATGAAATTGAAGCTCAACAGGGAATTTCTGGTCCGCCATCTTTTCGCCTTCGCCGTTTTCGCGGCGCTGGGCGGATGGTTCGGCTTTGATGCGCTGGTGCGCTATCCTGCGGCGGACGCCGCGGCGCTCTACAAGGCGATCGAAGGCTCCGAACCGGCCAAAGGCACGGATCTCGAGTCGTTCAAGAGAGGGAAGATCGCGACGCAGAGGGTGTTTGCGATTCTTGCCCTTCTGGCGGCGGCGGGAGTCGGGATCCATCTTGCGGCGGTCGCGCTCGTTCGCGTGGATTGGGATGACGCGGGCTTTTCCGCCGGAGGAGTGAAGCGCCAGTGGGCTGATGTCGCGTCCGTCGACGATTCGCTTTGGGAGAAGAAGGGCGTTCTCCGCCTGTCGGGGGAAGGATGGAAGCTCACGCTCGACGCGTGGCATCATACTGGCGTGAAAGAATTTTTCAAAAAAATCCAGGACCGGGGTTGACACGCGCGCAAAAATATGAGATACTATGCGCCCGTAGCACCCGTGGTGAAATTGGCATACACGCCAGATTCAGGTTCTGGTGCCGCAAGGTGTGTGGGTTCAAATCCCACCGGGTGCACCAAAAGCATGGCCCCTTCGTCTATCGGCTAGGACATCTGGTTCTCATCCAGGCAAGAGGAGTTCGACTCTCCTAGGGGCTGCCAAAGGGCGGTTGATGCACAGGATTGCGGCAGGTGAAGAAATTCCTAAAATTTGTGCTATGGACGGTGTGCGGTCTTCTGACCGTCGTCTTGGTGTTCACCGGAAGTCTCTTTTTTCGCGAACAGCGCCTTCCGCGCTTTATTGTCGACGGTCTGGAGCGGCGGCTTTCGGGGAACGGGATTGAAGTCAAGATAGACTCGGTTTCGTTCGGTTTCCGTTCGGGGCTCCGCCTTCAGCGAGTCGCAGTGTACGACCCCGATCGCGAGGACAGCATCAGGAATCCGATAGGTTCGGCCCGCCACATACTGGTCGACTGGTTCAACCGACGCATCTTCGTCTCCGGCGCGTCGTATGCGCGCCTGCCGGATTCATACTACGCTCCCCGCACCGAGCCGTTCGTTCCGTCCCGCGTGGAAGTCGAGCTTCCCGACTCCCTGCCCGAGATGTCGGTATTCATCGAAGATTCCGAAATCCTTGGCGTGACCCCGGAACGTGTCACGGCGAGACTCCAGATCACTAAGGACAGGATTGCGATCGACAATCTCGACATAGTCATGCCGGACAGGGATCGCCGCTATTCGCTGCACGGCTCGTTCAGCGTCGATTTCAAGACTCAAATGGTGAAGGGTGGCCTTGAGGGGGCGGTGAAATATTGCCAGATCGCCCCCGTCGTCGAAGTCTTCGACGCGCCTGTGGCCATACCGTACATAGAAGCCGTGACCGATCTTGACTCCCCAATCCCGGCGTCGCTCTCGCTTGCTTCAGACATTGAGATGGGGTCTTTGGACATGCAGATATCCTTCTCTCCAGAGAACTTCGCGTACAGGGGCGTGCCGTTCCGCCGCGCGAAGGGGGCGATAGACCTGAAGTGCAGGCCGGAAGGCCTGGACAACATGTTTTCGTTTACGATGAATGTCGCGGATGCTGTCGCCAGAGACGACAAGACCATGGACGGAACGGTTTGCGTCGCAAACGATTCAGGTCCGGTCAGGCTGGCGTTCTCGGCCAAAAGTACTCTCAAATTCCAGGATCTGCTCTCCGTCCTGGAGGAGCTGGACCCGGCCTGGTTCGAGTGCGTTTCATTTGAAACGGCTCCGGAAGTGCAGATCGAAGGCACGTGCGGAACCGGTCCCGAAGATCTCGGGGCGAACGACTTCCGCGGAAGCGTGAAAGTCGCCAGGGCTGCGGCGCTTGACATGAAGCTTAAAGATGTGGAGGCGGACTTCTCCCTGAAGCGCGACGTCCTTTCGATATCCGATGCGCACGCGAAGGGGTATCAGGGCGGAGAGCTCGGCGTGAACCTGCGGCTTTTCCTGAAAGATTTCGACCCCGGAAAATTCCATTTCTCCATTTCCGCCTCCTACGAAAAGGGTTCGCTCGAGGAGATAGCCGAGACGCTGTCGTTCGATCTCGGCGACAGGAGGGGGCGCGTGTCCGCATCCTACGATTTGTGCGGCTTCATAGGGACGAACTGCCTGGAGACGCTCTCCGGCGCCGGAAGAATCGAAGTTTCAGACGGACGCCTCGCCCAGATGAAGCTCTTCGCAGGCCTTACGGACGTCCTGGCCGAGCGGGTTCCCGGGATATCCTTCCTGACCGAGTTCACACGCGCATCGGCAAGCTTCACGATAGACGAGGGAGTCCTTTCGTCCCAAGACGTGACTGTGGGCGGCGGACTCCTTTCGCTGGCAGGCAAAGGGACTTATTCCATCCCCGCCGACAGGCTGGATTTCCGCGGAGAGCTTCAGCTGATGTCGGACGATTCGTTCGCGGGCAGGTTCATAAAGCCGCTGACCTCTCCGTTCACGGATTTGCTGCTGAAATTCCGCGTGCGCGGACCGATGGACAATCCCGTGTGGAAATACAGCGACGCGCCCATTCCGGGAGCCGGCGTGATCAAGTCCGCCACTGGATGGCTTATCGATTGGAGCGAAGATGAATCTGACTAGTCCCAGCCAGGTCAAATCCTGGTGCATAGAAAACGGTTTTCACCCCAACAAGGTTCTGGGGCAGAACTTCCTGATAGACCGCAACGCCCTCGAGGCGATAGTGGACGCCGGAATCGGCGATGAGCCATCGCCGCACGTGCTGGAGGTGGGGCCCGGTCTTGGCGTGCTCACGGAGGAGATGCTTGCCCGCGGCGCGAATGTTGTCGCAGTGGAGAAGGATCCCGTCCTTGCGGACCGTCTTGCCGCCTCGCTCGGGAATCCCGAGGCGCTCGAGGTGGTATGCGCAGACGCCCTCGACTTCATCGCCGGTGGAAGAAGCGCGGGCTTCGGTTTCATGGTTTCGAATCTTCCCTATCAAGCCGGAACGCGCATATTGCTTGAACTTGTGATGCGGCGCGAAATACCGTCGATTACGGCGCTGGTGCAGACGGAGGTGGCAGACAGGCTTGCGGCGGGGGAGGGATCGAAAACGCGCTCGCTGTCGGGGGTGTGGACGCAGTTGGATTACGATGTGAAAATCGTGCGCAGGGTTGCGGCAAGTTGCTTCTGGCCCCGCCCCGCGATCGGTTCGACAGTCGTCAAATTGACGCGTCACGACAGAAATGTTGCATTTTCTCCGGAACAACGCGATATTTTCCACCGTTTGACGAAAAAAGCCTTTGAGCATCGCCGCAAGCAGCTTGGCAGCGTATTCAAAGATATGATACAATCTACCGCAAGGGCTGAGGAGCTCTCTAATGAGGATTGGTTGAACCTAGTGAAAGGATTGACAAATGCTGACGCCTGAAGATTTTCTCGCTTCCCGCGGCTTCACGACCGCTGCGGAGACGGACCGCTCTGCACTGATATCCGCCTTTATGTCGGAAATGGAGAAGGGCTTGCGGGGGGAAAAGTCGTCGCTCATGATGATTCCTGCGTTCGTAGGGGTGGGTGGACGCATCCCCGCAGGGGCGACAGCCGCGGTTCTCGACGCCGGCGGGACCAATTTCCGCGGCGGAATCGTATCCATCCCTCCGGCGGTATCGGAAAAGCGCAACCAGCCGATGCCCGGGACCGACAGCGAGGTAGGTGAAGAGGACTTTTATGCCGCCTTCGCAGGAGAGGTCAAGAGACTTCTCCCCAAGGCTTCCGTCAAGAAAATCGGATGGTGCTTCTCCTATCCCGCCGAGGCGACGCCCTCTCTCGACGCGAAACTGGTCAGGTGGACGAAGAACATAAAGGCGCCGGCGATAGTCGGGGAATATGTGGGCGAGGAACTGCTCAAACGTCTGGGCGGAGGCGAAATCGCGGTCGTGAACGACACGGTCGCCACGCTCCTTGCGGCCAAGGCGTCGGAGGGAGACAAGAGATACTCGTCCTACATCGGGTTCATCCTCGGCACCGGAACGAACGCCGCGTACGTGGAGAAAATCGCCAACATCCCGAAGCTCCGCGGCGCAAAGGAAGAGGACGGCCCGGACTCGATGATCATCAATGCGGAGTCCGGCGGATTCGACAAGATCGCGACGAGCGATTTCGACAAGGCCGCCGACGCAAAAACCGGCAACCCCGGGTTGAACATATTCGAGAAGCTCATAGCCGGCGCCTATCTTGGGCAGATCGGGCTTGAAACGTTCAAAGCCGCCGCGAAGACGGGGCTCTTCTCCGCCGCCGCCTCCCGCCAGATTTCCGGCATGGGCTCGCTGGAGACGATGGATCTCGACAACTTTTGCGCTTCGTTCGTCAAGCCGGGACGCGAGAATCCGCTCGATGCGGCGTTCAAGGACCAGGCCGACGCGCAAGTCGCCAAGCGTCTGGCGATTCCAGTGTTCGAACGGGCTGCAGTTCTCACGGCGGTGCATCTTGCGGCGTTTGTCATCAAATCGGGAGGCGGAACGGATTCGTCGGAACCCGTGGCGATCAACGCCGACGGTTCGACATATTACAAAACCCGGTGCATTCCGTTCTCGGAGACGGTCGAGAGGGAGCTTCGCTCGATGCTGGCCCCGCGCAACATCCATTTCGAAATCGTGCCAAGGATAGACGATGCGCCGATGGTCGGCGCCGGAATAGCGGCGATGTTGAGACGATGAGGAAAGGACAGATTCAGACATGACCCGGAATTTGCGTGTTTTCGCCGCGGCGGCGCTCTCCGCAGCATCGCTGTGTGCGCATGCCGTCGAAGTGGATGGCGTTGCGGCGACGGTCGGAACGGACACGATCCTGCGCAGCGACGTACTGAACGCAATGCGCCGGCGCGGAATCGCGGACGAATCCCGCTACGACGAAGTGAGGAACGATCTGATAGACCGCGCTTTGATAATCAAGGCCGCGGCGGAATCCAAGATGACGCTCCAGGAATGGGTCGTCGAGGACCGCGTGCGCACCATTGTGGAGGACGCTTTCGGCGGCGACCGCAACAAGCTGGTCGAAACGCTCGCCCGCGAGAAGGTATCGTATGCCGAATGGCGCAAGCGCATAAAGGACGACCTCATAATCAACGCGATGCGCTGGAACATGGTCTACAAGAACGTTCGCGCGACCCCGTCGCTGATGAAGGCGGAATACCGGGCCCATCCCGAGCGTTACATGGCCGGCGGCAGAACGACGGTCTCGGTGATACTTCTTGATCCCGAGCGGTCTTCTTTCCGGGAGGCGGCATCCGACATGGTGAAGACGAATTCCTTTGCCGCCGCCGCAAAACGCTATTCGGTCGACTCGCATGCGTCTTCCGGCGGAGTCTGGAAGGACGTAACGCCGGCGGACGTGTTCAAGCCGGAAATCTGCGACAGCCTGTCCAAGCTCAAGGCCGGAGAGGTTTCGGACTGGATCTCGATAGATGGCTGGAGCTTCCTTCTCAAGAAGGAAGAGGAGTCGACTGCGCATCCCATGTCATTCGCCGAGGCCTATCAGCAGATCGAGGATTGCGTCCGCGAGCAGGAATCGGACCGCCTTTACGGTGCATGGATTGAGCGCTTGCGGGCCGAGACGTACATACGCATATACTGAGCCGGGTTTCTTTTTTAAGCGTGAGGGCTATGGCGTTGTAGCACACTTTGTGCTATAATACGGCTATGAGCCTTCCACGAGAGTTGGCGGATGCGTTTTCGGAACGCCCCGCAAACGCGCATAAACGTTCTGTCGGTACCGTTGCGGTGATCGGCGGGTGTGTTCGTTTTCCACATGCGCCCGCGATAGCGGCGCTGGGTGCACGCGCAGCGGGGGCAGGGCTCGTGGGGTTGTGCGTTCCCGCTGCATCTCGTTTTGCAGCGGCCGTTCTCGTTCCCGAGGCGACGTTCTTCGAGTCAGGTAATCCTCCCGTCGCCGACGTCTTCGCCGCCGGCATGGGTTTTGGCGACAGGCCCTCCGCCCGTGAAGAGGTGAGGCGCCTTCTTGCCGGCGGATGCAGGAGACTGGTTCTCGATGCGGACGCTCTTGCCGTTCTCGCTTTGCTCGCTTCCGAGGGCGAGTATCCCTGCGACGGGGCCCCGGAGCTCGTCCTCACGCCCCACGAAGGGGAGGCGGCGAAGCTTTTGGGGTGGCCCTGCGAGAAAATCGCCTCCCAAAGACGCGCGGCGGTTTGCGAAATCGCTTCGCGATACCGTGCGACGGCCGTTCTGAAAGGGCCGGGGACGCTTGTCGCGTCGGCCGACCTCTCGCGCATCTTCGAAAATCCCGCCGGAAATCCGGAGATGGCTCTTGGCGGGATGGGGGATTTGCTTTCCGGAGTGGTGGCAGCGAGATGGTCGGCTCTCAAAACGGATGCATTCCTCGCCGCATCGTCCGCCGTATGGCTCCATTCTGCTGCGTCGGATTCTCTGGTCGCGGCAGGAGAAGATCCTTCCATCGCAAACACTGCCGCGGCGATTGGTTCTCTGCGGCTTGAACTAGAAACTAAATATCGAAGAACTTAAACCACTGAAAGGGGGCTGTCTGCATGGGTATGGTAAACTACGCGGAACTTGAGGCCGAACTGGCCAAAACGAACGAGCCCCTGGGGCTTTTGACGATGCAGGCGACAAGCACGACTCGCCGGCTCATGGCGAAATTCCCGGGAAGGCTCAAGGCTCTCTTTTCGGCTGAGCACGGGTTTTTCGGCAACAGCGGACCCGGCGAGCATACCGCGAGCGCGTGGCATCCGTACTGGAATCTCCCAATCCACTCCCTGTACGGCGTACACCGGAAGCCTTCTCCGGAAATGCTCGACGGAATCGGTCGCATCGTCATAGACCTTTGCGACATAGGCGTAAGATGCTACACCTATCTCGCGACGCTCAAAAACGTACTCGAGGCTTGCGCCGAGGCGAACATACCGGTGACGATACTCGATCGCCAGATACCTATGGGCAATGTCTTGGACGGACCCATGCGCAAGCCTTCCTACGCGAGTTTCGTCGCACCGATAAACGTTCCGCTCTGCCACGGCATGACCCCGGGAGAGTGTGCGATATGGATTCGCACGGCTGAAAGCCTCGATCTCGACCTTTCGGTTGTCAGGCTGGACGGATGGACCCACCGCAATCACGATCCGTGGCCGAATTTCGTCCCGCCGAGTCCTGCGATACGCAGTTGGGACTGCGCGGTGGCATATCCCATGACAGTCTTTTCGGAGGCGTACCCCGCTGTCGACGTGGATCGCGACGGACCCCTCTCATTCCGTGTCGTCGGCGCTCCGTGGATGGACGCGAAGGGGCTCATGAAGGACCTCCAGACCGGTCTAGACACTTGCGGTGTCGCCATGCGTCCGTATCGCTACATCCCCCGCGGCGGATCCTACGCCGGTTTTGCCCTGAACGGAATACTGTTCTCGGTTTCCCGTCCGTACGGCTTCTACCCCGCGACAGCCGGCATTCTCATCTTCACGGCGCTTCTTCAGCACCATGGCGACAAGGTTTCGTTCGGAGCCAACCCCGAGTGGCTCGACAAGCTTCTCGGCTCGAGCGAGGTTAGGGACACGATACGCTCTGGGGACTTGAGCGACCTGTTCCAGGGCTGGATCGAGGCTCAGGACGAGTATCTCAAGACGAAGGTTGATCTCTACCGCCAGTGATGAAGGGCGAGGCCGTTCAAGTTAACTAGGGCTAAATCCTTCCCTTTCAGTGAGTTTTATGCTATAATGAACTCACTGCTGGGGAACGAGGCGTGAGCGCAGCTCTCCTGGTCAGGAGTAAGTAATTCCAAACAATCCACTGAAAGGTTGCAAGATGTGCGAAAAGAAACTGTCTGAGGCCGCTCAGGCTAAATTCGCAGAGCTGGATGAGTTCATCGCGGCTCTTCATCTCGATCCGTCCGATCCGCGGCGCCGCGGCAGGCTGATCCAGGTTCTCCACCGCGCCCAGCACATATTCGGGTATCTGCCCCGCGAAGTGCAGCAGCATGTCGCGGCGAAGATGTCGATTCCCGAAAGCGCGGTGTCGGGAGTGGTGTCTTTCTACAACTACTTCACCACCAAGCCGAAGGGCAAGTACGTGATCAACGTGTGCCTGGGAACGGCCTGCTACGTGAAGGGCTCCGAAGGGGTGCTTACCGAAATCGAGCGCGTGCTCGGCGTGAAGGCCGATACGACCCCGACCGCCGATGGTCTTTTCTCGATCAGCGCGTTGCGCTGCGTAGGCGCGTGCGGCCTTGCTCCCGTCATGATGGTGAACGACAAGGTCTACGGCAAGGTCACGCCCGCGATGGCCGTGAAAATCATCGAAGAATACAAGGCTAAGGAGGCTTGAGCCATGTTGAAGAAGATCGCAAACAAAGCCGACCTCATGGCGGCGTATGAAGCGGCCAAAGGCAAGCTTGCCCTCCGCCTCGTCAATGAACACATCGAAAGCGAGAAGAAGGACATTCTCTGCTGCGGCGGAACGGGCTGCCATGCGTCCAATTCGCAGGAGCTAATGTCCAATCTCCGCGAAGAGCTCAAGAAGGCGGGTCTTGACGGCAAGGTGAACGTCATCCAGACCGGCTGCTTCGGCTTCTGCGCTCAAGGGCCGATCGTCAAGGTCATGCCCGACAACGTCTTCTACGTGCAGGTCACGCCCGAAGACGCGAAGGAGATCGTCGAAAAGCACATCGTGGGCCACGAGGTCGTCGAGCGCCTTCTCTATGTGGAGCCGACTCTAAAGGCCAAGATACACGATTACGCCCAGATGCCGTTCTACGCGAAGCAGCAGCGCATCGCCCTCAGGAACTGCGGTCTGCTCGACGCGGAGGATCTCGAGGAGTACGTGGCGAACGAGGGTTATCTCGGTCTCGCCAAGGCCATCACCGAGATGACGCCCGACCAGGTCGTGCAGGAGGTTCTCAATTCGGGCATCTGCGGACGCGGCGGCGCGGGCTTCCCGACGGGAATGAAGTGGAAGATCGCGGCCGGCGTCAAGGCCGACGAGAAATATATCGTCTGCAACGCCGACGAAGGCGATCCCGGAGCGTTCATGGACCGCTCCATCATGGAGGGCGACCCCTCCAGCGTCATCGAGGCGATGGCGATCGGCGCTTACGCGATCGGCGCCCAGAAGGGCCTTGTGTACATCCGCGCCGAATATCCTCTTGCCGTGAGCCGCCTTCAGATGGCGATCGACCAGGCGCGAGAGTGCGGGCTTCTCGGGCAGAACATCCTCGGATCCGACTTCTCGTTCGATGTGGAGATCAAGCTTGGCGCCGGCGCTTTCGTCTGCGGCGAAGAGACGGCCTTGATCCATTCGATGGAAGGCCAGCGCGGCGAACCCACGACCAAACCCCCGTTCCCCGCCAACATCGGCGGCGGCTACTGGGGCTGCTCGACGAACGTCAACAACGTAGAGACCTACGCTTCGATTCCCGTCATCATCCGCAAGGGCGCCGACTGGTACGCCAAGATCGGCAACTGGGTGACGGAGAAGGATGAGAACGGCAACTGGGTCAAGACCGTGAGCGGCAACTCGGGCACGAAGGTTTTCGCCCTCGCCGGCCAGGTCAACAACGTTGGCCTTGTCGAGGTCCCGATGGGCACGACGCTCCGCGAGATCATCTACGACATCGGCGGCGGAATCTCGGGCGGACACGAGTTCAAGGCGGTGCAGACCGGCGGACCTTCCGGCGGCTGCATCACCAAGCAGGATCTCGACACTCCGATCGACTACGGCGCCCTCATGAAGATCGGCTCGATGATGGGCTCTGGCGGAATGATCGTCCTCTCCGACAAGGACTGCATGCCCGCGATGGCCAAGTTCTACCTTGGCTTCACAAAGGATGAGTCCTGCGGGAAATGCACGCCCTGCCGCATCGGCACAAGGCGCATGCTCGAGATGCTCCAGAAAATCTGTGACGGCAACGGCACGGAGGAGATGCTCGACGAGCTCGAAGACCTCGCCCTCACCATCAAGGATACGGCTCTGTGCGGTCTTGGCCAGACGGCTCCGAACCCGATTCTCTCGACCTTGAGGTACTTCAGGGACGAGTACATCGCCCACGTGCGAGACAAGAAGTGCCCCTCCGGCACATGCGTGAAGCTCTTCAAGCTCACGATCACAGACAAGTGCAAAGGCTGCACCAAGTGCGCCCGCAACTGCCCCGTCGGCGCAATCACCGGCACCGTCCGCCAGCAGCACGTCATCGACCAGAAGAAGTGCATCAAGTGCGGCGCGTGCATTTCGGCGTGCCCGTTCAAGGCGATCATCAAGGATTAACCCCGGGAGGCATCAGTCATGGCTAACGTCACTGTAACAATAAACGGCACAAAGGTTGAAGTCCCCGCCGGGGCCACGATCCTCGACGCCGCGAACAAGATCAACGTAAAAATCCCGACTCTCTGCTACTGCCCGGACGTGGGCTGCGGAGTCGCCAACAAGCCGGCCAGCTGCCGGATCTGCCTCGTCGAGGCGAGCGGCATACGCGGTCCGAGGCACATACTCGTTCCAGCATGCGCGACGCCCCTCTCCCGCGACGGTGTCGAGGTCTGGACGAATTCCGCGCGCGCGATGAAGGCGCGCCGCACCGTTCTGGAGCTGCTGCTCTCCGACCATCCGCAGAACTGCCTCACCTGCGCAAAGAACCAGGATTGCGACCTGCAGAAGCTCGCCGCCGAGTTCGGCATCCGCGAGATATCCTACCAGGGCGCGCGCAACCTGTTCGACGTCGACGAATCCGCCGCGATCATGCGCGACTTGACGAAGTGCGTCATGTGCCGCCGTTGCGAAACGGTCTGCAACAAGGTCCAGACCGTAGGAGCGCTCACCGGCAACGGACGCGGCTTCGGCGCAAAGGTCGGGACGGCTTCTATGATACCTCTCGCCGACACTTCCTGCACCTTCTGCGGACAGTGCGTCAACGTATGCCCCGTTGGCGCGATCACGGGCGTGAGCTACACCAAGAAGGTCATGGCGGCTATCCACGATCCTAAGAAGACGGTTGTCGTGCAGACGGCCCCCGCCGTCCGCGTCGCGATCGGCCAGGAGTTCGGCTTCAAGCCGGGCGTCCCTGTCACGGGCAAGCTGGTTGCCGGCCTCAGAGCGCTCGGCTTCGACAAGGTGTTCGACACCGACTTCTCCGCCGACTTGACGATCATGGAGGAGGGACACGAGCTTGTCGAGCGCGTGAAGAAGTTCCTCGATGCGTCGAAGGCCGGGAAATCCGCCCTTGACGCCCAGAACGAGGCGCATCTGCCGATACTCACCTCCTGCTGCCCGGGGTGGATCAACTTCCTCGAGCATCACTTCCCCGATCTACTAGACATCCCATCCTCCTGCAAGTCGCCGCAGCAGATGTTCGGCGCGATCGCGAAGAGCTACTATGCCGAGAAGATCGGCGTCGCCCCCAAGGATCTCGTCGTGGTTTCCGTCATGCCCTGCCAGGCGAAGAAGTACGAGGCGGCTCGACCTGAATTCGAGCATGATGGCGTCAAGGATGTCGACTATGTCGTCACTACCCGCGAGCTCGTACGCATGCTCAACGAGGCCGGAATCAACCTTGAAAACCTCGAGGATGACGATTACGACTCTCCGCTTGGCGAATCCACAGGCGCAGGTGTCATATTCGGAGTAACCGGAGGCGTTCTCGAAGCGGCCCTCAGGAGCGTGCATACGATGCTCACAGGCGAAAACCTCGCCGACGATGCCATCAATTTCCGCGCTGTGCGCGGTCTCGAGGGCGTCAAGGAAGCCAAGGTCGAAGTCTCGCCGGGACTTTCCGTAAACGTTGCGGTGGCCTCCGGTCTAGGCAACGCCCGTAAGGTTCTCGACATGGTCCGCGCAGACCGCTCCCGCTTCCAGGCCATCGAAATCATGGCTTGCCCCGGCGGTTGCATCAATGGCGGCGGCCAGCCCTACATCCACGGCGACCGCGCGGAGACGCTCGAGCGTCGCATGACGGGCCTCTATGCCGAAGACTCCGGAAAGCCCATCCGCCTCTCTCATGAGAATCCGGACATCAAGAAGCTGTATTCCGAATATCTCGGCGAGCCCGGATCGGAGAAGTCGCATCACCTTCTCCATACCGTCTACCACGAAAATCTCCGCGGCTGACTGTATATGGCTAACGAACTTGATGAGGTAGACGGTCCCGTCAACGAAGCCGGGCAGGACGTTAACGTCATCGCAAAGCGAATCCCCGCCCGCGTAGGGTGGGGTTCCACGCTCTTCGAGATAGTCCTTTGGTGTCTCTGCATCGTCCCGGGGCTAGTCTTTCAGCTGATGAAAACGGGCGCAAGGAATTATTTCCAGCGCCTTCAGCAGAAGCTCCAGGCCGATGCGTCCACTATCGACAACTATCTCGAGCAGCGCGTGCAGATCCTCAAGAATCTCGCGCGTCTCGTGGACAAGTCCGTGGATCTCGACAAGGATGTCATGAAGGCTGTCGCCGCGTTCCGCGGCGGCAGGCTTCCCGAAACCGAGCGCAACAATGTCGCCGGGACGATAGACGGCTGCTTCGGACGTCTTTTCCCGCAGGTCGAGGCGTATCCCGATCTAAAGGCGCATTCCGCGATACAGGAGGCGATCAGGCAGAACGCCTATCTGCAGAAGGAGATAACGGCCGCGCGCGAGCTGTACAACGACACTGTTGCGCAGTGGAACGCCGACCTGTTCAATTGGCCGGTCAAGCAGATAGTCGCCGCACGGGCAGGCTACACGACCAGGATTCCTTTCTCGGCTTCCAGGGAAATCAAGGATCAGGCCAGGAGTACGTTCTTTTGATCGAGGACGTATACGAACCGCTCGCCGCATATTCTGGCGAATTCAAGGATAAACTCTCCCGCCTTGCGCGGGAGAAGTTTCTTTCTTTGGCGGACTCTTCCGGCGTGGACCGCGATGCGAACAGGCATCTCGTTTCCGTGATAAAATCCCTGGAGAAAAGTGCATCGTCGGCGAGAACAAAGAAGAATGCTTCCTTTTTCTTCATGGTTCTCGGGTTCATCACGGCCGCGGTCTCGATTTTTGCGGCCGCATCATCGCAGAAGGCCGATTCGGGGACGGTTGGATTCTGGCTTCTCGGTTTTGCGGCGGGTCTTGCTCTTGGGTCATGGCTTTTTCCGGTGCATCGGCGGGCAAAAGCGCGCTTGAAGGATTTGGAGGCCGACATAGCCGCCAAGCGTTCGGAGGCGTGGCGCCAGATGGCGCCGCTCAACAGACTCTATACATGGGACATCCCGGTAAAGCTGATCGAGGCTACGGTGCCGCGCCTCGCCTTCGATCCGTATTTCACAGATTCGCGTCTTTTGTGCCTCAAGGAAGGATACGGATGGGATGATTCTTTCAATGACGGGAAGTCGATCATTTTCGCACAATCGGGGGAAATCAACGGCAATCCGTTCGTCTTCGGCGAATATCTGGAAATGCAGTGGGGCGAAAAGACATACGAAGGAACGAAAGACATTTCGTGGACGGAATGGGAGACCGACTCCAACGGCAAAAGGCGCCGCGTAACCCGCCATCAGACGCTGCGCGCGACGGTGGTCAAACCCATACCGGAATATTCAGACGAAAAGATTCTTGTCTACGGGAACGAAGCCGCTCCCGACCTCTCGTTTTCACGCGAGCCGTCGGGACTGAACGCGGACGACTCCGCCTTCTTCGGAAACATCCGGAAACATTGGCGGTTGAGCCGTCTGAAGGCCTTTTCCCGCAACCTTTCCGATTCCTCAGACTTCACTCTCATGAACAACCATGAGTTTGAGACGTGGTTTCACGCAAAGGACAGGGATGACGAGGTTCAGTTCCGGCTGCTTTTCACCCCTGTGGCGCAGCGGCAGATGCTGATGCTGATGAAGGACAGGTCTGTTGGCTTCGGGGACGACTTCGCATTCGCCAAGGTCCGCCGGATAAATATCCTTGCCTCCCGCCATCTCAACGATGGTGTGCTTGACACCGATCCTGCGCGTTTCCGCCATTGGGATTTCGACGCCGCATTCGGGAATTTCACCGCTTTCAACGAGCGTTACTTCAAGGATGTTTATTTTTCGCTGGCGCCTTTGCTGGCGATTCCGCTATATCAGCAGACGCGTCCGGGCGGCGCCATGGCGCCGGAGCTGCATGGTGGGTCTTCCTTCTGGGAGCACGAGGCGATCGCCAATTTCCATGGAGAGGAGGCGTTCCGCCACCCGGACTCCGTGACTCGAAACATTCTCAAGACGCGCGTGGAAAGCAGAGATGGCGGCGCGTGCGACATATCGGTTACGGCGCACGGTTTCCGCGGCGAGAAACGCACCGATACGGAGGAGGTCCTCGGTGGCGACGGGAAATGGCATGCCGTGGCGATTCCATGGATCGAGTATCTCCCGGTCGAGCGCGTGCGTCTTATGCACATAGAGGAGAATCCCGCTCCCGCGGACGCGCGTGCGCGCCGCTCGATACTGTCGTCCCTGGACTGATGTTTCGGAACTGCGCTATGGCGGTGCGGAGCGGAATTTGATATAATTGTCTTTCATCGATGTGAAAAGCATGAGGAAAGGTCGAGCGATGAAAAATGCATTGGGAATGGCCGTTTTCGCGGCGGTTTTCTGCGCGCTTGCAGGCTACGGCGCGCCAGGCTTCGATTTGGGCGAACATTTCTCCGATACGAATTCATGGATGCAGACGGCAGACGCTTTTGTTGCAGCCCACCGCTCCGCCGGTTTCAAGATCGGAGACGAGAAAAAGACGTCGGCAGACTGTCTCGTGCGCGGGACGTGCACATGGAACGGGCTGGAGGTTTGGGAGGCGCGCGTATATTTCGCCGAGGGCGGCGTGCAGCGCGTGGAGATGTCGCTGTACAACCGCGGCGACGACAAATCGGGCGGAATGGGGCCTGACGCGCTGAACGGCCTGCTGGCGAAAATCCGCGAGGCCGTTCCCGCGGAACTCGGCAAGCCCGGCAGCACAAAGAGCGAAAAGCCCCAAAGGGGTTCGGTAGTGAAGCGCCAGACGTGGAAAAAGCCGAAGGGGAAGGTCGATATCGAGCTTGCCTGGGGCGAAACGGGCAACAGCAAAGCCGATACGCATGCGGATTTCGCCAGAGTGGTTCTCACGTCGCGTTTTTTCGGCGCGAAGAAGGCTGCAAAAAAGGTCAAAAGCGCCAGGGGGGCCAAGGGCAATGTCAGGCGCGAAGAAAACGGCGACGTTTGGATCGACAATGTGCCTATGGTGGACCAGGGGCAGAAAGGATACTGCGCCGCGGCGACGGCAGAGCGTGTTTTGCGCTATTACGGGCATCCCGTCGACGAGCATGAAATAGCGCAGATAGCGGGCACTACGGCGCAGGGAGGGACGTCCACGGACGCGATGCGCGAAACGGTGCGCAAGGCCGCGTCGAAGTACCGTCTCGGCTACAATGAAATCGTCGATATGAACGGCGATCCGCAGAAAGCCATAAAGGCCTACAACTCGGCGGCTAAGCGCCTCAAGAAGCCGGAGATAAGCTATGGACAGTTCCTGCGCGGGAATACGTTCATGATAGGCGACATGATAGCGGCCATGCAGCCTGACGTGATAAAGGAGATGCGCGAAAAGGATTTCAGGGCGAAGATGTTCGTGAAGAAGGTCCGTGAGCAGATAGACAAGGGGAATCCTGTGTTTTGGAGCGTCACGCTGGGCATATGGCGCGAGCCCGGCCTTCCCCAGCAGAACGGAGGGCATATGAGGTTGATAATCGGGTACAACAAGAAGACGAACGAAATACTGTATTCCGACAGCTGGGGCGCTGCGCACGCTCTCAAACGGATGCCCGGAGACTGGGCGTTTGCCATAACCGATTCGGCATTCTTTTTGAGGACGCTTTGAAACAATCCAACAACAAAAAAGGAACGAAGCAATGAATCAGGCAGAGAAGGAACGGCTGGCGAAAGTCGGCAAAACGTTCAATGCGAAGCGCTATGTGGCGAATGAAATCGCAGCCATCCGCGCCCAGGTGGGAAACAAGAAAGTCCTTCTCGCCATGTCCGGCGGAGTGGACAGCTCTGTGTGCGCGGTGCTTTTGCACAAGGCTATCGGCAAGCAGCTCACGTGCGTGTTCGTCGATCACGGATGCATGCGGCTCAATGAGGCGAAAGAGGTCAAGAAGGTTTTCAAGGGGAAATTCGGAATCAACCTGATCCAGATCGACGCCGAGGCCCGCTTCCTGGAGAAGGCCAAGGGCATCACCGACCCGGAGCTCAAGCGCAAGTGCATAGGCGGCGAGTTCATCCGCGTCTTCGAGGAGGAGGCCAAAAAGCTCGGCAAGATCGAATTTCTCGGCCAGGGCACGATCTATCCCGACATCATAGAGTCCGGAGTCGGCGGACACAAAGCCGTCAAAGCCCACCACAACGTCGGAGGGCTTCCCGAGGACATCGGATTCGAAGGGCTCGTGGAGCCGGTCAAGTATCTTTACAAGGACGAGGTCCGCAAGGTCGGCAAGCTGCTCGGAATCCCTGAGGAGATGGTCATGCGCCAGCCGTTCCCTGGCCCCGGTCTCGCGGTGCGCTGCCTTGGCGAATTGACGAAGGAGAAACTGGACATCCTCCGCAAGGCGGATTGGGTTTTCAGAAGCGAAATGGCCAAGGCGAAGCTCGACAGGAAGGCTCAGCAGTTCTTCGCCGTCATGACGAACGTCAAATCGGTCGGGGTCAAGAACGGAGCCCGCACGTTCGGATTCGTGATCGCGATACGTGCGATCTCGACATCCCAGTTCGTGAAGGCGGGCATTGTCGAGCTCCCGTTCAAGTTCGTCACTTCGCTGGCGGCCAAGATAGCCACGACGGTCAAGGGCGTCAACCGTGTCGTATGGGATGTCACCCCCAAACCGCCGGCGACGATCGAGTGGGAGTGATCTTGGAGCAAAGATGCTGAAAATCGACGATGGATTGAGCGGCAAGCTCGCGAACATGGGTTTGCTGTGCGCGTTTCTCGTCGTTTTCATACACACCCCTGCGGATGAGTCGTGTCGCGGTGCATGGCTCATCCGCGGATATTTCTCCCATGGACTTGCGAAGATAGCGGTGCCGTATTTCTTCACGGCTGCGGGATTCCTGCTTGCCGGGCGCTTCGATCAGCCGGGATGGTATTCTTCCGCTTTGCGCAAGCGCGCCATGTCGCTTCTTGTGCCGCTTGTGTTCTGGTGCGCCGTCCATTATTTTTTCCGGAACGTTTTTCTTCCCGTGCTCGGCAATCTGCTGTATGGCCGCAGCGTGTTTTCCGGAATGTTCCCAGCAGGGTTCAGAAGCGAAGACTTGAGGCTTGTTTTCGCCTTGGAGCCGTACCGCCAGCCCTACCTGGCCGTTTTGTGGTTTTTGCGCACGCTTTTTGTCCTTGTCGCCGCATCCCCTCTTCTGAGACGGTTGGCCAAGCCGTGGTTCATAATACCCGTGTGGCTTGCAAACGGTTGGATATTCCCCGATTACGGCGTCGAGTGCACGGAATTCACGTTCATGTTCCAGGAGGGTTTCCTGTCGCTTTTCGGCACGGCCTACTTTTGCCTTGGAATGTATCTAAGAAGTCGATCTGCCGCTTTCGGGGTGAAAAAGGCATACGCTTTGATCGCACTGGCCATGGGAGCGTTCATCCTGTCGGTCCGCGGCGGAGATCCTTATGTCGATGTCGCCAGCCGCACCCTTACATGGCTTTCAATTCCGTTCTTGCTGTGCGGGGTCTGGTCGCTGATGCCATCCAAGCCTCTCCCCCGCGCATTGACGTCTTTGGCGTTCCCCGTGTACATTCTGCACACCGGCGTCATAGAGATCTTGGGTCTCGTCGGGGAACGGGCGGGAATGCTTTCGGTGTTTACCGGCACGACGGCAGGATACTGCGCATTTGGAGTCGTGATCGCGTCTCTGGCGGCGCTGGTCGCCTTCGGTCTTAGGAGATTTCTGCCGAATGCCGCGCGTGTCGTTTTCGGGGGACGCTGACGGCGGGTCGGATTTTCATTTCATCGACGGGAGAACGATTCCCCTGAGGATGATTTTCTGGCAGAGCAGGAAGACCGTCGCCGTGGGTATGGAGACCAGCACGAACCCGGCCATGACGCACCAAGGCTGACCCGCAAACGTCTCCGACGACATCTGATACATCCACACTGCCAGCGTCCAATGCGACTCCCTGCTGCAGACGAGAAACGCCCATTCCCAAGACGCATAGGCGTGGATGAAAGAGTTGAGCGCGTTGACCGCCAGTATCGGCGTCGTCATCGGAAGGGTGATGCGCCTGAAAACCGTCCACTCTCCGGCGCCGTCGATCGCGGCGGCCTCGTAAAGTTCGCGCGGAAGGGCGTCGAAAAAACCTTTCAGCACGAATATGGACATTCCGCTCGCCACTGTTGGCAGCACGAGCGCGGCGAACGTGTTGAGCAGCCCAAGATCTCTCAGGAGGAGGAACCCGGGTATCGCCGTCACGGCTGCGGGAAAGGCCATTGTCGCAAGTAGGAACAGCAGTATGCGTTCTGTGGACCTGAGCCTGAATCTTGAAAGCGCATATGCGGCGAGGGGGTTTACCGTCAGGGACGCAAGAACCGAGAGGACGACGAGGATGATCGTGTTGACGAAGGCGCGTCCGCGCAGGAAAAGGTAGTCTGCGACGGTCCTGTAGTTCGCGAACGCATCGCGCAGGAAGTCTCTCGTGCCGTGATCGGCGAATTGGATCGCAAGGGCGTTGCGTATCTCGTCGCGGAACGCGGCGTGGTCGGCCGGTAGCGTGCGGGAGACATAATCTCCTTCGGCGATGGCATTTTTTACGTACTCTTTCTTGAAGTCGAGCCATGCGGCGAATTTTGCCGGATCGTCGGGGAGGCGGTTCGCGGGCAAGCGCGACTCGATGCGGAATGAAACGTCGAAAAACGACCGGTACGGAACGGTCCAGTCGGCGTTCATCGCTTCCACGGTGCCGTATCTGCGCCTGACGAAATCGGGCACGTCGCGCGGGTCGTAGCGGCATTCCAGCGTTTTGGGGTCCGCTTCGGCGAGCGTTCGCATGAAGGCGTCGGCGCGCCGCCTCGCTTCGGCGCGGAACTCTTCGCTGTCGTACGGCGCCAGTTCCTGCGAGGCGAAAGCGGCTATGCCGGCGCGGTCTTCCGCGACAGGCGCCCATGAGGTGTGGTTGGCCCACGCATTCGGCGCGTTCGTGTATATGTCCGACGGGAACCTGTCGAAGTGTGTGGCGAGCGATCGCATGAACCGGTCGTTTCTGTCGAAAAAGCCCGCAACCGCCGGAGAATGCCGCTCGTAGTCGTAGTTTGACGACAGGCTCCCGGATATCATGACGGCGAACGGATACACCATCGTGACCGCCCCGAGGGCAAGCACTGAATATATGACGGCAAGAAAAATACGCGCCTTGGCTGATTTACGTTCGCTTTCGAGTATGACGCCCATCTTGGCCTTTGTTTACCGGGAGATGTGTTTCCCGCATTATACCATATTCGCTGCGCATGATGCAATGCGCGGCGGAATATGGTAAAATATGCGGGACTAACCGAAAGGAGAATCTCAAATGAAATCCGATATGAAAACCGCCTACTGGCAGAAGTGGAACAAAACATACAAGGAAGAGCTTCTCAAGAACATCATGCCGTTCTGGATCAAGAACGGATGGGACCGGAAGAACGGCGGCGTGTATACATGCCTCGACAGGGACGGAACTCTCATCGATTCTACCAAATCGGTATGGTTCCAGGGACGTTTCGGGTGGATGGCGGCCTATGCCTACAATCACGTGAAAAAGGACAAAACCTGGCTTGCCGCCTCGAAGAGCTGCTGCGAGTTTCTCGAAAGCCACTGCTTCGACAAAGACGGTCGCGCCTATTTCGAGGTGACCGCCGAAGGTGTCGGCCTCAGGAAGCGCCGCTATGTGTTTTCCGAATGTTTCGCCGCGATTGCCTATGCCGAGTATTCGCTCGCGAGCGGAGAGAAGGAATGGGGCGGCAAGGCGCTCGAACTTTTCAAGCGCATACGCAAGTTCACGGCGAACCCGAAGAAGTGGATGCCTTCGAAGTACGAGCCGTCCCTCGAGGCTCAGGGCCACTCGCTGACGATGATTCTCATCAACGTGGCGAACGTGCTCAAGCAGATTTCGGACGATCCGGTCCTGGACGCGCAGATCACTGAGTCGATAGAGATGCTGGTGAAGTATTTCATCCATCCGGAGTTCAAGGCGCTTCTCGAGATGGTCGGCCCCAACGGAGAGTTCATCGACACGCTCGCGGGGCGCGTCATCAACCCCGGCCACTGCATCGAGACGAGCTGGTTCCTTCTGGATGTCGCAATGGACAGGAACGACGATGCGCTCAAGGAGATCGCTCTCAAGATACTCGACTGGTCGTGGGATTGGGGCTGGGACAAGAAATACGGCGGCATAATCTCTTTCAAGGACTGCCGCAACCTTCCGCCCCAGTGCTATGAGCAGGACATGAAGTTCTGGTGGCCGCAGTGCGAGACGATCATCGCGACGGCTTACGCCTACAAGGTCACGGGCGACAAGAAATACGAGAAGATGCACAAGCTCGCCTCGGAATGGGCCTGGAAGCATCTCAAGGACGGGAAGTTCCCCGAGTGGTACGGGTATCTGCATCGCGACGGAACGGTCGCGCAGCCTGCGAAGGGCAACATATTCAAGGGGCCTTTCCACATTCCGCGGATGCTCGTGAAGGCTTGGGAGCTGACCAAGTGACGCCGGGACGGAAGTACCGCACGACAATCGCATACGACGGCACGTCCTATTCGGGCTGGCAGTATCAGGAGAACGCCCTCGGCATCCAGCAGGTCGTCGAGGAGGTCCTTGCATGGCTTGAAGGCGCGCCGGTCCGCGTTTTCGGCAGCTCCCGCACCGACGCAGGGGTCCATGCCGACGGTTTCGTCGCCCACTTCCGTCTCACAAAGCCCATACCCCCGGGGAATCTCGTCCGCGCGATGAATTCGCGCCTCCCGGAGTCGGTGCGGGTCCTGAAGGCCGCATACGCGCGTGAGGATTTCGACGCGCGCCTTTCCGCCAAAGGCAAGGAGTACAGGTATCAGCTTTACCAGGCGGACATCCTGCCTCCTTGCCTTGCGCCGTACTGGACGTTTTGCCACCGGCCCCTTGATCTTGCGGCGATGCAGGAGGGCGCTTCGCGCTTCGTCGGCAGGCACGACTTCGTGTCTTTCGCCGCAAACCCCGACAGAAAGCTCGAGACCACCGTGCGGACGGTGTTTTACTTCAGCGTCAGGAAAAGCGGCCCCAAGCACCTGTTCACCGTTCGCGGCGACGGATTCCTCTACAAACAGGTCCGCTCGATGGTCGGGTTCCTCGTCTCCATAGGTAAGGGCAACGAGCGGCCCGAGGCGGTCACTGAACTCCTTGACGCCGCCTCCCCGCGGACCGCCCGGGTCGAAACCGCCCCTTCGCGCGGACTGTTTCTCCATAAAGTATTCTACGGTAAAATCCCATGCTCTATCACCTCTCCCAGTGCCTGACTCCATATTGGGGTCCGTTCCGCCTCCTCGGCTCCTACCTTCTGCTTTTGGCGGGGGCCGCATTCAGCGCGGCGGCGCTCACTCTTTTCTTCCTTCCGAAATTCTGGGGCCGCCTGCCGCGGGATCACGGGAAGGCCATCCTCGGGAAGGATGGAATGAAGTCCGCCGGCAAGCCTACCGGCGCAGGATTGTTCGTCACGCTTTTCGCGCTTCCCGTGATACTTCTTTTCGCTCCTTTGCGCCCATGGGATCTCGCGACCGTGGCAATGCTCTATTTCGCGATGCTTTTCGGGTATCTTGACGACCGCGCCGAGGTGCCGTGGGGCCAGTTGAAGAAAGGCCTCCTTGACGCGGCGGTCGCGCTTGCGATCGCGACATTCGTGTTTCTCGGGCATGCCGAGGCGGGCCGCATGGAGGTCTGGCTGCCGTTCACGAAGTTCATCTGGCCCGTCAACGCATGGATATACATCCCATGCGCCGCATTCCTGCTCTGGTTCACGATGAACGCCACGAATTGCTCCGACGGGGTGGACGGGCTCGCCGGCACGCTCACGCTCGTGACGCTCGTCATGATAGCGGTGCTTCTCTATGTCGTAGTAGGCTACAGCCCGGTCGCCAGATACCTGCTTGTTCCGCCGAATCCGCTGGCCGCTCCGTGGGCCGTGGTGACAATGGCGGTCGCCGGTGCGTTTGGCGGATACCTCTGGTTCAACGCCGAACCTTCCAAAATCCTGATGGGCGACGCGGGAAGCCGGTTTCTGGGGATACTCGTCGCTACGGCCGTCCTGGTCGCCGGCAATCCGTTTCTCATCATCGCCCTCGCGCCTGTCGTTCTCGTCAACGGCGGCGGAGGGCTGGGGAAGCTGCTCCTCCTCAGGGGCGCGAAGAAGATCGGCATGGACATAGGCGAGGATTCCGTGATCCGGCGCATCCGTTTCCCGCTCCACGACCATTGCAAGAAGAATCTCGGATGGTCCAATGCTCAGGTGCTGCTGCGCTTCCTTCTCCTGCAGCTTGTCCTCATGCCTCTTCTTCTCCTGCTGTTCATAAAGGTGCGCTGACATGACGCTGTGCGCGGCCATTCTCGCCGGCGCGCTCACGCGCGCGGAGATAATAGACAGGTTCAAGGCGCCCGCCATGGTGAAGGTGTCGGGGCTCGTGCAGGTCGTCGGAGACTGCCCTGCGGACATGCGCCGCGAATTTCAGGGCCCGATCGCGGTTTTCGCGGCGGGCGTATGCAAGAAGCTTTATCTCGCCGATCGCCGCCAGCCTGCCGTTTTCAAGGAGCCCGGGATATCGATATACGTCGGCGACGGGCGCACCAACGACACCAGCGTGGTCGTGAAGACTGAGCGCCGCGAGTCCGGGGAGCCCGTTACGCGCATACGCCTTCCGTCGCCCGCGACGTCCGATCTGGACAGGCTCAGGATTGAAATCGTCAAGGCGTATGCGCTCGCCGTGAATGGCGAGACGCTGGACGACGCCCGGGCCGGCGCCGTTCTGCGCGCGGCAGATCCGGATCTGAAGGACGATTGGGAGTACGCTCAGATAGACCGGTGGCTGAAAGGCGAGAAGGTGGATCGCGACGACGAGGGGATGCTGAGGCTTTTCAGGGCCGTCATAACCCCGGGCGTCGCGAGGGAGTCGGACGTGCTGCGGTTCGCGAGCAGGCTCAGGCTGTACCCCCACAGTTTCGACATGCCTTTCGCCGGACGCTTCCACGATTGCACCTTCAAAGACGCCATGGCGCTGGCCAAGACCGATCCCCGCATCCGTTTCGCCGCGCTTGCCAAATCCAGGGAGATAGTGCTTGCCGGGTGCGGACGCGGCGAGGAGCTTGCCGCCGCGGCGGAGGCGTATTCGAAGTTCCTCTTCGAGCTCTCGCGCGGTGTCGTGGAGGGAAAGGAGCTTTCGGCTCTTCTGGAGGATGCGGACATGAAATTCGAAATCGCGTTGGAGTCCGCCCGCAAGGGAGACGAGGAAAGGAATGCGCAATGAAGAGAAAACAGGCGGTGAAGAGAACGATTACGGACAACACTGTCGATCCCGACATTCTGGCATATACCGTCGGGGATGACGTCACGCTGGACAGGCAGCTTGTAGTCTGGGATTGCATGGGCACCGCGGCCCATGTGACAATGCTGAGCGAGATGAAGCTCAAGAAGCCGGTAGTCACGAAAGCCGAGGCTGCGGATGTCCGCAAGGCCCTCGCCAAAGTCGTGGACGATTTCTCCAAAGGGAGATGCGAGATACGGGAAGACGACCAGGACGTGCATATGGCCGTCGAGCGCGTCCTCACGGAGAGGCTTGGCGATTTGGGCAAGAAGATACACACGGGCAGAAGCCGCAACGACCAGGTCGCCGTGGATGTGCGCCTTGACATGAAGTTTCAGATCCTCGAGGCGGAGAGGGAACTGTCCGCCCTCGCCTCCGCGCTCTGCCGTTTCGGCGGGAGATCCGGCCCCGTGCCTCTTGTCGGCCGCACCCATCTCCAGCCCGCGATGCCGTCTACCGTCGAGATGTGGGCGACCGGGCACGCCGAGATGATTCTTGACCAGCTTGAGAACATGGAGGCCGCCTACCGCCTTGCCGATTTGAATCCTCTCGGAAGCGCTGCGGGATACGGGGTCCCCCTGCCGCTCGACCGCGGAAGGACGACGGAGCTGCTGGGGTTTTCGCGGACCGTGCACAATTGCTTCGGCGCATCCATGGCGCGGGGCGAGTGCGAGGCGTCGCTTCTTTCGGCGCTTGCCCAGCTCATGGCCGTGCTGTCGCGCCTTGCCGAGGATCTGATCCTCTTCTCGATGCCCGAGTTCGGATATTTCAGGCTCCCGCGCGAATACTGCACAGGCTCTTCCATAATGCCGCAGAAGTTCAATCCGGACGTTCTTGAGCTCGTCCGTTCGAAGGCGGCCCAGGTCTTGGGGCTGCAGACGGCCGCCATTTCGCTGCTTCATGCGATGCCGGGCGGATACAACCGCGATCTGCAGGATTGCAAGGGACTTTACATGAAGGGCGCGGCCATCGTCCGCACGACTTTGAGAATCCTCGCAAAGGTTGTCGATGGCGTAAGCGCGGATGCCGAAAAATGCCGCGCCGCCTTCACTCCCGGGGTTTTCGCGACAGACGTCGCCTTGCGCAAGGTCGCCCGGGGAACGCCATGGCGCGATGCCTACCATGACGTGAGGGACAATCTCGGCCAGCTAGATTCCGAAGATCCCGATGATGCCGTAAAGGCCAAGAATCACGAGGGGACGTGCGGTGGCATCGACATGAAGCTGTATGGCGCAAGGATCGAATCCGCTGCGAAGTCCGCCAAGACCCGCCTGGGAAAACTCATGGATTCACTCCATGCACTGCTAAAGCTCGGATAAGATGGAAAATATTCTGGAAATCCGCGATTTGAGGGTGAAATACGGCGATTTTGAAGCCGTGAAGGGCGTGAGCTTCACTCTTGCGCCGAAAGAGATTCTTGGCATCGTCGGCGAATCCGGCAGCGGCAAGTCCACCATCGCCAGAACCCTCATGGGGCTGCAGAAGAAAACAGGCGGAGAGATTGTGTCGAAAGCCGGGTCCATGCAGATGATTTTCCAGGATGCGGTGGGGTCCCTGAATCCGAGGATGACCGTGCGCCAGACGCTTTCCGAGGTTTTGAAGGTCTCTTCGCGCGGCAAGCGGGCAAAACCGGCGGAATCTTCAGGAGCACCCGCCGCTCCCGAGGCTCTGCTGGACCTCGTCGGCCTCTCGCGCGCCGTACTTGACCAATATCCCAGGGAGATGTCCGGCGGACAGTGCCAACGCGTCAGCATTGCGCGCGCATTGGCGTGCCGTCCGGACGTTCTCATAGCCGATGAGCCGGTTTCTGCGTTGGATGTCTCCGTGCAGGCGAGGATACTCAACCTTTTGCGCGACCTCAGGCGGAAGCTTGGGCTGTCCATACTCCTTATAGCCCACGACCTTGCCGTAGTCAAGAATGTCTGCGACCGCATATGCGTCATGGAGAAGGGCCTGTTTGTGGACTCCGGCCCCTCGGCGCGCGTGTTCGAATCGCCCGAGAGCGATTATACCCGTCGCCTCCTTGCCGCCGTTCCGGATGTGGACCGCGAGTTGGCGGGCTAGATTTTTTGGACCGGCCCGTAAGAAAACAGCTTCCCCGCGCCAGTAAGTGACGGAGAGGTATGTTGTCGCCGTCCATGAAAAAGAGAAACAAAAAAGGTTTGCTTATCCGCTTTTCGCCCCACGTCCGCGCGATTTTTTGGTATAATTAACCGAAATGGCTGAAAGTGTCCAGATTGCGTCTTTGGAGGGGGGGGAGCTTCGCGTGCCGGCTTCGGTCGGCAAGCACCGCGAGGTGGTGCTCGCGCTGCCCCTCAGCCGCCTGCTCGTAAAGGTGATACGCGTCCCCGAGGAAAGCCTCGGCGATGTGGACGGGTACGTTCTGCCCGTGCTGAAGGCGATGTCTCCGTTCCCCGACGAGCCCCTGTCCGTCAGTTGCGAGACGCTTCGCGAGACGGAGAAAGGCAGGATAGTCCTTGCCGTGGCCGTCCCCGAGGGCTCCCTGGACGACGTCGCCACGGCTCTCGATGCGGCGAATCTCAACATTACGCGCATAATACCGCAGCAGCTCGGGCGCCTTCCGGGGATCCTCGCAAAGTTCCGCCCCGCAGAGAAGCGGGTAAGAAGGCTTTTGCTCATCGGCGGCTCCGATTGCCTTTCCGTCTTCGTTCTCGACGACGATCTCATCGTGGATGTGAGGGCGGTGTCTCCGGGCGGCGACATTTCCCGCGAGATCATGCTGTCGCTTCTGGCGGCAGAGGCTTTCAACGGGCCCGGAAGCGTCGGGCAGACCGTCGGAGCGGGGGATTTTTCCGGGTGGGAAATCCCGTCTTCGCCTCTTTACCCTCCGCTTGAGATGCTGGAAGATGCGGCGGGCGGTTCTTCCGCAGCGGCGGAAGACGCGCAGGGCGCATCTTCGATCGACGCCCTCCCGCGGAGCTGGCGCGACGTTCTTGACGAGACCCGGTTCAAGCGCAAAATGACGTTTTTCTTCAGTTGCGCCCTGTTTGTCCTCGTTGTCGCGCTGGCTGTCCTCGCAGGCGTCCCGCAAGTGTACAAAAGCCGCACATCACGCAGCAAGGCGGGACGTGCCGAGCAGACGAAGAATTACGACAGGGTAAAAGCCAAAAAAGATCAAGTGGATGCCGTAAAGTCGATTTCGGACCGCAGCAGAGGCGGCCTGGAGACCATCCGCGCGGTCGTCTCGACGATCTCCGGGGATTCACTGCAGTCGATACACCTCGACCGGTGGGATTTCAGGCGCAACAACAAGCTGACGATACGCGGTTGGTCCGACGGCGACAATCAGCGGCCCGTGTTCAGGCTGAAAGAGGCGCTTTCCGCGATAACTCTCGACAAGATCAGCGGACGGGAAGACGACGCCGGAATTCCGTTCTTCACGAAAGTCGACCAGACGAAGAAGAACCAGGCGAAGAACGGACGGTGGGACTTCGAGTTCGAGTGCAGCTTCGCGGATGACGAGGAAGAGGGAGGCATGTGATGGCCGAGATGTCATACAAGGAAAAGGCAGTCTCCGGCGTCGCATTTACCGTGCTCCTCGCCTTGCTGCTTGTCGCGATGTGGTTTATGCACTTCTCCAAATCGTGGAAAAGCGCCAAGGCGGGATACGACAGGGAGATCGAGGAGGACCGCAGAGAAAAGCTTCTCATATCCCAGAAGGAGACTCTTGAGGAAAACTACCGCAAGGAGGTCCTGAAAATACCGGAAATCGCGAACGCCGATACGCGGTGCCAGGAGGTGATTGTGGATCTGGCGCACAAGCACGGCATAACCGTCAAGGACAACAATCCGCAGCCGATCGACGACTTCGACAGCATGAAGCGGATGAATGTCAAGATCAGCTGGACCGGCACGTTCGAGGCCCTCGTCAGTTTTCTTTACGAGCTTGAGACTTCCGATGTCGGCAAGTTCGACGTCAGCGAGCTGACTTTCTCCGCGAACGAGAAAAAGAATCCGGGCCAGCTGTCGGGCAGCATGACGCTGACAAGCATTTATCGCATGCCGGACGGGCAATGAGAAGGAGCAAGGAGACAACATCCATGAAAAAGACACTGCAATCTACGCTTTTCGCGCTGCTGCTGGCGGCCGGTGCCTTCCAGGCTGAAGCCCAGGGCCGCATCAGACGCCGCAGCGAGACTCCGGCCGCGCCTGCTCCGGCGGCCCCTGCCGTCTCCGACGCCCGCGTCTCGGGCGCGGAAGAATCCGGCGACGAGGAGCAGATGAGCGACATATACATCCCGACCGGCACGGAACTCGACATGGCGCTCAAGCTTTACGGACAGCTTGTCGGCAAGACGGTCATCAAGGATCCGGGCACTCCGGACGCCAAGATAACGCTTGTTTCGAGACCTGGGCAGAAACTTTCGCGCGAGGAGCAGATCGAGGCCCTCGAGGCCGTGCTGGAGATGAACGGCGTGCATATCGAGCCGTATGGCGACAGCGACAAGTTCGTCCGCACAATGGCCAGGGACAAGGCGCGCGGCGAAGTCACCCCGATCGTGGAGGAGGATGCCGAGCTGCCGGATTCTTCGAAGGTCTTCGCCATCATGATTCCGTTCAAGAACATCCCGATCGAAGAGGCCAAGACTGTTCTTGAGGGCCTCAAGTCGCCGAAGGGTCTCCTCCTCGTGTACGAACGCATCGGAAAGATACTTGTGACCGACACGGGCCTCAACATCAATGCGATGCGCAAGGTCGCCCGCGAGATAGATGTCGCCACCCCCGTGAACGAGAACGTCTACGTAAAGCAGATTCTCCACGCGAACGCGGCGGACATAAAGACGGCGATCGAGCAGATCGTGGCCGAATCCCAGAAAGAGCTCGAGAAGGAGAGCGATGCCGCCAAGAGAGGCGTGAACGACAGCCAGCGCGGGCGGCTTGCATCGACTCCGAACGGCTCCCTTCTGCGCCGCCCGGGGCGCAACGGCGAAAACCAGCCGGCTCCGGCCGCCAGCCCCGAGACGCTCGTCTCCAGCGTGTCCGATGCGGACCGCGGCCTTATCCGCGGAAAGGTCCTCATCACCTCCGACGAGCGCTCCAACAAGCTCATCTTCATCACTTCTGAAGCGAACATGAACTTTTTCAACAAGGTGATCGCGGAACTCGACGTCGAGACCACGCCCGAGGTCGAGGTCAAGGTCGTTCGCCTCAAATACGCCGAGGCCGAGGATGTCGCTGACATGATCAACGACCTCATCGGCAACACTACGGCCGCCAAGAACAGCAAGAACAACCAGAACGCGAACGCGAAGAACGCGACCGGCTCCAACCTCACGCGCGGAACGTCCAGCTCCAATTCCGGCGCTCAAGCGCGCACTTCCGCGAACCAGCGCTCCGGCGAGTCCAAGGCTGGCGAGCTTTCCAAGGACAACGTCACCGTCCTGGCCGACAAGCGCATAAACGGTCTCGTCGTCATGGCCCACAAGGACGTCTGGCCCACGGTTTCCAGCATAATAGATTCGATGGACGTCAAGCTCGCGCAGGTGCTTATCGAGACGGCCATCGTCGAGGTCACCCTCGGCGATGAACTCCAGACCGGCGTGGACTGGGTTCTCCGCGGACGCGAAAAAGGCATAACCGGATACGAAAAACAGTGGCAGCAGGTCGTGACCGGCTACGACGACGACAACAATCCGGAATACGAGTGGCAGCAGGTGCAGGTCCCGATCTACGGAATGATCCGCGACGGCTTCGCGAACCGCGGCAATTTCGGCCTCGGAGGCGGCGGCGGGTCCGGCGCGAGCCTCCTCAACACGATGATGTCCGTGGGGACCAATGTCGTGGACGGCGCCTTGTTCGGCGGCGCGAACCCGATAGGCTCCGGCATCAACTATCTTCTCAAGTCCGACAAGCTGAACATCGCCGCCGTCATCCAGGCTTCGAAGGACGACAGCCGCTCGAAGTACGTCGCCTCCCCGATCGTGATGACCGTCGACAACAAGGAGGCCACGATCGAGGCCACGCAGATGCGCTACCTCCTGAAGGGTTACACGTACTCCGGCTCCACATACAACGGCACCACGGTCCCCGACTACGAGCAGAAGGAGATAGGCCTTACGATCAAGGTAACGCCCAAGATAAACCCGAACGGCACCGTGATGCTCAAGGTCGAGGAGGAATATTCGCAGGTCGGCGCGAACCAGGCGATCCAGGCGAATGTCGGCGGATCCACCACCTCGACGGTTTCGGTTCCGACCACCATCACCCGCAAGATGTCGGCCGACATCTCTCTCGACAACATGCAGACGGTCGTCCTCGGCGGCTTGACCGAGACTCGCCAGTCGGAGTCCGAAACGGGCATCCCGATTCTCAAGGACATTCCGTGGATCGGCAAGTGGCTCTTCTCGTCCACGACGACGAGTGAGGACCGCAAGGAACTTCTCGTCTTCATGACGCCCTATGTCCTCAACGACGCCAGCGAGGCGCAGGCCGAGGCTCTGCGCCGCAAGAACGCTCTCAGCGACGCGCGGCCCTGGGAGAGCCATGGCTGGTCCGCCTCGCCTCTGGCCGACCCTGATTCCCAGAAAGAGACTCTGCGCAAGCTCAAGGAGGAGGCCAAGATACGCGATGAGGACCGCAAGACGAAACTCGCGATCGAGAAATGGAAGATCGATCGCGCCAAGGAGCTTGAAAGCATGACGGAAGAGGAGCGCAAATTCTGGCTGGAGCAGCTCCGTGACAGCCTCCACGACGGAGAGAAGGACGAATTCGACGAGAAGGTCGATGGCTATTCCCAGGAGGAGCTGAAGAAGATGGCCGAGGATTACAGGTCCGAAAAGTTGGACGCCGCCGACGCCGCGATCAAGAGCGATGCGGATTCCGCCAAGAAAAAGGAGGGCGAATGAACGCTGTCGGCGGCCGTGTCGCGTCGATCGTCGCAATGTCCGTGGCCGTCGTCTTCGCGGTCTATGCGTGGATGCGGGTGAGCGACGACAGGGCCCGCATAGCCCAGAACAGGGCGAATGCGGCCCAGGCTGAGGCGGATGCCGCCTCCGCGGCCGAGAATCAGGCCGTGGCCGAAGCCGCGCGGGTCGCCCGCGAGGACGAGTCGGCCAAGCGCAAGGCCCAAGAGGCGATTCGCAAAGCCGAGCTGGACGGCGAGAAGGCGAAGGCCGACGCCGAGAAGGCGAAGGCCGACGCCGAGAAGGCGAAAGCAGACGCCGAGAAGGCGAAGGCCGATGCGGAGTCCAGGAAGGCCGAAGCCGACAAGGCCCGCCATGAAGCCGAGACCGCCGAAGCGAACCGCGTCGCGGCAGAAGCCGATAAGGCCGCCGCCAAGGCCGCCGCCGACGCGCAGAAATCCGAAGAGTCCAAGGCCAAGATCGAGGCGGACGCGAAAATACGCGTTGCCGAGGCTGAAGCCGAACGCGTCCGCCAGCTGGCCGCCGCCGAGGACGCCAAGGCGCGCACGCTGGAGCTCAGACGAATGGACCTCGAAGGCCTGGCCCGCGAGCTCGCGGCCGTGAAGCGCGATCTGGACCAGCGCGAGGAGGCGCTCAAGCCGGAGAAGACGATAAAAGATCTGCTGACGACTTCCGAACCGGCCGAGGACGACATGCTGTCGCCCCGCGAGCCGCTTCTTCCGGAGAACGACATGTCCATCACGCGCGAATCGCGCGAACTGGCCCGCTCCCGCCGCCTTGAAAGAGAGATGCTGGAGCTTGTGGCCGCGGAAACCAAATCGAACGTCATAACCCGCCTGGAACGGAGATATGTCGAGGCCGTACGGGCAGACCGCCTCGCAGACGCCGAATTCTACCGCAGTGAAATCAAGCGCATGTATCCCGGATGGGTCTACACGCCGCCTGCGAAGGAAAAGAAGGAACAGGAAACGAAATGAGTCTCTCAGTAGGTATCGTGGGGCTTCCCAACGTCGGGAAGTCCACGCTTTTCAACGCTCTCACGAAGAAACAGCAGGCCGCCGCGGAAAACTATCCGTTCTGCACGATAGAACCCAATACGTCGATTGTCGAGGTCAAGGATTCCAGGCTTGAAGCGCTTGCCGAAATCGACCACCCGGCCCAGATAATCCGCGCGACCGTAGAATTCACGGACATCGCCGGCCTCGTGAAGGGCGCCTCCAAAGGAGAAGGCCTGGGCAACAAGTTTCTCGCCAACATCCGCGAATGCGATGCCATCCTCCATGTCGTGAGGTGCTTCGAGAACGACGACATAATCCATGTGCAGGAAGGCGGCAACAAATCAGCCCCCATCGATCCGGCCGGAGATGCCGAAGTCATCGAGACCGAGCTTGTCCTCGCGGACATGGAGCAGCTCCAGAAGCGCTACGAGAGGATTCGCAAGGAAGCCCAGGCCAAGCCGCCGCTCCGGCCCGAGGCGGAGGCTTGCGCGGCGCTGCTGAAGCATCTCGAGGAAGGCAGGCCCGTCAGGAGCTTTCCCCGCGCCGATGGCGATCCCATCCTGCCCGTCCTCAAGGATCTCCACTTTTTGACCGACAAACCCGTAATCTACTGCGCCAACGTCGCCGAAGACGATCTCGGCGACCCCTCCGCGAATCCCCATGTCGCAGCATTGAAGGCCTACGCCGAAAAGCAGGGCTGCGAAATGGTCGCCATATGCGCCCAGATGGAGGCGGACCTCGCCGGACTCTCCGAGGACGAGGCCAAAGAGTTCCTTTCCAGCTACGGCCTTTCGGAGTCCTCCCTCGACCGTACGATCAAGCTGGCCTACCATACCCTTGGCCTGGCGAGCTACTTCACGTCAGGTCCGAAGGAGTCGAGGGCTTGGACCTTTCGCCGCGGTTGGAAGGCGCCGAAGTGCGCAGGCGTAATACATACCGACTTCGAAAAAGGTTTCATCCGGGCCGAGGTCGTCTCGTTCGACGACTATGTGGCCAACAAGGGGACGGCAGGCGCCAGGTCGGCAGGGGCTCTCAGGCCGGAAGGCAAGGAATACGAGATGAAGGACGGCGATGTCGTCGAGTTCCTGTTCAGCAAATGAGGAAATGAAGAGATGAAGTTCGTGTCCACAAGAAAGGGGCTGCCGGCGACAGGTCCGGAGTCCGTGTTCCGGGGCCTCGCTCCAGATGGCGGACTCTACGTTCCGGTCTTGGATAAGTGCGCCCCCAAAGACCCCATCTCAAGCTGCGAGACTCTGAAGGAGGCTGAAGACTTCGTCTTAAGCTCTCTCTTCGGCGACTTCCCCGAGGAAGTGCGCAATGCAGCCGTCGAGCGCCTCCTCTCGCGCTTCCCGGCCGAAAACCCGATTCCCCTGGTGGATGCCGACGGCTTCAAAATCCTCGAGCTTTTCCACGGCAAGACCGGGGCCTTCAAGGATGTGGCGCTCTCCATGCTGCCCGTCTTCATGCGCCATGCGGCCGGCGGACGCCGTGTTCTTGTGCTTACGGCAACCTCCGGCGACACCGGTTCCGCCGCCATGCAGGGTTTCGCAGGGGTGGAGGGCACAGAAGTCGCGGTCTTCTTCCCGAACGTCGGCACTTCCCGCATACAGCGCCTTCAGATGACGACCCCGTCCGATGCGAATGTCCACGCGATTGCGATCCGCGGCAACTTCGACGACGCGCAGGCTGCCGTCAAGCGCATCTTCGCCGACCGCTCCATCAATGAGCTGGCCGCCGCCCGCGGTGTGACGCTTTCGAGCGCGAATTCCATCAACACCGGCCGGCTGATTCCCCAGATCGGCTACTACATCATGGCCTCCTCCATTCTCCGCAGGCAGGGTGCTGGGACGCCAGAGTCCCCGTGCGTTCCGTACGACGTGGTTGTCCCTTCCGGCAACTTCGGCAACATTCTCGCCGCGTACTACGCAAAGCTTCTCGGCGCCGGCATCGGAAAGTTTGTCGTCGCCTCCAACGTGAACGACGTCCTTGCGCGCTTCGTCAAGACGGGCGTCTACGATCCCGGCGACAGGTTCACGGTGACCAATTCGCCCTCCATGGACATCCGCAAATCCTCCAACGTCGAACGCCTCCTCTGGCTTTTGAACGGCGGACTCGACGGCGACGTCGAAAGAGCCTGCGCAGAGACGTCGCGTCTTATGGACGACCTTTCCGCGAAGGGCCGTTACGAGCTGTCCCCGGACGCCAAAGCTCGACTCTTCGCCGATTTCGAAGGCGGCGTCGCGACTCCGGAGGAGACCGAGGAGGAGATGCGCGGCGTCCGCGCGCGCTCCGGTTGCGTGCTCGACCCCCATACCGCCGTGGCGACGTCCGTCGCGAGGCGGCTCGGCTACCCCAAATCGCGCCCGACTGTCATTGCGGCCACCGCCACTCCGTACAAGTTCCCCGAGACTTGCGCCCGCGCCTTCGGCGAGGACGTCCTGAAGAACCCTCCCCAAGGCTTCCGCGATCTCGAAACGCTACCGATAGCCCAGAATCGCGTCTGCGATGTGGACGGCATGGATTCCGAGGTGACCCGGCTGTTCTGACCGAACCGGCGATTGTTCCTCTCATCGCGCTTATCAAGCCTCTTTTTTGAACATTATGAAAACAGCAACAGTCAACGGACAGGAAATCTCGGCCGAGGCCGTGAATTTCGAAATGGACAGGCTTGTCCGCTTTTACATGAACCATGGCATGACGATGGACGAGGTGAAAAAGAATCTCGGCAAGCTCCGCGACAAGGCTCTGGAGCAGGCCATAGGGGCTAAGCTTCTCCTCGACCAGGCCTCGCGCCTCGAGCTTCCCGTGACGGCGAAGGATATCGACGCCGAGGTCGCCAAGGTCGTGGAGCAGGTCGGCGGCGAGGAGAACTACCGCCAGGCTCTCGCGGCCCAGGGGATTTCGGAAGAGTCCTTCCGCAAAGAGCTTGAGAAGGGTGCGCGCGTAAACATGCTCGTCAACCAGGCCTGCGCCCACGTCGCGGATCCGACGGAAGACGAGGTCTCGGCTTTCTATGCGGCCCACAAGTCCGAATACGTCGCAGAGCCGAAGGTCCTTTGCCAGCACATTCTCGTGAAGACCGAAGCCGGTGACGGCGAGGAGAAGAAATCCGCAGCGCTCGCAAAAATAAGGGAAATCCGCGAACGCATCGTCGCCGGCGGGGATTTCGCCGAGGAGGCGAAGAAGCATTCCGACTGCCCGTCCGGACGCGATGGCGGGTCGCTCGGATGGTTCGGCCCCGGCATGATGGTCCCCGAATTCGACAAGGCGGCCTTTTCCATGAAGAAAGGCGAGGTCTCGGACGTCGTCACGACGCAGTTCGGCCACCACATAATCTACAAGGCGGACGAACAGCCCGGCGGCGCGCAGACTCTCGTCGACGTCCACGACCAGATCAAGGATCTCCTCCGCCACGAGGCGCGCGGAAGGGCCATGGACGATTTCGTCGCCGATCTTCGCTCGTCGGCCAAAATCGAATACAAGGATGCGACGGGGTGCTCGTGCGACCATGGCGGCGGCGGATGCGGATGCCACGGGCACGGTGACGGACACTCCTGCCATTGCCACGACTGATGGAAATCTCCTCCCCAAGCAATCCGAAACTCAAATACGTCGTCAAGCTGCGCAGCTGCTCGGCGCGTGAAGAGTCGGGCGAAATGATAGTCGAGGGCTACCGCGAATGCCGTCGGGCCCTCGACAACGGCTACAGGCCGCGGGCGATATTCCATTGCCCGGACTTCTATCTCAAGAACGAGAACGAGCCGTCGATTGTGGATGATTGCGCAAAGCTTGGCGCCGAGGTGTACACCTGTTCGAAGACATGCTTCGGGAAAATCGCCTACAAGGAGCGCCCTGACGGCCTTCTGATGGTAGGCCCCCACGTTTCGGTGAAGCTTTCCGATCTGAAACTTCCGGAGAACGCACTTGTCATAGTCACCGAGGCGATCGAGAAGCCGGGGAATCTCGGAACGATCCTCCGCAGCGCCGACGCGGCCAAAGTCGCCGCCGTCATCGTCTGCGACCGCACTACCGACATCCACAATCCGAATGTCGTGCGGGCTTCCACCGGGACGATGTTCTCCGTCCCTATAGTCGAATCCACCTCCGAAGAGGCGCTCGCGTTCCTCAAGGAAAGGGGATTCTCCGTTCTGGCCGCTTCTCCCCACGCGGAAAAGCTGCATTTCGAGGTGAACCTTACCGGAAACGTCGCCATAGCCCTCGGCGCGGAGCAGTATGGACTCACCGCGAAATGGATGGACGGCGCGGATCTGCGCGTGCGCATTCCGATGCTCGGCCTCGCCGACTCGCTCAACGTCTCCGCTGCCGCCACGATTCTCGTGTACGAGGCCGTCAGGCAGCGCATAGCTGCAGGGCTCGACAAGGTGCCCGCCTTCATCCCGTGGCACGGCGAAGGCAAACACGATCATTGAGGATGCCACCATGCGCTTTGTCCATCCATGGCTTCTTTCCCTGCTCCTTGCGGTTCCGCTCGTCGGACTTTTCGCCGTGTATCTCCGTGCACGCCGCGAGAAAGCTCTCGCCCTGCTTACGCTGAATCCCCCAAAAGCCCCGCTTGCGGGAGTCCAGGCCGCATGCATGCTTGTCGGGCTGGCGCTCGTCATCTTCTCCGCGTCACGTCCGCAATGGGGGCAGCGCGATGCGGCCGGCAAGATAGTGCGCCTGAGCCGCAACGCGATAATAGTCCTCGACGTCTCGCGCTCAATGCTCGCGGAGGATGTCGGAAGCCGCCTCGGGCAGGCCAAGACGGGCGCTGCCGAACTTATCGGCGGACTCCTCGCGACCAATGGCGTCTCCGCGGCAGGAGGAAGCTGCGCTCTTGTGACGTTCGCCGGCTCGGGGACCATACTGTGTCCGCTTACCGACGACCGCGCATTCCTTGAGCGGACTCTCTCCAATCTCTCCGAGCTTTCCGCGAAGGGCGGGAACACCAGCATCGCGTCGGGAATAGAACGCGCTCTCGAACTCATTCCGGGCGAAGACGGGACCGGTCCGAAAACGGAACGCGACACCGCGATCGTCCTGCTGTCCGACGGAGGCGATCTCGAGGGCCGCGCGCTCGCGGCGGCCGAGACGGCCAAGTCGCGCGGCGTGCCGATCCTGGCCGTCGGCGTGGGAAGGGCTGATGTCGCCTCGCCGATCCCTTGGCGCGGGCGCACCCTGGTCGACAACGGGCGCGAGGTTCTCGTGAAGCTTGAACCCGCGACCCTCAGGGCCATAGCCGAAAAATCCGGCGGCGACTACATAGAGCTCGGCGCGGAGCGGTCCGCAGGCCGCGCCGGACGCACCCTGTATGACATATACGACGATTTCATCCACCATGTCGCCATCGAGGAGCAGGCGGAGGAGGACATGCGCGCAGGCCAAAGCCTCACGGAGCGCTTTCAGTGGTTTCTCGTTCCTGGATTGGCGCTCCTGATTCTCGGGGCCGCCTGCTCAAAAGGACGTTTTCGCCGTTCGCGCGATGCACAGTCCGGAAAAATTTGATATAATATCCTTCAACAGCCATTTCAGGAGATGCAACCGATGGAAGACAAGATCAAAGCGAAACTCGAAGAACTGCGCGGCGGCCTGCAGGCCGACGGCGGAGATTGCGAACTCGTCAAGATCGACGGCAAGGTCGTCTACCTGAAACTCGTCGGCCACTGCGGATCGTGCCCGTTCGCGATGATGACCCTGAAGCAGGGTATCGAGATCGCTCTTCAGGAGATAGATCCCGAGATCACCGTCGAGCGCGTGATGGAGTGATTTTCAGGGCGGTTAGCTCAGTTGGTTAGAGCAGTTGCTTTACACGCAACGGGTCGGGGGTTCGAGTCCCTCACCGCCCACCATCCCTCTCTCGCCAATATCCAATGAGGGTAATGGAAATTGGCAACAATGGTATTGGCGACACTATCACATTGGCAACATTCAACTGCCCCCTACCCATCCGCTCTGACATGTGGTATAATAGCGCTATTATGAAGTTGCACGAGGCGTCGATTAATAATGTAAGCGGCAAGCCGAAATCGTTTGCTGATAGTGACGCATATCGGAAAATCCACTTTGCAATCATGGCAATCGAAGCCGGCGCTGCACGCCTCGGCATCCCAGGTTGGCAGATGCATGACCGCCTCAAGGCTCAAGATCTCATACACAACCGGCTGCTGGCCCGCTATGACGATCTCCACACTCAGAGCATTGGCTGGGTCGCGGATGATATCGCCGAAGCCCTCGTCAATTGGGAGGCGGCTGCGAAATGAGACTGTTTCACGGTTCTTGCACAGAAGTGGTCAAACCGCTCGTCGGCATAGGTCGGGCGTTTGTCGATTTTGGGAAGGGGTTTTATCTGACAATCTTGCAGGATCAGGCCGAATCGTGGGCCAAGACCATTTCTGGGCGCCGGCCTGGACAGACTCCTGTTCTGAACGTTTACGACTTTGACATTGAATCATGCAAAAAGGAGGGCTACCGGCATAGGTTCTTCGAGACGTATGACATGGAATGGCTGGATTATGTGGTAGACAGCCGGCATGGAGGATCGAAAAGCTCCGAATACGATGTGGTGGAAGGCGGTGTCGCCAACGACAAAGTCATCGACACGGTAGAAGACTACGAAAACGGCGTAATCACAGCAGAGCAGGCCTTGGGACAGTTGGCCTACCAGAAACTCAATCATCAGTTGTGCATCCTCAATCAAGAGGTCGCTGACAAATTTCTCGTCTTCATACGCAGCGAGGGGATTTATCGATGAGGGAGTCTGTGCTGCGGAGGAAAGAAGCGAGGCTTGTAATGAAGCTCGCAGAAGCTCTTGACATATCTCCAGAGAAGGCGCTAGACGTCTTGTACTCGACTAAGACATATAGGTTGCTAATGGAGCCAAAATACGGGATGCAGCTCATGAGCGACAATTATCTGCTAGAGGATATCTTGGCGGAGCTCAAGTAATCCAGAGGGCTGTAAACAAATGCAAGTAGCACCGATGTGCGATGAAGAGGATGAAAATTATTACGTCGGTCGTGGTGGTATTCATCACATCGTGCGCCATTTGCGATGAATCGACGGAATTCGCAAGGGCGTTGAATGCGGGTGCGGATGCAAAGATGATACTTCGCATAGTCAATGCGGACGGAGTTCCCATTCCTGATGCTGAAGTGGAGTTCGGCTTTTGGAGCAACTATTCTCAGGGCGGATTCAAGAATTCCATATTGCGTTCCAATACTAATGGAGAGTGTGTTGTATCTGGCCGATGCAATGGCTCGTGTGTATGGAATGTTACAAAGCCGGGCTACTACCGTTCTCATGCCGAATGGTCTTTGTCCAACACGCAGTCTGCTCCTAAAGTCGTGGATGGTAAATGGCAACCATATGGTGCGACGAGAGAAATAGCACTTAAACAAATCGTTTCTCCTGTGGATTTGCCCAGCCTTGAATACACCCTTATCAAGTGCCCGGTGTTTGACGAATGGCTGGGATTTGATCTTGGATGTTATTCTTGGGTGAAGCCGTATGGTAGCGGTCTCCACTCAGATGTGTTGATTAGGCTCCATGAAGAAGGTAACGGGGACACGGCGTTTTCAGCCTCGCTTGAGTTGTGTTTTACCAATAATCCATTTGCAGGGGCATATGTCCTGAAAAAGGAT